>NZ_JBWLKM010000010.1:0-215814 GCF_059026085.1 Streptomyces sp. a15 | reverse complement strand
CAAGGAACGGACGCTTCCTTTGTACTCACCCTCTCGGGCTTTCCTCCGGGCGCTTCCCTTCGGTCTTGCGTTTCCGACTCTACCAGATCTTCCCGATCCGATTTCCTCGGTGCTTTCCAGGTTCCCGCTCTCGCGTTTCCCTTTCCGGCGCTCCCAACATTATCAGAAGTTTTCGGCCGGTCTGACCGGCCGTTCGTTTCCGACTTAATGGGAAGGGGGCTTCTTTGAAATCAACGTTTCTTGAAGCCAGACAGATTTGTCACTGTCGCCGAACCCGATGGATGCCGGGCTCCAGACAACTGTTTGAATCTACCTCCCCGTCGGCTCCGTGTCAACGGCTCCTGTGGGGCGAAGGAGACAGTAGCAGCTCAGCGAGGGCCGACGCACATCAGGCGGCCGTCGGCACCGTGGCGCTGCGCTCGGCTGCCTCGACGTCGCCGGTGTCGCCGGCGCGGGCCGCACGGGCACCCAGAACGTAGACGTACACGAGGAAGGCCGACTCGGCCGCGATGCCGATACCGATGCGAGCCCAGGTGGGCAGGCCGGAGGGGGTGACGAAGCCTTCGATCGCGCCCGAGATGAAGAGGACGAGCGCGAGACCTATCGCCATGCCTACGGCGGCTCGGCCCTCCTCCGCCAGGGCCGAGCGTCGGGAGCGCGGGCCGGGGTCGATCACCGTCCAGCCGAGGCGCAGGCCTGTGCCGGCCGCGACGAAGACGGCGGTGAGTTCGAGGAGGCCGTGTGGGAGGACGAGGCCGAGGAAGGTGTCAAGGCGGCCGGCCGAGGACATCAGGCCGAAGCCGACGCCGAGGTTGAGCATGTTCTGGAAGAGGATCCAGAGGACCGGTAGGCCCAGGAAGACACCCAGGACCAGGCACATCGCCGCGGCCTGGGCGTTGTTCGTCCAGACCTGGGCGGCGAAGGAGGCCGCGGGGTGGGTCGAGTAGTACGACTCGTACTGGCCACCGGGGCGGGTCAGCTCGCGCAGTTCGGTGGGAGCCGCGATGGATGCCTGTACTTCCGGGTGAGTGCCGATCCACCAGCCCAGGAGGGCCGCTACGACCGTGGACAGAAGCGCCGTAGGTACCCACCAGTGGCGCGACCTGTAGACCGCGGCGGGGAAGCCGTGCGCCAGGAAACGGGTGACGTCGCGCCAGGAGGCGCGACGGGTGCCTGTCACGGCACTACGCGCGCGTGCCACCAGTTGGCTCAGCCTGCCGGTCAGCTGCGGGTCGGGAGCACTGGACTGGATCAGGGAGAGGTGCGTGGCGGTGCGTTGGTAGAGGGCGACGAGTTCGTCGGCCTCGGCGCCCGTGAGACGGCGCTGGCGTCGAAGCAGCGCGTCGAGGCGATCCCACTCGGCCCGGTGGGCGGTGACGAAGACGTCGAGGTCCATCGGTCTGCCTGCTCCTCGGCTGGTCGTCGGCGGTTCGTCGTGAGGTCAGCTTGTCGTACTGCGACGCGATGCGCCCTCAGCTTGGCAGACTGGCCATTCTCGGGGCAGGCCAGGGGAAGGACGGCGGACAGACGTGAGTGATCTGGTGACGGGCGAGGCGGTGGCGCTTGAGTTGCGCCCCGCGAAGTTGCCCAGCAGGGCGTTGGCCGTGCTGATCGATCTGGCCGTGGCTGTGACGGCCTACATCGTGGTGACCATCGCTCTGGTGGCTTCCACCGCTTCCCTGGACGAGGCGGCACAGGTCGCTTTGTCGATCGCGGCGTTCCTTCTCGTACTGGTCGGTGCGCCGATCGCAGTCGAGACGCTCAGCCATGGACGTTCGCTCGGGAAGCTGGCGTGCGGGCTGCGGGTGGTGCGGGACGACGGCGGGCCGATCCGGTTCCGGCATGCGCTGGTGCGGGGAGCGATCGGTGCGGTCGAGATTCTGATGACGTTCGGAGTCGTCGCCTGTATCGCGTCGCTCGTCTCGGAGCGCGGGCGCCGGCTCGGTGACGTGTTCGCGGGAACTCTCGTCGTACGGGAACGGGTGCCGGCCACGCGGACAGGCTTCGTGCCGCCGCCTCCGCCCTGGCTGGCCGGGCGTTTCTCGGCGCTTGATCTTTCGGCGGTCCCGGATGGCCTGTGGCTTGCGATCCGCCAGTATCTGACGCGGATGCAGCAGTTGGATCCGCAGGTCGGTTGGGCCATGGCGGAGCGGCTCGCCGCTGATCTCACGGCTCGTACGGGGGCTCCGGCGCCGCCGGACGTGCCGCCGGCCGCGTACCTGGCGGCGGTCGTGCAGGAGCGGCAGTCTCGGGAGGCTCGGCGGGCATTCGGCGCTAGGGCGGCGGTGGGCGCTGCGCCGGTCGGTGACGGGTACGCGGGTGGCTGGCCCGGCAGTGGTGGTGTGCCGGGCGGGAGTGCGCCGCAGGGAGCTGGTGCGCCGGGTGGGTACGGGCCTCCGGCTGTGCAGCCTGCGGGGGCCTCTGCTCAGCCCGCCGCACAGAGCGCGTGGACCACTCCGGCAGGAGGCGCGGACGCTGTGGTTCCGACGGGTGTTCAAGCGGAGGGCCGGATCGGCGGCAAACCGGAGACTCCGGTGCAGCCGAGTCAGCCTGTGGTGCCGTCGCGCGAGACGACGGCTGCTGATCGTCCCGGCACTGGGTTCGTACCGCCTGCCTGACCCGGTGGGGTGGCTGCGGGGAGTGCCGTATTCGCTCGGCGGGCTCCCGGCCTCCGCACGTGCGGCTCGCGTCGCCGCTCAGGCGAACGCCGACGGCGGGGATTCGAGATCCTCCAGCTCGATTCCGGGTGCCGCGAGCACCACGTCGCCGGCGATGTGAACGGTGTGCTGCTCCCCCGTGTCCAGGGCTGTGACCTGGTATTCGTCCACGGTCAGAGGGCCGTTGTCAGTGGTGTGTGCTTCTCTTTTCAGCAGGGCCCAGGACTGGTCCACGGTGCGCGGTGCGAGGACCGGGTCCGTGAAGGCGACGAGGCGTACCCGGGTTGCTGTGGTGGAGGGGGTGAGGCGGAGGAGACGGGTGGTGGCGACGAGGAATGCGGGGGATGTGCCGGTGAAGGCGTGGGCGGGGACGTTGCCTTCTGTGGCATGGGTTCCGGTGGGGTCCGTGCGGACCCAGGTGACGCCGTCGAGGGCGGCACCGCGGACCTGCCAGCTCGCGGCCTGCAGTTCGAGGCGGATCGGGCGGCCGAGTTCGTCGAGGGTGAGGTCGACGGAGCCACTGTGATCGCCCGAGGGGGCGGTCAGTTGAGAGACGTAGCGCCAGCCGGAGGGGCCAGGGGCGCAGTGGAAGTGCTCTTCTGCGAGGGGGGTGTGATCGTGCGGATCGTGGAGCGAATAGCGGCCGCGGGGCATGGGGGTCCTGGTCCTGGGGCTTGACGGGCTGGTCCGGCCTCATTGGCCAAAGGGGCAGGCCCCCGGCACGGGGGTGCGGGGGCCTGCCTCGGAGGACCTGCTGTTGCGGGAGCGCGTCAGTGCACGGACGTGCTCGTCGCGAGCCGGGGTGCCGGCTCAGTAGCGGTAGTGGTCCGACTTGTACGGGCCCTCGACCTCGACGCCGATGTACGCCGCCTGCTCCGGGCGGAGCGTGGTCAGCTTCACGCCGAGCGCGTCCAGGTGGAGGCGGGCGACCTTCTCGTCGAGGTGCTTGGGCAGCACGTAGACGCCGGTCGGGTACTCGTCGGGCTTGGTGAACAGCTCGATCTGGGCCAGGGTCTGGTCCGCGAAGGAGTTGGACATCACGAAGGACGGGTGGCCGGTGGCGTTGCCCAGGTTCAGCAGGCGGCCCTCGGAGAGGACGATGAGCACCTTGCCGTCGGGGAACTTCCAGGTGTGAACCTGCGGCTTGACCTCGTCCTTGACGATTCCGGGGATCTTGGCGAGGCCGGCCATGTCGATCTCGTTGTCGAAGTGGCCGATGTTGCCGATGATCGCCTGGTGCTTCATCTTGGCCATGTCCGAGGCCATGATGATGTCCTTGTTGCCGGTCGTGGTGATGAAGATGTCGGCCTTGTCGACGACCTCGTCGAGGGTCGTGACCTGGTAGCCGTCCATCGCCGCCTGGAGGGCGCAGATCGGGTCGATCTCGGTGATGATGACGCGGGCGCCCTGTCCGCGCAGGGACTCCGCGCAGCCCTTGCCCACGTCGCCGTAGCCGAAGACGACCGCGGTCTTGCCGCCGATGAGGACGTCGGTGGCGCGGTTGATGCCGTCGATCAGGGAGTGGCGGCAGCCGTACTTGTTGTCGAACTTCGACTTGGTGACGGCGTCGTTGACGTTGATCGCCGGGAACAGGAGGGTGCCGTCGCGCTGCATCTCGTACAGACGGTGGACACCGGTCGTGGTCTCCTCGGTCACGCCGCGGATCTCGGAGGCGACCTGAGTCCACTTCTGCGGACTCTCAGCCACCGTGCGGGTCAGCAGCTGGAGGAACACCCCGTGCTCCTCGGACTCGGCGGTCTCGACGTCCGGGACCTTGCCGTCCTTCTCGTACTCGACGCCCTTGTGGACGAGCATCGTGGCGTCGCCGCCGTCGTCCAGGATCATGTTCGGGCCGCCGGTGGGGGTGTTCGGCCAGGTCAGCGCCTGCTCCGTGCACCACCAGTACTCCTCCAGGGTCTCGCCCTTCCAGGCGAAGACCGGAACGCCCTGCGGGTTGTCGGGCGTGCCGTTCGGACCGACGGCGATGGCGGCGGCCGCGTGGTCCTGGGTGGAGAAGATGTTGCAGGAGGCCCAGCGGACCTCGGCGCCCAGGGCGACCAGGGTCTCGATGAGGACCGCGGTCTGGACGGTCATGTGCAGGGAGCCGGTGACACGAGCGCCGGCCAGGGGCTGCGCCTCGGCGTATTCCTTGCGGATCGACATCAGGCCGGGCATCTCATGCTCGGCGAGGGTGATCTCCTTGCGGCCGAACTCGGCCAGGGAGAGGTCGGCGACCTTGAAGTCCTGTCGGTTGTCGACAGTCGTCATACGAGCTGCTCCTGGAGTTTGGGTCGAGGTGGGTACGGCTGGTCTGCGCGGCGGCGGACACAGGGGTGCCCCGAAGGAGGACACAGGCATGCCCGCGTGCGCGCAGCGCAGTCCGTCGGAGGCCCTCTCTCCCTCGGTCGGTCCGTGGAGGGACCGCCCGACCGCCATCAGCAGCGACGTCTGGCTCCCACCCAAGCTACACCGGTGGGCCCGGCCGTCCCCAGTCCGCCTCCGAACACATCGCGCCGAACACGAGGTGTCGTCGGGATCGGTGGTGCGCGGCCGTACGGCGATAACAGGACACCTACGAACGGGAGGACGTCGTGCAACAGACCTGGAGGATAGGGGACTTTCGGGCCTTTGAGCCTGGGTGCGGGTGTTGGAGGATGCGGGGAGATCGGAACCTCTGATCGATCCCGCGGGGCGTCCGGGACGGCGTTCCGTGTGACAAAGGCGTTAGGAGATCGACGTGACCAGTCCGGCCGGCCCTCCCCCCACGGGCAGCGGCGATGGCGAGCGCAGGCAGTTGAAGCTGCTCGCGGTGACCGCGTGTCCGACCGGCATCGCACACACGTACATGGCGGCGGAGAGACTCGCGCAGGCCGCCGAGAGCCGCGGTATCGACATGAAGGTGGAGACGCAAGGGTCTATCGGGGCCGAAAACGTACTAGGTGACAACGATGTCAGAACTGCGGACGGTGTCATCGTCGCCGCGGACAAGGACGTGGACCTGAGCCGTTTCGTGGGCAAGCGGGTCCTCACCGTCGGGGTGGCGGAGGGCATTCACCACCCCGAGCGGCTGATCGAGCGGGTGCGGTCGGCGCCGGTGCACACCGAGGGTGGCTCGATCAAGCCTGCCTCCGAGAGCGGCGGCAAGGAGCGGAGCGTCGGGTACAAGGCGCTGATGAACGGAGTCAGTTACATGATTCCGTTCGTGGTGGTCGGCGGGTTGCTGATCGCCGTCTCGCTGTCGCTCGGCGGGCACACCGATCCCTCCGGGGGTCTCGTCATCCCGAAGGACTCCTTCTGGATGGACGTGAACAACATCGGCGTCATCGGCTTCACGCTGATGGTGCCGATCCTGTCCGGATACATCGCCTACGCCATCGGGGACCGGCCCGCGCTCGTGCCGGGCATGATCGGTGGCTGGATCGCCAACACCGGGTCGCTGTACGACTCGAAGGCGGGCGCCGGCTTCATCGGGGCGATCGTGACCGGGTTTCTCGCCGGGTATCTGGTGCTGTGGATCAAGAAGGTCAGGGTCCCGAAGTTCGTGCAGCCGATCATGCCGATCATCGTGATACCGATCGTGGCGACCACGGCGCTCGGGCTGTTCTTCATCTACGTCATCGGGGAGCCGATCTCCTGGGTCTTCGAGCATCTGACCGACTGGCTCAGCGGGATGACGGGCACGAGCGCGATCCTGTTGGGCGCGATTCTCGGGCTCATGATCGCCTTCGACATGGGCGGGCCGGTCAACAAGACGGCGTTCCTCTTCGGCGCCGGGCTCATCGCGACCGGCAACCAGACGGTCATGGGCATGTGCGCGGCCGCGATCCCGGTGATGCCGCTGGGGCAGGGCCTGGCCACGCTGATACGGAAGCGGCTGTACACCGAGCAGGAGCGGGAGACGGGGCTCGCCTCGCTGTTCATGGGCTGCTTCGGCATCTCCGAGGGCGCGATCCCGTTCGCGGCGGCGCGGCCCGCGCAGGTCATCCCGGCGAACATGCTGGGCGGCGCGGTGGCAGGTGCGATCGCCGGGCAGGCCGGGGTCGAGGACGCGGTGCCGCACGGCGGGCCGATCGTGGCGGTGCTGGGCGCGGTGAGCGGGGTGCCGATGTTCTTCGTGGCCGTGGTGATCGGCACGGTGGTAACGGCGTTGACGACGGTCGCGCTGGTCGACATCAGTGAGCGGAAGCGGCGGGGGGTGTCCGTCGTCGGCGGGGGCCCGGTGGGAGCCGAGCCCGCGTTGGTCGGGGTGGGCGCGGGGGCCGTCGTAGCGCGGCAGGCCGCTGTCGGGGGTGCGGCGGCGGGCGCGAGCGCATCTGCCACAGAGACGGCGTCGGGTGAAGCCGACGGCCGTGACGCGGTCCTCTCCGGTTACCTCACCGAGCGGACCGTGAAGGTCTCGCTCGACGCGCGTGACAAGGAGGCCGCCATCCGGGAGATGGCGGGGCTGCTCGCGCGCAGCGGCAAGGTGGCGGACGGGGACGAGCTCGTGCGGACGGCGTTGCGGCGCGAGGAGCAGGGCACGACCGGGCTGGGCGAGGAGATCGCGATTCCGCATGCCAAGACGGACGCGGTGACCGCACCCGTGGTCGGGTTCGCGCGGTCCGTCGAGGGGGTCGAGTGGGGCTCGCTGGACGGGACGAAGGCCAAGCTCGTCTTCATGATCGCCGTACCGGAGGCGGCCGCGGGTGACGAGCATCTGCGGATTCTGGCGCTGCTGTCGCGGAAGTTGACGGACGCCGGGTTCCGGGAGCGGCTGACGACCGCCGCGGACGAGGCCGCGGTGCTCGGCGTACTCGGCGAGATCCGGTAGGCGCACAACGGGGTCCACCGAGCGACTCGGTGGACCCCGTTGCCGTACGACACAGGCGGACTGGACGGACGTACGAGAAATCAGTGGCCGGCGTCGTGCGGTGTCGGGCCGCCCGGGGTGGCCTCGGGGTCGGCGCCCTTGGCGGCCTCGGTCTCGCTGTAGATGTCCGGTTCGAGGTAGATGACGCAGGCGAGGGGGACCGCCTCGCGGATGCGGGACTCGGCGGCGTTGATGGCGGTGGCGATCTTGGTGGCCGTGTCGTCGTGCTGTACGGCGATCTTGGCGGCGACCAGGAGTTCCTCGGGGCCGAGGTGGAGCGTGCGCATGTGGATGATGGCGGTGACGGTGTCGCCGTCGACGATCGCGGCCTCGATCTTCCGGACCTCCTCGATGCCCGCGGACTCACCGAGCAGCAGGGACTTGGTCTCGGCGGCCAGGACGAGTGCGATGAGGATGAGCAGGATGCCGATGCAGAGGGTGCCGATGCCGTCCCAGACGCCGTCGCCGGTCGCCAGGGCGATGCTGACGCCGACCAGCGCCAGGATCAGGCCGACCAGGGCGCCCAGGTCCTCCAGGAGCACGACGGGCAGCTCGGGGGCCTTGGCGTGGCGGACGAAGTCCTTCCACGACCGCTGGCCGCGCAGGGGGTTGGACTCCTTGATGGCCGTCCGGAAGGAGAACGTCTCCGCGATGATCGCGAACACCAGGACGCCCACCGGCCAGTACCAGTGGTCGATCTCGTGGGGGTGCTTGATCTTCTCGTAGCCCTCGTAGATCGCGAACATGCCGCCGACCGAGAAGAGGACGATCGAGACGAGGAAGGCGTAGATGTACCGCTCGCGGCCGTAGCCGAAGGGGTGTTGCGGGGTGGCCTCGCGCTGGGCCTTCTTGCCGCCGACGAGCAGCAGGGCCTGGTTGCCGGAGTCCGCGAGTGAGTGCACGGACTCGGCGAGCATCGATGACGATCCACTGAAGATGAACGCCACGAACTTCGCTACCGCGATCGCGAGGTTGGCGACGAGTGCCGCCACGATCGCCTTGGTGCCGCCTGACGCGCTCATGTGTTCGCGTTGTCCCTTCGTACGCCGTCCCGGGCTTTGCCCGTCCTTTGCGGTGCGCCATTGTTGCAGCCCGGCAGGGCTCCAGCGTGCCAGGGCACCAAGTGGTCGCTTCAGACGACGACGGTCGCCCGGAAGACCGTGCCGTTCCCGGACACTTCGGTTTGTTCCCCGGCGGGGACGAAGACCGACTGACCGGGGGTCAGTTCATGCTCGCCCGCCTGGACCGTGCCTGCCGCGCAGAGCAGGATCTGCGGGGTAGCACGGGTGAGGTCGTGGGTGGCGGCGCCCTCCGGGAGGACGTACCGGGAGAGCCGGAACTCGTCGATCGGGGTCTCGTAGACCTCTTCGCCGTCGGGGGACGCCTCCGGGCGCAGCACGCCCGGGTCGCCGGCCTCGAAGCGGACGATGCGCAGGAGTTCGGGGACGTCGACGTGCTTGGGGGTCAGTCCGCAGCGCAGGACGTTGTCGGAGTTGGCCATGATCTCGACGCCGAGGCCGCTCAGGTAGGCGTGCGGGATGCCGGCGCCGAGGAACAGGGCCTCGCCGGGCTGGAGTCGGACGTGGTTGAGGAGCATCGCGGCGATGACTCCGGGGTCGCCCGGGTAGTGGTGGGCGATGTCGGCGTAGGGCGCGAAGTCGCCGCCGAGGCGGGTGCAGGCGGCCGCGGCCTCGTGGACCGTGCGGGCCATTTCCTCGCGGTCGGCGGTGAGGATCGCGGTGAGGACCTCGCGCAGGGCGGCCTCCTCCGGCTGGGCGTGCAGGAGGTCGACGTACGGCTTGAGGGAGTCGACGCCGAGGCCGTCGAGGAGGTCGGCGGCCTCGGCCGGGGTGCGGAAGCCGCACAGGCCGTCGAACTCGGTGAGGGCGCAGAGGAGTTCGGGCTTGTGGTTGGCGTCCTTGTAGTTGCGGTGGCCGGCGTCCACGGGGATGCCGCGGCGCTCCTCGTCCTCGTACCCCTCCTTGGCCTGGGCGAGGTTGGGGTGCACCTGGAGGGAGAGCGGGGCGCCGGCGGCGAGGATCTTGAGGAGGAAGGGCAGGCGGGGGCCGAACTTGGCCACGGCCTGCTCGCCCAGTTCGCGCTCGGGGGCGGCCTCGATGACGTCGACGAGCGTGCCGCGGGCGGTGCGCGAGGGGGCGCCCGGGTGGGCGCCCATCCACATCTCCGCCTGCGGTTCGCCGGTCGGGTCGGTGCCGAGCAGCTTCGGGATCGCTGTGGTGGAACCCCAGGCGTAGGGGCGGACGGTGTTGTCGAGGCGGTCCATGCTGTGTCTCTGTCTCCGTACGTACGCTGCTCGGCGGGCGCTGGTCACAAGGCGCGGGACCAGATCAGGCTCTCGAAGCGAGCGCCAGGTAAACGGCGGCGAAATCGGTGACGGCGATCAGTTCCGCGAGGGTCTCCAGTTCGTCGCCGGACTCCGGCTCCAGTTCGCTGATCGGCGTGTCGTGGCTGAGGGCCAGGTCACGGGCGGCGGGGGCGGCGGTGAGGCCGCCGATCGGGCGGTCGCGGAGGAGCACCACGCGCGCGTGCAGGGCGGGCGGCTCCTCGACGCGGTCGCGGAAGAAGTCGTTCGGGTCGGCGCTCGCGGCGAGCGGGCCCGCGAGCAGGGCGCTGTGCGCGGCGAGTGCCTCGGGCAGTTCGGCGACGACGGCCGGGGCGCCGGACAGCTCGGCGAGCGCGGCGGCGAACCGACGGCCGGCGGGGCCCGCGGAGGTGCCCTCGGTCCAGATGACCGGGAGGGCGTCGGCGAGCTCGGCGGCCAGGGTCTTGGCCGGGTTGCTGTAGGTCGCGATGGCGGGCCCGCAGCGCTCGGCGATCCGGTCGAGGCGGTCGGCGACCTTCTCCAGGGCGTCGGGCGGGGCGGCGAGCAGGCCGGTGCGGTCCAGGAGCGCGAGGAGCGGGGTGAGCAGCGCCCACAGCACGCCGGGGGCGGAGGCGGCGAGGGGTTCGTCCTGGTCGTACGGGGCGGTCGCCATCGGTACGAAGAGGCCGTGGGCGCCGTCGACCGCCTCGGCGAGCGGGGAGCGGGGCGGGGCCACGGCGACGACGCTGCAGCCGCGGCGGTAGGCCTGTTCGGCGAGCAGGGACAGGCCCGGCTCGCTGCCGTCGGGGGTCGCGATCAGCAGCAGGTCCACGGAGCCGGCCCAGCCAGGCAGCTCCCAGCGCATGGCGCCCGCGGCGGGCGCGACGCCGGAGGGGGCCAGGCGGGTGACGGGGCTGCCGGCTCCGGCGAGCGTGCCGAGGAGGTCGGCGGCGTGGGTGGCGGCGGCGCCGGGGCCCGCGATGAGGACGGCGCGGGGGCGGCCGTCGGGTTTGAGGTCGCCCACGCCGGCCTCGGCGGCGTGGCGGGCGGCGGTGCGGACGCGGGCGCCTGCTTCGGCGGCGCCGCGGAGCAGGCCGCGGTGGTCGGCCTCCGAGAGTGCCTCGGGGGTGTCGAGCAGCGATTCGTCGAGCATGGGCGGGCAGCCTCCGGTCGCCGGGTCGTCGGGTTCGCGGGTCTCCGGGTCGCCAGGTCGTCGCTTACGCGGGGCGGCGGGCCTCGTCGACGAGGAGGACGGGGATGCCGTCGCGGACGGGGTACGCCAGGCCGCAGTCCTGGCCGGTGCAGATCAGCTCGGTGTCCTGCTCCTTGAGGGGGGCGTGGCAGGCCGGGCAGGCGAGGATCTCCAGGAGGCCGGCTTCGAGCGGCATGGGGTGTGTCCCTTCGGGGATGCGCTGGTACGTGTGCCTGTGCGGATGTGCCTGGTCAGGTTACCGCCGGGAGGGGTGGGGTGGCGGGGTTGGGCCGGGCCGGGGTGCGGCTGTGCGGGCCATAGCTGCACCCCGGCCGAAGCTCAGCCCCGGATGATCCCCAGTACCTCGTCCCGCACCTTCGCCATCACGGCCTCTTCCCTCGCCTCCGCGTTCAGGCGCAGCAGCGGCTCCGTGTTGGAGGGGCGGACGTTGAACCACCAGTCGGCGGCGGTGATGGTGAGGCCGTCCAGTTCGTCCAGGGTGACGCCGTCCTGGCCCTCGTACGCGGCCCTGACGGCGGCCAGGCGGGCGGTCTGGTCGTCGACCGTGGAGTTGATCTCGCCGGAGTCGGCGTAGCGGTCGTACTGGGCGACGAGGGCGGAGAGGGTGCCGTCCTGGCCGCCGAGGGCGGCGAGGACGTGCAGGGCGGCGAGCATGCCCGTGTCGGCGTTCCAGAAGTCCGCGAAGTAGTAGTGCGCGGAGTGTTCGCCGCCGAATATCGCGCCGGTCCTGGCCATCTCGGCCTTGATGAAGGAGTGGCCCACGCGTGTGCGTACCGGTGTGCCGCCGTTCTCCTTGACGACCTCCGGCACCGACCAGGAGGTGATCAGGTTGTGGATGACCGTGCCCTTGCCGCCGTGCTTGGCGAGTTCGCGGGAGGCCACCAGGGCCGTGATCGCGGAAGGGGAGACCGGGTCGCCGTTCTCGTCGACGACGAAGCAGCGGTCGGCGTCGCCGTCGAAGGCGATGCCGAGGTCGGCGCTCTCCTCGCGGACGCGCTGTTGGAGGTCCACGAGGTTGGCCGGGTCCAGGGGGTTGGCCTCGTGGTTGGGGAAGGTGCCGTCCAGCTCGAAGTACATGGGCACGAGGTCCAGGGGCAGGCCCTCGAAGACCGTCGGGACGGTGTGGCCTCCCATGCCGTTGCCCGCGTCGACGATGACCTTCAGGGGGCGGACAGAAGTCAGGTCGACGAGGGCGCGGAGGTAGGCCGCGTAGTCCCCCAGGGTGTCCCGCCGCGTGATCGTTCCCGTCGTCGCGGCCGGTTCGGGGCCGCCCGTCTCGCTCCACTCCTCGACCAGTGCGCGGACCTCGGCGAGGCCGGTGTCCTGGCCGACCGGGGCGGCGCCGGCGCGGCACATCTTGATGCCGTTGTACTGGGCCGGGTTGTGCGAGGCGGTGAACATCGCGCCCGGCAGGTTCAGCGAGCCCGATGCGTAGTACAGCTGGTCGGTCGAGCACAGGCCGATCTCGGTGACGTCCACACCGCGGGCCGCGGCTCCGCGCGCGAAGGCGGCCGACAGCCCGGGCGACGAGGGCCGCATGTCGTGTCCGGTCACGATCGCGCTCGCGCCGGTCACCTGGACGAACGCGGCCCCGAAGAGCTCGGCGAGCGGCTCGTCCCACTGGTCCGGAACGACACCGCGCACGTCGTACGCCTTCACGAGCTGGGAGAGATCAGCGGCCACGGCCACCCCTTCTGAAAGTCCTCTGGTCACCACAAACTACCCGCAACCACTGACAGTGGACGGTGCGGTACCTGAGTGACTCCCAGCCGTAACCTCAGGTCAGAAGCGGAATGATGCCGTCAGGGCAGCATCCAGCCCAGCACCGGCGAACTCTGCCCGACCACGATCAGACACATCACCAGCAGCAGCCCGATGCTCCAGGGCAGGACCTTGCGCAGCAGGTCCCCCTCGCGGCCGGCGAGGCCCACGGCCGCGCAGGCGATGGTGAGGTTCTGCGGCGAGATCATCTTGCCGAGGACGCCGCCCGAACTGTTGGCGGCTGCCAGGAGTTCGGGCGACAGGCCGGACTCGCGGGCCGCGGTCACCTGCAGCGCTCCGAAGAGCGCGTTGGCCGAGGTGTCCGAGCCGGAGACGGCCACGCCGAACCAGCCGAGGACCGGGGAGAGGAAGGCCAGCCCCGCGCCGGCCGCCGCCACGAAGTGGCCGATGGTGGCGGCCTGTCCGGAGAGGTTCATGACGTAGGCGAGGGCCAGGACGGACGTCACGGTGAGGATCGCGAACCTCAACTCGTACACCGTGGCGGCCCATTCTCTGGCCGCCACGCGCGCGTGCACACCGAGAACGACCGCCGTGAGGAGGCCCGCGAGCAGCACGAGCGTGCCGCCCGTGGACACGATGGGCCACATGAAGACGTTCGCGCCGACCGGGTCGCCGTCCGCGTTCACGACGTTCAGGAAGGGCCAGTCGTACGTCTGTGTCGCCTTGGCCAGCCAGTCCTTGATCGCCGGGATCTGGGCGACGGAGAAGATCACGACGATCAGCCCGTACGGGGCGTAGGCGCGCAGGACTTCGCGGTGCGGGTCGTCCTCGTCCAGGTCCTCGCTGCGTGCGCCGGTGAGCACGGCCGCGCGTACGGGCTCGGCGGCGGGCCTGCGCGCGTGCGGTACGGCGACCAGGGCGCCCGCGCCGGCCAAGGCGGCGCCGATGTCGGCGAGTTGCGCGGAGACGTAGTTGGAGGCGGCGAACTGGGCTATGGCGAAGGCGATTCCGCACACCAGGGCGGGCACCCAGGTCTCGCGCAGCCCGCGCCGCCCGTCCACCAGCCAGACCAGCACCAGCGGCACGACGAGGGCCAGCAGCGGCGTCTGACGGCCCACCACGGACGCCACGGTGTCCAGGGGCAGCTCGGTGACCTGGGCGAGGGTCACGACCGGTGTGCCCATCGCGCCGAAGGCGACCGGCGCGGTGTTGGCGACCAGGGCGACGACAGCGGCGCGCACCGGGTCGAAGCCGAGCGCCACGAGCATGACCGAGCAGATGGCGACGGGCGCGCCGAAGCCGGCGAGGGCCTCCAGGAGGGCGCCGAAGCAGAAGGCGACCACGAGGGCCTGGATGCGCGGGTCGTCCGACAGCCGTCCGAAGGAGCGGCGCAGGATGTCGAAGTGCCGGGTGCGGACCGTCATCCGGTACACCCAGAGGGCGTTGACGACGATCCACAGGATGGGGAAGAGGCCGAAGACCGCTCCCTGGGCGGCGCTGGAGACCGTCTGGCCCAGCGGCATGCCGTACGCGAGCCAGGCGACCAGAGCGGCCGCCAGGAGGCCGGTGAGGCCCGCCAGGTGCGCCTTCATACGGACGCCGCCGAGCAGGACCAGGACGATCACCAGGGGTAGGGCGGCCACCAGGGCGGACAGGCCGAGTGAGCCGGCGACGGGTTCCAGTTCCTGGACGTACACGGGAGCCCTCGATTCCGTCATGCGGAAAGCGATTTCTCGTTTCGACGTAACTGGAATGGTCGTGTCCGCAACAACCGCCCGTCAATGGGCGTGCATCACTCGGGGAAACGCGCGTTCACGAGAAGGCGGAACGTGCCTGCCCAAGGAGGGGGCGGAGAAGGTCAGTTGTCCGGGGAGCGCAGGACCCGGAGATGGCCGCGGCGCGCGACCTCCATCGGGTCCGCCCCTCGCCCGCCGCCACCGGCCCCGGCCGCCCGCTCCTGCGGACGGGCCGCCTCACGCACGGCGTTGGCAAGCGCTTCCAGGTCGTCGCCGCTCGGCCGGGCCGGAGCCGAGCCGTCGACGAGGCGGACGACCTCCCAGCCGCGCGGGGCGGTGAGGCGCTCGGAGTGCTCGGCGCACAGGTCGTAGCAGTGGGGTTCGGCGTAGGTGGCGAGCGGGCCGAGGACCGCAGTCGAGTCGGCGTAGACGTACGTCAGCGTCGCGACGGCGGGACGGCCGCAAGCGGTGCGCGAACAGCGACGTACAGGGCTCACGACGTTGGACGGTACCGCACTCTTGAGCGGGCCGCGACGACTCCCCCCGAGGTCACTCCACCGTGTCGTGGTGTGAAACGCCCCACATGCCCCTTCAGCCCCACCTCGCTGACCTGCGACGACAGACGCGTCCGAAAGGCCGGACGGTTCTGGAAGCGGTCACCACCCGGCACAAACCATGTCAATTGCCTTGAGATCGACGGTCTTGGAGGGATACGGAATCGAGCCCAACCTTGGCTGGAATGGTCAACTGCCGACATGCCGCCCGGGATGCACGGAAGCGGTCCGCGCCGCCGCGTGGGCGTCGGGCACCCGGGCCCGGCGGGGACTACGCTTCACCAGTGATGGACAACCCCGTACCGCCTCGTGCCGCCGGACCCGGGCCCCGCCGTCGTGATCGCCACGGTCGGGGCATGCGCGGGCCGATCGCGCCTCCGCAGGTGCCGCTCGCGGCGAGCCGTGCCGAGGCGTTCGCGGACCTGGTGCAGGACTCCGTGGAGCGTCTGGAGCGGCGGTGGCCGCAGCTGGCCGACATCGATTTCCTGGTGCTCGAGGTACCGCGGCTGGAAGCTCCCGGGGAGGTCTGGAACGACGAGGCCGTTCCTCTGGGCGGCACGATTCCCTCCCGGGACGGCCGGCCTGCCCGGGTGATCGTGTACCGGCGCCCGGTGGAGATTCGCACGAAAGCGCGGGACGAGCGGGCCGCCCTCGTGCACGAGATCGTGGTCGAGCAGGTCGCCGAGCTGCTGGGGCTGACTCCCGAGACGGTGGATCCGCGGTACGGCGAGGACTGAACCTCCCGCTGATCCGCATGCGCACTGCTCGGCATGCGCACTGCTCCGCATCGCGCTGACCGCCCCCGCTTCCGCGGCCCGCCCTACTTCTGCAGCACCGACAGGTCCTGGTCCGCCTCCGGTACCGCCACCGTTCCCCGGTCGTCAGGGAGTGTCTGGATGGTGAAGCCCGGCACGCCGTCCTCCGTGGCCGCCAGCATCCGCGCCGCGTAGACCGGGCCGCCGGAGACCGGCTCGACCGTCAGGGCGTACGTGCCCTTCCCGCCGCTCGGGGTCGGTGCCTCGACGTTCTCGGTGGTGCCCGCCTTGATCGTGTACGTCTTCGTGACGGCCGTACCGCCGTCGCTGCCCGCCGACGCGGTGACCTTGACCTCCGCCGCCCGGCCGGGTGCGACCAGTGAGAGGGTCGTGCCCTTGGCGCTGTTGTCGGCGGACGTCGCACGCGTGCCGACCGGTCGGGTGGCGGGGATGAACGCCGTCTCCTGCTTCGACCCCTTGCCGCGTACGACCCGCAGCGCGGCGACCACCGGCACGGACTGGTCGGTGGGGGTCAGGATCAGGGAGCCGGCCTCGCCGCGGGTGAGGTCGCCGAGGTCGACCGCGGTGGTCATGCCCGCCTTGACGTGCAGCGTCTCGTTGCCGGCCGGAGTGATCTGACCCGTCGGCGAGGAGAGCGCCACCTTCAGGTCCGCGTCGGAGTCGCCGGGGGTGAAGGCGACCAGGCGCACCGCGGTGGCGTCCTTGGGGATGCCCGGCAGGACGAGGCTGCCCGTCGGGTCGGTGGACGCGGCCAGCCAGTCGCCGCCGAGCTTGTCGTCCAGCGCCTGTACCGCGGCGCCCACGCGTCCGCTGCGGACGTTCACATGGACGGTGAGGTTCTCCTGCTTCTCGTCCGTGAGCGTGGACAGCAGGACCGGCTCGCTGGAGTGCGGCTGGATGGTGATGCCCTCCCCCACCGTGGACTCCAGGGCCCCGTCCTTGCCGTAGAGCTCGATGTCGACGACGGCCGCGGAGTCGTCGGGGTTGGTCAGGTGCACGTAGTCGGTGCGGTCGGCGGCCGTGCTGGCGCCCGGGAACCAGAACTCCGTGTCCGGTGCGGTGCAGTTGACGCCCTGGAGACCACGGCCGGTGCCCGCGGCGACCTCGGTGGTCTCCTGGACGGCCCAGCCGGGCGCGAACTTGCCCTCGGCGGTGCCGACGAGTGCGGGAGAGTCGCCGCCGGAGGTGTCCCCGGTGACCGGGGTGCCGGGCTCCTTCGGCGTCAGGACCGGCTTGTCGGCCTTCTTCTTCCCCTCGCCCTCCGCCGACTGCTCCGTGGCGGACCGGAGTTCGGCCTTGCCGTCGCTCCCCGTGCCCTTGGTGACGGGCGTGTACGAGGTGTACGTCGTGTCCGCGAGGTCGGAGATGCTGGGTGACGGGCACAGCAGGCTGGTGCGCTCCACGGGCAGTACGGCGGCCGCCCGGGCGGTGTCCGTGCCGGCGGCGTCCGGTGTGGTGAGCACGGCGAAGCCGGTGACGGCGGCGAGCGCGGTGGTGCCGGCGATCAGGGACAGGGTGGTGCGGTTCACTGCTGACTCCCGTCGGGGCGCTCACTGCCGTTGCCGTGCGGGTGCGGCGCGTTCGGGTCGTACGCCGGGTCGTAGCCCTGGTCGTCGTAGCCCTGCTGGTCGTACGGCCGGCCGTAACCCTGGTCGTACGGGGCCTGCTGGGACTGGCCGCCGTACGCGTACGGGTCGTACTGGCCGCCCTGGTACGGGTCCGCCTGGTAGGGCTGCTGCTGGTCGTAGCCCTGCGGGTACTGCTGCTGGGCTCCCTGGTACTGCTCGCCGTAGCCGCCGCCGTACTCGGCGCCCGCGTAATTCGGGGTGTCCCACTCTCCGTAGGACTGCTGCTGCGGGACGCCGGCGGGGACCCCCGGAGGAGGAGGCGGGAACTCGCCGGACTGGCCGCCCTCTTCGGCCTCGGCCTCGGCCTGGGCGCGCAGGCGGCGGGCTCGGCGGCCCTCGCCGGCGACGGCCTGGGCGGGGACGGCCGGCTCCTCGGGGAGGTCGTCGTCGACGTCGCGGCGGCGGCCGGGCAGGGCCAGCACGACCAGGACGACGGCGAGGGCGCCCTGGGTCCACAGCCAGGCGGTGTGGGTGATCGGGGCGTCGAAGGTGACGTCCAGCTTCCCGCCGGAGGCGGGGAGTTGGAAGCCCTGGGCCCAGCCGTCGAGCGTGGTGCGGGTGAGCGGCTTGCCGTCCAGGGTGGCCGTCCAGCCTTCGGCGGCGGTGTCGGCGAGACGCAGGACGCGGCCTTCGGCGCCGGACGGGATCGTGGTGTGGATCTCGACGGGGCCGGCGGCGACGGGCTGCGGAGTGCCCGACTTGGGAACGATGGTGGCGCGCGCGACCTCCTGGTCGACCCGCCACAGCCCGCTGCCGTCCTGCTGGCTGAGCCGGGACAGGCCGGGGGTGGCGTCCAGGACGGGGGTGACCTCGCGGGGCGCGCCCTTGTGGACGAGGACGTAGCGCACGGCGAACTTGCCGAGCTGGTCGGCCTGGTCGGCGCCGGAGCCGGCCACGAGGTTGGCGACGATCTTGTCGAGGCTGCTGTTCTCGCCGTCGGCCGCGGTCAGTTCGGCGTCGCCGAGACGGGCGCCGGAGCCGCGCACCAGCATGTAGCCGACGTGGGCGGCGGAGTCGCTGTCGAGGACGAGGGTGCGGGCCTGGTCGCGGGTGCCGCTCTCCTCGGCGACGAACGCGGGCACCTGCACCGGGTCCCGGCGCTCCAGCGGGCCGTCGGCGCCGCCGATCATCCAGCCGGCGGCGACGAGCAGCGGGCCCGCGGCCGAGGCGAAGGCGATCAGCGCGGCGACCGGCTGGCGCCAGCAGAAGCTCTGCTCTGCCACGCGCGCGCGTGCCCCGTCGGCACCGAGGACGGCGGCGGCGAGGAGGGCGAGGCCGTAGACGAGGGTCGCGGGGCCGGCCCAGGTGGAGGCGTTGGACACAACCGCGAAGACGAGGCCCACGAGGGCGGCGGCCCAGGCCGTCCAGATCCCGAACTGCCGCCCGGAGCGCAGCAGGGCGGCCAGCGCGGCCAGGACGATGCCGATGAGCATCAGCCCGCTGACCGTGCCGGGACCACCGGGGCTGATGCCGAGGAGGTCGAGGGCGGAGGCGGCCGAGGCGCCGTACTCCAGGCCGGCTTCCTGGAAGAACCCGAACGGGAGGAGGGACAGCGACCACGGGGCGAGGATCAGCAGGGGCGTGCCGAGCTGGGCCACGAAGCGCAGACCGTAGACGGTGATCTCGGTGCGGCGCACGGCCAGCAGGCCGATGCCGAGGATGAGCGCGATGGGCCACACGATCGGCGTGAACGCCGTGGTGATGGTCAGCAGCAGGGCGTACGCCCAGGTGGCGCGCCAGCTGCCACGCGCGCCCGAGCTGTGCGCCAGGCCGCTGGCCGCGACGCCCGCGCGCGCCATGAGCGGCAGCAGGATGGCCAGGACGGCGGTGCCGATGCGGCCACCGGCGAGGGCGCCGGTGGCGGCGGGCAGGAAGGCGTAGACGACGGCCGCCCACGCGCGCAGGAGGCGCGACTCGACGAGCGGGCGGGAGGCGAAGTAGGCGGCGAAACCGGCCAGCGGCACCGAGCAGACCAGCAGGACCGTGACCGCGAGGCCGGTCGAGCCGAACAGCACGGAGGCGAACATCGCGACGAGCGCGAGGTACGGCGGTGCGGACGGGGTGCCGCCGGCGTCCACCGCGTGCCAGGCGTCGAGATAGCGCGACCACAGCTCGCTCGAGTCGGCCGGGGCGGGCAGCAGGGCGCCGCCCGCGAGCGCGCCGCCGCCGAGGAGGGCGCGGCAGGCGACCAGGGAGACCAGCAGCAGGACCAGGAAGAGCACCGGGCCGGGCTTGCGGGCGATGCGCTTGAGGCGGACGAACTGCTCGACCTCGAGGAAGTCGGCGTCGTCGCCGCCGGGCCCGGACTCGACCGCGCCGCCGTGCCGGCCGGCTCCTGAGGTCGCCTCGGGGTCGGAGCTGCCGAAGAGGCTGCTCGCGGCCTGCTCGACCGTGGCGCGGACGGTCGCGCCCGGCGGCGGGAAGAGCGGCCGCATCTCTTCCTTGTCGACGGCCGGACGGCCGCGCCTGCGGCGCCCGGCGAGGATCCGCTCGGGCCGCAGCAGGGTGCCCAGGAGGCCTCGGATCTCGTCGACGGCCTGTCCGGGGACCTTGCCGACGAGGTAGGCGACGGTCCGCAGGAGGGTGCCGAGGACGAGGCGCACCAGCACCCAGGGCAGCACGGCCGTACGCGTGTTGACGAGCAGGGTGTAGACGGCGCCGGCCTTGTCGACCTTGTGCGGGGAGGCGGTGGTGCGGCCCGCGCAGTCGACGGTGCGGCGCTCGCGGGAGGCCGCCTCCGCGTGCCGTACGACGGCCTCCGGGGCGATCAGGACGCGGTAGCCGGCCGCGTGCGCGCGCCAGCACAGGTCGACGTCGTCGCGCATCAGCGGCAGACGGCGGTCGAAGCCGCCGAGCTGCTCGAAAATGTCGCGCCGGATCAGCATGCCGGCGGTGGACACGGACAGCACCGGCCGGACGTGGTCGTGCTGGCCCTGGTCCTGTTCGCGGCGGTCGATGCCGGTCCAGCGGCGGCCGGAGTGGGCGATGCTGACGCCGACCTCCAGCAGCTGCCGGCGGTCGTACCAGCCGCGGAGCTTGGGGCCCACCACGGCCACGTCGTCCCGGCCCAGTTCGTACTCGGTCTCCACGACCCGCAGCAGCTGGGCCAGGGCGTCGGGTTCGGGGGCGCAGTCGTCGTGCAGCAGCCACAGCCACTGCACCGGCTCTCCGTGCGGGAGCTCCGGCATGTCGTAGGCGTCGTCGCGCCAGCTGCGGGTGACGGGGTCCCAGCCGCTGGGCCGCTTCAGGTACGGCAGCTCGTCCGGAGTGAGGACGGGGGCCGTGCGGCCCGCCTCCTCGACGGCCTGGCCGAAGCCGGTGCGCCGGGCGAGGTGCAGTACGCGGTCGGCGCCGAGGACGTCGGTGACCAGCTGGGCGGAGTCGTCCGCGCTGCCGGTGTCGGCGCCCATGGCGAACTGGACGGGGCGCTCCTGGCCGAGCAGCCCGGCGAGGGCGTCGGGCAGCCAGCGGGCGCCGTCGTGGGAGACGAGGACCGCGGTCACCACATGACGTGGGAACTCGGGCGGGCGGGCCGGGTCAAACACTGCTGTGGCAGCGGTGTCTTGCTGGGCTGCCGTGTGGCTGTGCACGGACATCGAGGTACGGGCCCCGGTTCGGTGGACTGAGGTGGACGCCTGTGCCCCGAGGGGGCAGCGGGGCGTCTCGGACGAGCGCCCACACTATCGGCTGGGCATGGCGACGGCCCGCCGCCTGTGGATAACCCACCTGCGACGGGCCGTTCGTGACGTACGTGACGTATATGTGTGCGGACTCGAGGCATGCCCCCTCGGCTCAGACCGCCGCCTTCTTCAGTCTGCGGCGCTCGCGCTCGGACAGGCCGCCCCAGATGCCGAAGCGTTCGTCGTTGGCGAGGGCGTACTCGAGGCACTCGGAGCGGACCTCACAGGCGAGGCAGACCTTCTTGGCCTCGCGGGTGGAGCCACCCTTCTCGGGGAAGAAGGACTCGGGGTCGGTCTGGGCGCACAGCGCGCGCTCCTGCCAGCCGAGTTCCTCGTCCGCGTCGTCGACCAGCAGTTGCTGCACCGTCTCGGTCATGTGCGCCCCTCGTCTGTCTTTCGCGTCCCCGTGATGTAGCCGTACCGATTTCGGCTGAACGACACGAGTGAAATTACAAGTGTGCTGCTCCGGGCGAGTCAAGCCGAGATCTGCTATTGGGCCCCTTATTCACTCTGCGGAACCAAGGCCTAGCGGAAAGTGTTCAAATCGGCATAAACCTTGACAAGCAGACGGGACCCTTGAGGGACTCCGTTCCCGCACCGCGCCTGGGGCCTGTACGGAGAAGGACGCCCAGGAGTTCGATCTCGTTCCGAGGACCGTGCGCCCGGTTGTGCGCCATGTGTCCCGGTGGGCACATGAACAAACCTTTCACCTGGGAGATGAACCGGATGAGGTGAAACATGTCCCACATACCGGGCGTCGAGTTGACAGTGGAGGTGTGAGCCGCTGTCCTTGTGGGCATGCTCGCGAACTTGGCACTCACCTCGACCCGCTCCGCCGGGTCCCTCGGTGCTGCCCGCGCTCGCTGTAGCTGTTGTTGCTGTCCCGGCTGTTGAGCCAAGCGCGCTCCGGCTGCCTCTGAGTCCACCGCGACTCGGCTGCTTGTTCCCCCCGCCCGGACCAGGGCATCTCTGTCCCCCGCGACCCGGGCGGACGGTACGTGACACCCAGCCATCCCCCACACTCTTCCGCCGAGGAACACCGCACTCCATGAACAGCGACAGCGACCTCCAGATCGCCGGCGACATCCTCGAAGTCCCGCACCTGCTCCAGCCCCCGCGCGAGCACCCGGCCACCGTCGCCGAGTTCGTCGGGCTGGCCCGCTCCATCGCGGCCGACCGCGCCCAGTGGGAGCACCTTGTCCAGTACGACGCGACCACCCGCTGGTACCACCGGCTGCGTACCGGCCCCGGCTACGAGGTCTGGCTGCTGTCCTGGGTGCCCGGACAGGGCAGCGGACCGCACGACCACGGCCGCTCCTCCGGTGTCCTGACCGTGCTCGACGGAACGCTGACCGAGCGGACCGGGCGGGGCACGCGCGCGTTGGAGGCGGGGGCTCAGCGAGTGTTCGCGCCGGGGTATGTGCACGAGGTGGTCAACGACACACTGGAGCCGGCCATAAGCCTGCACGTCTACTACCCGGGCCTGACCCAGATGCCGATGCACGCGCCCCAGTGCTCGGCCCCGGCCACGTACGACGAGGCGGACGTCCTAACCGCCTGACGCGTTGTCGTACCCGCCTGTAAGACTTGCTCCCATGCGCATTGTGGTTCTGGCAGGCGGCATCGGTGGTGCCCGGTTCCTGCGCGGTCTGAAGCAGGCCGCGCCGGACGCGGACGTCACGGTCATCGGCAACACCGGGGACGACATCCACCTCTTCGGGCTGAAGGTCTGCCCGGACCTCGACACGGTGATGTACACGCTCGGCGGGGGCATCAACGAGGAGCAGGGCTGGGGGCGTGCCGAGGAGACCTTCCACCTCAAGGAGGAGCTCGCGGCGTACGGCGTCGGGCCCGAGTGGTTCGGGCTCGGCGACCGGGACTTCGCCACGCACATCGTGCGGACGCAGATGATCGGCGCCGGGTATCCGCTGAGCGCAGTGACCGAGGCGCTGTGCGACCGGTGGAAGCCGGGCGTACGGCTGATCCCCATGACCGACGACCGGGTCGAGACGCATGTCGCCGTCGAGGTCGACGGGGAGCGCAAGGCGGTCCACTTCCAGGAGTACTGGGTGCGGCTGCGGGCCTCCGTGCCGACCGAGGCGATCGTGCCGGTGGGTGCGGAGCAGTCGAAGCCGGCGCCGGGTGTCCTGGAGGCGATCGCCGAGGCGGACATCGTGCTGTTCCCGCCGTCCAACCCGGTCGTGTCCATCGGCACCATCCTCGCCGTGCCCGGCATCCGGGAGGCGATCGCCGATGCCGGAGTGCCGGTGGTCGGGCTGTCCCCGATCGTCGGGGACGCGCCCGTGCGCGGGATGGCCGACAAGGTGCTCGCGGCGGTGGGCGTCGAGTCGACGGCCGCGGCGGTCGCCGAGCACTACGGCTCGGGTCTGCTGGACGGCTGGCTGGTCGACACCGTGGACGCGGGCGTGGTGGAGCGGGTGGAGGCCGCCGGGATCCGGTGCCGTGCGGTGCCGCTGATGATGACCGACGTGGACGCGGCCGCGCAGATGGCGCGTGAGGCGCTGGCGCTGGCGGAGGAGGTGCGGGCGATTTGAGCGGCGTGCCTGTCGACGGTTTTCGGGTCTGGGCGGTGCCCGGGCTGCCCGAGGTGCAGCAGGGGGACGATCTCGGCAAGCTGATCGCCGCCGCCGAGCCGGGTCTGGCGGACGGGGACGTGCTGCTCGTCACCTCCAAGATCGTGTCCAAGGCAGAGGGGCGGATCGTCCAGGCGGCCGACCGGGAGGCCGCGATCGACGCCGAGACCGTGCGGGTGGTGGCGAGACGCGGTGCGCTGCGGATCGTGGAGAACCGGCAGGGGCTCGTGATGGCCGCCGCCGGGGTCGACGCCTCCAACACCCCTTCCGGGACCGTGCTGTTGCTGCCCGAGGACCCGGACGCGTCCGCGCGGGCGATCCGGGAGGGGCTGCGGGACGCCCTGGGGGTCGATGTCGGGGTCGTCGTGACGGACACGTTCGGGCGGCCCTGGCGCACGGGGCTCACGGATGTCGCGATCGGCGCCGCCGGCGTGCGGGTGCTGGACGATCTGCGCGGGGGCACGGACGCGTACGGCAATCCGCTCAGCGCGACGGTCGTCGCGACGGCGGACGAACTGGCCGCGGCCGGTGATCTGGTCAAGGGCAAGGCCGCCGGGCTGCCCGTGGCCGTGGTGCGCGGGCTGTCGCACGTGGTGGCCGCGGAGGACGGGGAGGGGGCGCGGGCCATGGTGCGCGGTGCGCGCGACGACATGTTCCGGCTGGGGACCTCGGAGGCGGTACGGGAGGCGGTCACCCAGCGCCGTACCGTACGGGCCTTCACCGACGAGCCCGTCGACCCGGGCGCCGTACGGCGGGCCGTGGCCGCGGCGGTCACCGCGCCGGCGCCGCACCACACGACGCCGTGGCGGTTCGTGCTGCTGGAGTCGCAGGCCGCGCGGACCGAGTTGTTGGACGCCATGCGCGACGCCTGGGTCGCGGATCTGCGGCGGGACGGGAAGAGCGAGGAGTCGATCGGCAAGCGGGTGCGGCGGGGGGATGTGCTGCGGAAGGCGCCGTATCTGGTGGTGCCCTGCCTTGTGATGGACGGGTCGCACACATACGGCGATCCGCGGCGGGACGCTGCCGAGCGGGAGATGTTCGTGGTCGCCGCGGGGGCCGGTGTGCAGAACTTCCTCGTCGCGCTGGCCGGGGAGCGGCTGGGGTCGGCGTGGGTGTCGTCCACGATGTTCTGCCGGGACGTGGTCAGGGACGTGCTGGGGCTGCCGGAGGGATGGGATCCGATGGGGGCTGTGGCGGTGGGGCATCCGGCGGAGGAACCTCGGGCTCGGCCGGAGCGGGAGGCCGGGGCGTTCATCGAGGTGCGGTGAGCCTGGTCATACGGGCGCTGGGGCGTCGTGCGGCCGCATAGTCTCGTAGGGCCGCCTAGTCTCGTAGCGCCGCCTGTTCTCGTACGGCTGCCTGGTCCCGTACGGCTGCCTGGTCCCGTAGAGCAGCCAGGGCTCGTAAGGCAGCCAGGGCTCGTAAGGCGGTCTGGTCTCGTAGGGCGGCCAGGACACCTCCGACTTCTCCGGGAGCTCATTCGTGGCAGGACGATTCGCTCCCCGGCCCACGCGTACGACGGTGCGCGGCGGGGAGGTCGGGGTGCCCGCGGCGCGGGGCGTGCCGCGGCAGGCGCAGGCTCCGGGGCTGGTTCGGACGTATGTGCCGGACGGGCCGCTCGAGCTCGGGCTGGTGCTCGGGCCGCTGCGGCGAGGGCCCGGGGATCCGACGTTCCGGGCCATGCCGGACGGGTCCGTGTGGCGGGCCAGTCTTACTCCTGCCGGGCCCGGGACGCTGCGGGTCGCCGCGGTGAGTGGTGCGGTTCGGGGCGAGGCGTGGGGGCCGGGGGCCGAGTGGCTGTTGGAGCGGTTGCCGGGGTTGCTCGGGGCCGATGACGACCCGGCTGTGTTCGCTCCTCGGCACCGGGTGGTGGCGAGGGCGTGGCATCGGCGGCCGGGGCTGCGGTTGACGCGGACCGGGCTGGTGCTGGAGTCGTTGATCCCGTCGATTCTGGAGCAGAAGGTCACGACCGATGAGGCGTATCGGGCGTGGCGGTTGCTGGTGCGGAGGTTCGGGGAGCCGGCGCCGGGGCCTGCGGCGGGTGGGCGGCTGTGGGTGATGCCGGCGCCTCGGACCTGGGCGTTGATTCCGTCGTGGGAGTGGCATCGGGCCGGGGTCGACAACAAGCGGGCGTCGACGATTCTGCGGGCTGTTCGGGTTGCGGGGCGGATGGAGGAAGCGGTGCGGATGCCTCCGGCGCAGGCGCAGGCCCGGTTGGAGGTGGTGCCGGGGGTTGGGCCGTGGACTTCGGCGGAGGTTGTGCAGCGCAGCCATGGGGCGGCGGATGCAGTGACCGTGGGGGATCTGCATCTGCCGGGGATTGTGGGGTGGGCGTTGGCCGGGGACCGGGACGCGGATGACGACGTGATGTTGGAGCTGCTGGAGCCTTATGCGGGGCAGCGGCATCGGGCGGCTCGGTTGATCCTGCTGAGCGGGACGGTTCCGGCGAGGCGGGCGCCGCGGATGCCTCGGGGGGACATCGGGCGGCTGTGACCTCGGCGGCGTTGTGGTGACCGTCCCTGGGGGCTCCGCCCCCAGACCCCCGGCCTTTGCCCACCCACCACCCGACTCGGTCGGACAAGAGGTGGACCGTGCCCTCGGGGCTGCGCCCCAGCGGGTGGGTGGGGGTTGCGGATGGCCGTTCCCGGCTCCAGCACTGGACACGCCGAGACGCGCGGACCGGTATCGCTCAACGCCGGGCAGGCTTGGTCGGCTGCCCGGCGTTGGGGTGGAGTGGAGGGGTGGGTTACTGGTCCGGGGAGAAGCGGACCGCGCCTGCGGGGATTTGGGCGTTGCACCAGATGCGGATGCCGTCGCGGAGTTCGTTGTCGGGTCCTATGACGGCGCCGTCGCCGATGACCGTGCCGGTGAGGACGGAGCGTTCGCCGACGCGGGCCCGGGTGCCGACGAGGGAGTCGGTGATGACGGCGCCGGGTTCTATGACGGCGCCCGGGAGGATCGTGCTGCCGAAGATGCGCGCGCCCTCGGCGACGAAGGCGCCCTCGCCGACGACGGTGCCGCCGGTGAGTTTCGCGTCGGGGGCGACCCGTGCCGTCGGGAGGACCAGGCGGTCGCCGCAGCGGCCGGGGATCGCGGGGGACGGGGCGCGGCCCAGGACGAGGTCGGCGGAGCCGCGGACGAAGGCGGCCGGGGTGCCGAGGTCCAGCCAGTACGTCGAGTCGACCATGCCCTGGAGGTGGGCTCCGGCCGCCAGGAGGTCGGGGAAGGTCTCGCGCTCGACGGAGACTGGGCGGCCGTGCGGGATCGTGTCGATGACCGAGCGGCGGAAGACGTACGCCCCCGCGTTGATCTGGTCGGTGACGATCTCCTCGGGGGTCTGCGGCTTCTCCAGGAACGCCAGGACCTTGCCCGTCTCGTCCGTGGGGACCAGACCGTAGGAGCGCGGGTCGGTGACCTGCGTGAGGTGGAGGGAGACGTCCGCGGCCGTCCGCTCGTGGGTCTCCACCAGGGCCCTGATGTCCAGGCCCGTCAGGATGTCGCCGTTGAAGATCAGGACCGGGTCGTCGGGGGCCGAGTGGAGGCGGGAGGCGACGTTGCGGATCGCGCCGCCCGTGCCGAGGGGCTCGTCCTCCGTGACGTACTCGATGTGGAGTCCGAGGGAGGAGCCGTCGCCGAAGTACGGTTCGAAGACCTCGGCCAGGTAGGAGGTGGCGAGCACGATGTGGTCGACGCCCGCCGCTCTCGCTCTCGCCAACTGATGCGTGAGGAACGGGACCCCGGCCGCGCGGACCATGGGCTTCGGTGTGTGCACCGTGAGCGGGCGCAGCCGCGTGCCCTTGCCGCCGACCAGGAGTATCGCTTCAGTCACCTGTCGTCTCTGCTTCCTGCCGGGACCGGCCGAACTCTCTTTCGGCCGGCCAGTGTATGCAGACCGTTGTGCGGTGCCTTCGACGGCCGTGCGGCATTCCGCCCCTGCCCCCCGACGGCGGTGAATGCGTCGTCCTACGGCTGCTCCCCCAGCCCTGGTCCGGGCTTATCGGCCCTGGTAGCGGGCCGCCGTCGAACGGGTCGTAGCGAGCTTGCGGTAGAGCTGCCAGCCCGGGCAGGCCGTTGGGAAGCCGTCCCGGTGACCGGAGATCACATTCAGTCGTACGTTCTTTCCCTTGCGGTACAGATTGCCACCGCCCGACTTCAGGTATGTCTTGCCGCGCGGATTGGCGCCGTGCAGGCCGAGCTTCCACGCGGTGAGCCGGGCGATGCCCTTCACCGCGGAGGCGGACGGCTTGGTGGAGCCGAAGCTGCCGAGGACGGCGATCCCCATGCTGTTGGTGTTGAAACCCAGCGTGTGGGCGCCCAGGACCGGCTTCGCCACGCCCCCCGCACGCCCCTCGTAGATGTTTCCGCACTTGTCGACGAGGAAGTTGTAGCCGATGTCGCGCCAGCCCATGCTCAGGACGTGGTAGCGGTAGATACCGCGAATGACTGAGGGAGCCTGGGCGCACCGGTACCCGTTGCCGGAGGCCGTGTGGTGCACGAAGGCCGCCTTGACCTTCTTCGTGTAGACGAACTTCCGCTCCCGCAGGCTCTCGTTCGCGCCCCAGCCGCGCCGGGTGACGATGCGCGGGCGCGGGCCGATCTTCGGCTTCGCCCGCTGCTCCCGCGTCAGCTCGGCGGCCCTGAGGCTGAGCAGCTCCCGCTCGGTCTGGCTCCGGGTGAGTTCCGGGATCTCGGTGGCGCCGAAGGGGGCCAGGCCTGCGTTGGCGGCGGACGCGTCCACGGCGGCGAGGGCCGCGACCGGTTCGGCGGTCGGGGCGAGGCCGCGGGCGCGGGCAGCGCCGGCGGTGACGTCGGGAGCCGCCTCGGGCGGGGCGCCGGGATCGACCAGTTCGAGGCGCATACCGGAGGGGAGCGGAGAGCCGGCCGTCACCGTACGGGGGCCGCGGGCGGTCTCCTCGACCCGGTGGTCGTGGGCCCCGGCGTCCGCGCGGACGCGCACCTCCACGCCGTCCGAGTCGCCCACCCACAGCGGTGCGGTCGCGCCGCGTACCCGGCCGGAGGTGCGCTCGGCGGTGTCCGGGTCGGCCGCGTGGTCGCCGTTGTGGGTGTCGACGTCCTGCCAGCCGGACCAGGTGCCGGTGCCGGCGGCGCGGGTACGGACCTGGACGCGGCCGTGGAGTTCGACGTCCGGGTCGTCCCAGATCACGCCGACGAGTGAGAAGTGCCGTACGTCCTGGCGGGGCAGGCCCTGGTCGGCGGTGGGGGCGAGGGTTCGGTCGGGGTGGGTGAGGGGCGCGAGGGGCAGCGACTGGGTGCTGCCGGGCGCTTCCGCGTCCGGGGCGGGTCTCGTGGGCGGTTTGGCCGGTACGGGTGCCTCGGCCGGGGTGTTCGTCCTGGCCGGGGTGTTCGTCTTGGTGGGTGCGTTCGTCTTGGTGGGTGCGTTCGTCTTGGTGGGTGCGTTCGTCTTGGTCGGTGCGTACGCCGTCGGCGCTCTCGCCGACAGCACTGTCTCCGTGGCCGGCGGGCTTGCCGCGGCCGCGGGCGGGGTCAGCGGAAGGGCCAGAGCGGCCGCGCAGGTGACGCCGATCGAGGAAGCAAGGAATCCACGCATGCCCCTGATCTTGGACATAGTCATACATATCTGTCCATCGGGGAATTGACGGGCCGTTGGGCGGCGCTCCGCCGAACCGGTGGCGGACCGGCGGCGATCCGTGGCCCCACCGGCCGGTGCGCGATCGCGGGCCCGCGTACGCTTCTTCGGGTGAACGCCACCGATCGCACCCCTGCCGACCTGCTGCGTTCCGCGCTCGCCGCGGACCCCGGACGCCCCCTGGTGACCTTCTACGACGATGCCACGGGCGAACGTGTCGAATTGTCCGTGGCCACCTTCGCCAATTGGGTGGCCAAGACCTCGAACCTCCTCCAGGGCGACCTCGCCGCGGGACCCGGCGACCGGGTCGCGCTGCTGCTGCCCGCGCACTGGCAGACGGCGGTGTGGCTGCTGGCGTGTTCGTCGGTGGGGGTGATCGCCGACGTGGGCGGTGATCCGGCGGTTGCCGACGTGGTGGTGAGCGGGCCGGATTCGCTGGAGGCGGCGCGGGCGTGCCCCGGGGAGCGGGTCGCGCTGGCCCTGCGGCCGCTCGGCGGGCGGTTTCCGCAGCCGCCGGCCGGGTTCGCCGACTATGCCGTCGAGGTGCCGAGTCAGGGGGACCGGTTCGTGCCGTTCGCGCCGGTGGATCCCGAGGCACCGGCGTTGATCGTGGCCGGGCGGGAGTTCAGCGCGGCGGAGGTTGTGGAGCGGGCTCGGGCGGAGGCGACGGGGGTGGGGCTGACGGGGCCCGGGTCGCGGCTGCTGTCTGCTCTGCCGTACGACACGTGGGAGGGGTTGAACGCGGGGTTGTACGCGCCGTTGGCGACCGGGGGGTCCGTGGTGTTGTGCCGGAACCTGGATCAGCTGGGCGAGGAGGCGCTGGCCAAGCGGATCGAGAGTGAGCGGGTGTCGGCTACGGCTCGGTAGGCGGCGACCGTTTCGCCGGGACCCGGCGCTGGTGCGGGCGCTCCTGGGGGCTCCGCCCCCAGACCCCCGGGCCTATGCCCACCCACCGCCCGTCTCGGTCGGTCGAGAGGTGACCGTCACCTGGGGGCTGCCGCCCCCAGACCCCCGCATCCGTCCCCCGTTCGGCCCCCTCCACCCACCCCCCGACCCCCCATCCACGCCATGGTCGTAGGAGCAGCTCGCACGACACGCTCGTACGCCGTGAGGGGTGGATGCCGACGTGACCGACACCGCAGGCGCGCCTTCCGCGCCCTCCCGAGCGCTCGGGCCGGGGGCGGGGGCCTCGGCGACCGGTGGAGGGCTGATACGGCGGCGTCGGCGGCGGTGGGTGCGCGGGGCCGGGGTTGGCGTCGTGGTCGTGCTGCTCGCGGCCGGCGGGGCCGGGTGGGCCGTCTACGCGAAGCTGGACGGGAACATCACGTCGGACAAGGCGGCGGCGGCCGAGCTGGCGCGGTACGAGAAGGAGCGGCCGACCTCGCTGGTGCGGGGGGCGCAGAACATTCTGGTGATCGGGTCGGACTCGCGGTCAGGGGACGAGAACCGGCGCTACGGGCGGGACTCGGGGACCGAGCGGTCCGACACCACGATCCTGTTGCATCTGGCGGCGGGGCGGGGCAGCGCCACCGCGGTGTCGTTGCCGCGGGATCTGATGGTGGACGTGCCGGGGTGCCTGCGGCCCGACGGCACCAGGTCGGAGCCCATGTTCACGATGTTCAACTACGCCTTCCAGGTGGGGGGTTCGGCCTGCACGATCCGGACCGTGGAGCGGCTGACGAACATCCGTATCGACCACCACATGGTCGTCGACTTCCACGGGTTCAAGGACATGGTCGACGCGGTCGACGGCGTCGAGGTGTGCCTGGCCGAGCCGATCCGTGACAAGGCCGCCAAGCTGAGGCTCCCGGCGGGGCGGGTGACGCTCGACGGCGAGCAGGCCCTCGGGTATGTGCGGGCCCGCAAGACGCTGGGCAACGGCAGTGACACCGACCGGATGGACCGGCAGCAGCGGTTCCTGGGGGCGTTGGTCAACAAGGTGCAGAGCAATGACGTACTGCTGAATCCGGTGAAGCTCTATCCGGTCCTGGACGCGGCCACTTCGTCGCTGACGACCGACCCGGATCTGGCGAGCCTGCGTGGTTTGTACGAACTCGTGCGCGGGCTGCGCGACATCCCCACCGAACGTGTGCAATTCCTTACAGTGCCGAGAGAGTCGTACGTCTACAACGCCAATCGTGACCAGCTCGTGGAGCCCGAAGCGGAAAGGTTGTTCGAGCGGCTGCGCTCGGACGCGCCGGTGGAGGTCGCGGAAAGGGTTCCGCGGAACTCGGCGGCTCCTGCGGACTCGGCGACTAAAAGCCGCAATTCGGCCGAGAACGACGAGGAAAGCGACGAGAGCGCGGACGGGGAGGGGAGCCAGAAGGCGGACGGAGAAGGGTCCGGTGAACCCTCCGCCGTCAATTCGCCCGCGCCGACCTTCCGCGGGAACACGGCGGCCGAGGACGCGTGCGCGTAAAGCGTTCGCCAAGGTGAGGCACAGCCTCCCGGGTAAATGGGCGGATTGCCCAGTTGTAGTGACGTGGAATTAATCACCGGCGTCGCTCGGAGCCGAACAAGCCGGTTAGTGTGAGCGATCCGGTGCCACCGGCCATAGGTCTGTCCTGGGGTCGAGCACTGTATGACCGAGACCCGAGCGCCTTGGAGGGGGAAGGCGCCGCGTGGCCCCGACGGAGGGTTCAGACAACCGTGGACGCGCAAGGCCGTGGGCGGGCGGACGACATCGACCCCGCAGACCAGTGGGTGCTCAACCCGAACACAGGCGAATACGAACTGCGACTGACCCCTTCCGCACCGCAGTCACCGCGGTCGCCGCAGTCACCGCGGTCGGCCGTTCCCGGGCCCCGTAGATCGGTCACCGACAGGGCGGGCGCCCCGCCGCGCGGTCGTACGGCTTCCCCAGCGGCCCCCGCGGCCCCCGGCCGTGAGGTGCCGCCGCCGCGCAGGCGCCGGGGCGTGCCCGAGGAGCCGTTGCCGGGGCGGCGCGGCCGGCGGCCGGTGAAGAAGAAGTCCAGGGCCAAGAAGATCCTGCTGTGGACCGGCGGCACGATGGCGTTCGTGCTGGTGGCCGCGGCGGGCGCCGGGTACCTCTACATCGAGCACCTCAACGGCAACATCACGTCCGTCGCCGACGACGGCGCGAGCACCGGTGGCTTCCAGAAGGACAAGGCGATCAACATCCTGTTGATCGGCACGGACAAGCGCACCGGCTCGGGCAACGAGGGCTACGGCGACGCGGGCAGCGTCGGCCACGCGGACACCACGATCCTGCTGCACGTCTCCAAGGACCGCTCGAACGCGACAGCGCTCAGCATCCCCCGCGACCTGATCGTCGACGTCCCCGACTGTCCGACCACGCGGAAGGACGGCACGAAGGAGATCATCCCGGGCACGACCGGCGTCCGCTTCAACACCAGCCTCGGCCAGGACGGCCGTACGCCCAGCTGCACCGTGCGGACCGTCACCGAACTGACCGGGGTCCAGGCCGACAACTTCATGGTGGCCGACTTCAACGCGGTCAAGACGCTGACCTCGGCGGTCGGCGGGGTCGACGTGTGTCTGGCCAAGGACATAAAGGACCCGGACTCGCACCTCGACCTGAAGAAGGGGACGCAGCACATCTCGGGCGAGACCGCGCTCGCGTTCGTGCGCACCCGGCACGCGGTCGGGTTCGGCGGCGACCTGAGCCGGATCACGCTGCAGCAGCAGTTCCTCAGTGCGCTGATGCGCAAGCTGAAGTCCAACGACACGCTGACGAACCCGGCGAAGATGATCAAGCTGGCCGAGGCGGGGACGAAGGCGCTGACCGTCGACTCCCAGCTGGACAGCATCGACAAGCTGAAGGACCTGGGTCTGGAGCTGGGCAAGCTCAACGTCAAGAACCTGACGTTCACCACGGTGCCGGTGATCGACAACCCGGCGGAGAAGGTCAAGGCGACCGTCGTGGTCAACCCGAACTCGGCGCCCCAGGTCTTCGACATGATCAAGAACGACGTGTCGTTCACCGAGGTCAAGGCGCAGAAGAAGAAGGAGGCCGCCGCCGTGGCCGCCCGGCTGAAGGGCACCAGGGCGGACGCCTCCGAGGTGCGGGTGCGCATCCTCAACGGCGGTGCGGAGGCCGGCAGCGCGCAGGCGGAGCTGGAGTACCTGCAGAACGAAGAGGGCGTGCTGAAGTCGGAGAACGCGGGCAACGCGGACGCCGAGCTGGCGAAGACGACCCTCGAGTACGCTCCCGATCAGGCCGACCAGGCCCGCCGGCTGGCCGCCATCATGGGCCTGTCCGGCTCGGCGATGAAGCCGGGCGAGAGCGTGACCAACTCCCAGGGCCTGCCGACGATGACGCTGACCCTGGGCAAGGACTTCAAGGGCGCGGGCGTGTCGCTCACCGCTCCGACGAAGGCGCCGGAGGGAGTTCAGCAGTCCACCGCGGACAAGGTCGAGTGCGCCAAGTGACCTGAGGGGCCCGGCTTACGTCTGACAGGGCGTAGGGCAGGCCCGTCGACGGCGCGAGGGTAGGGGGAACTGGGGATGACGCACAGCAGTGTGCACGGGGAGGGGACGCGACCGGGCGTCCGGCGCGCGAGTGGGGCCGGGCAGGAGGGCGGCCGTCGTGGGGACGACGGCGACGGCTCCGGCAGAACCTCCTCCGGCGGCGGGCACGGCGGACGGCGCGGCCGGCGACGGCAGGCCAGGCGCAGGCACCGGATGCTGCGCTGGTCCGCGACGGCCCTCGCGGTGCTGATACTCGGCACGGCCGGCGCCGGATACCTCTACTACCAGCACCTCAACGGCAACATCGAGAAGGGCCGGCGCAGCAACGCCGACTCCAAGGCGCGCAAGACCGAGCCGAACGCGGCCGGGCAGACGCCGCTGAACATCCTGCTGATCGGCTCGGACAGCCGTAAGTCCGACGCGAACGTAGCGCTCGGCGGCGGCAAGGACAACCGCGACAACGCGCCGCTGGCCGACGTGCAGATGCTCATCCACCTGTCCGCGGACCGCAAGAGCGCCGCGGTCGTGAGCATTCCGCGTGACACCCGGGTCGACATTCCGGCGTGCAAGGACCCGGACAGCAACAAGACGTACCCGGCCACCAACGAGATCATCAACACGACGCTGGGCCGCGGCGGCGCCGGCTGCACGCTGGCCACCTGGGAGAACCTCACCGGGATCTACATCGACCACTGGATGACGATCGACTTCGCGGGCGTGGTGAGCATGGCGGACGCCATCGGCGGCGTCGAGGTCTGTGTGAACCAGAACGTGTGGGACCGCCCGCTGCCGGGCGTGCCCGGCGGCTCCGGCCTGAAGATGAAGGCCGGCTCGAAGAAGGTCAAGGGCAAGCAGGCCCTGGAGTGGCTGCGCACCCGGCACGCCTGGGGCAGCGACCCGCTGCGGGCCCGCGCCCAGCACATGTACATGAACTCGATGATCCGCACGCTGAAGAGCCAGAACGTCTTCACCGACGGCGGCCGGCTGATGAACCTCGCCGAGGCGGCCACCAACTCCCTGACGGTCTCCGAGGAACTCGGCACGGTCAAGAAGCTGTACGACCTCGGTATGCAGCTCAAGACGGTGCCCACGGACCGCATCACCATGACGACGATGCCGACCGTCGAGGACCCCGAGGACGCCAACCACCTGCTGCCGGCCGGGGCCGACGCCGAGAAGATGTGGGCGATGCTCCGCGACGACGTGCCCTTCGACGACAAGGGCGCCAAGGCGGACGCCAAGCCGGCGAGTACGGCGAGTACGGCGAGCGCCGGCAGGACCACCGACGACCCCGCCGCGGCCGACGACGAGATCGGCGTCCTGGTGCAGAACGCCACGCGGTCCGCCACCCTCGGCCCGGTCAGCGGCCGGGCGAGGGACATCGCCGGGGAACTCGTGGGCAAGGGGTTCGCCAAGGCGACGACGGACACCTCGGCGGCGCTCGCCGAGGCGCGGACCCTCGTGCGCTACCCGAGCGCCGAACTGGCGGGGGACGCCCAGGCGGTGGCCAAGTCCCTGGGCATTCCGGTGAGTTCGGTGCAGAAGTCGGCGGACGTGTCCGGGGTCACCGTCGTCGTGGGCGCCGACTGGCGTTCCGGCACGGCCTATCCGAAGCAGAAGACGCCTCAGGCCGGGGATCTGCCGAGCAATTCCGACGCCATCAACGGATCCGACACCGGTCAGTGCATGGACGTGTACAAGCCGTATCGCTGGTAGAAACCGGCCGCGCGGTCCAGCCCTTCGGCCCTGCCGCGCGGTCGAACTCCCTTTCAATAGAAACCGGGGAAAGTTCACTCGACGCCGAACCGTGCGGATAGTGTGAGCGATCCATGGGGGAAGGCGCCGTGTGGCCCTGACGGAGGATTCGGACAACCTTGGACGCACCAGGCCGTGAGCGGGCGGAGCACATCGACCCCGCAGACCAGTGGGTACTCAATCCGAACACCGGTGAATACGAACTGCGGTTGACGCCCGCCGCACCGCGCCGGACCGTTCCCCAGCCCCGGGGCGGCCGTACGGCACCGCCGGCGGCCCCCGGCCGTGAGATACCGCCCCCGCGCAGACGCGGCCCCGCCCCCGAGGAGCCGCTGCCGGGCAGGCGCGGACGCCGGCCGGTCAAGAAGAAGTCCGGGGCGAAGAAGGCCCTGTTGTGGACCGGCGGCAGCATGGCGCTCGTCCTGGTCGCCACCGCGGGTGCCGGGTACTTCTACCTCAAGCACCTCGAGGGCAACGTCAAGACGACGGACGTCGGTGACGCGGGCGCCAGCAGCTTCAAGAAGGACGAGGCGTTCAACATCCTCGTCATCGGCACCGACAAGCGCACCGGCGAGGGCAACGACGGTTACGGCGACAAGGGCAGCGTCGGCCACGCCGACACCACGATCCTGCTGCACGTCGCCAAGGACCGCTCCAACGCGACCGCGCTGAGCATCCCGCGCGACCTGATCGTCGACATCCCGGAGTGCCAGGCCACGAAGGACGACGGCACCGAGGTGACCGTCCAGGGACAGCAGGGCGTCCGCTTCAACCGGAGCCTCGGCGAGAGCGGCCGGGACGCGGGCTGCACCATGCGGACGGTCAAGGAGGCCACCGGCATCCAGCCGGACCACTTCATGATGGCCGACTTCAACGCGGTCAAGACGCTGACGACAGCGGTGGACGGCGTCGAGGTGTGTGTGACGGAGGCCGTCAACGACAAGCAGTCGAAGCTCGTCCTGCCCAAGGGCGAGTCCACGGTCGAGGGCGAGCGGGCCCTCGCCTTCCTGCGCACCCGCAAGAGCTTCGGCAACAGCGGCGACCTCGACCGCATCAAGGTGCAGCAGCAGTTCCTGGGTTCGCTGATGCGCAAGATGTCCTCCGGCGACACCCTCACCAACCCCACGAAACTGCTGAAGCTGGCCGAGGCGGCCACCAACGCGCTCACCGTGGACACCGCGATCGGCAAGGTCGGCACGCTCAAGGACGTGGCCCTGGAGCTGAAGAAGGTGCCCACCAAGAACATCACCTTCGCCACGATCCCGGTGGTGGACAACCCCACCGAGGAGATCAAGGCGACGGTGGTCGTCGACAAGACCAGGGCGCCCCAGGTCTTCGACATGATCAAGAACGACATCTCGTTCACCGAGGTCAAGGCGCAGCAGAAGAAGGAGGCCGCCGCGGTGGCCGCCCGTCTCAAGGGCACCAAGGCGGACGCCTCCGAGGTGCGGGTCCAGGTCTTCAACGGCGGTGCCGCGTCCGGCAGCGCGCAGACCCAGCTGGACTGGCTGCAGAACAGCGCGGGCGTCGTCAAGTCGGAGAACGCGGGCAACGCGGACGCCGACCAGGCGAAGACGACCCTCGAGTACGCCCCCGACCAGGCCGACCAGGCCCGCCGGCTGGCCGACATCATGGGCCTCTCGGGCTCGGCGATGAAGCCGGGCGAGAGCGTGACCAACTCCCAGGGACAGCCGACGATGACCCTGATCCTGGGCAAGGACTTCAAGGGCGCGGGCGTGAAACTCAACTCCGCCTCGGCCGAGACGCCGAACGTGGACAAGTCCACGGCCGACAAGGTCCAGTGCGCGAGTTGACGAGCAGAACGCGCAAGTTGACGAAATAGAGCAACCTGACGGGCCCGTCGTATGTCTCCAGGACGTACGGCGGGCCGCGCCATGGCGCGAGGGCGGGTAGTCGGGGAGGACTCGGAAGTGACGCGGAACAGTGTTCGGGATGTCGAACCGGCGGCCCGGAAGGTCGGCACCACTGGCGACGGCCTGCACGGCGGGCCCGTCCGGCGCCGGTCGCCGCGGAGGCACCGGCTGCTGCGCTGGTCCGCGGCGACGCTCGCCGTGCTGATAATCGGCTCGGCCACCGCCGGTTACCTCTACTACCGGCACCTGAACGGCAACATCAAGAAGGACGAGCTCAACCTCGGCGACAACAAGGTCGCCGAACCGACGCCGAACGCCGCCGGCCAGACCCCGCTGAACATCCTGCTCATCGGCTCCGACGCCCGCGACACCGAGGAGAACCAGCAACTCGGCGGCGCCCGCGAGACGTTCGGCGCGACGCCGCTGGCGGACGTGCAGATGCTGGTGCACCTGTCCGCCGACCGCTCCAACATGTCGGTCGTCAGCATGCCCCGCGACACCCTCGTGAAGATCCCGAAGTGCACGGACCCGGACGACGACGAGGTGTACCCGGCGAGCGAGGGCCGCGTCATGACCAACCGGAGCCTCGGCCACGGCGGTCCGGGCTGCACGGTGGCCACCTGGCAGGAGCTCACCGGCACCCACATCGACCACTTCGTGATGGTCGACTTCGCGGGCGTGGTGTCCATGGCGGACGCCGTCGGCGGGGTCCCGGTCTGCGTGGACGCCAACATCCTCTCCCGCGACTGGCAGGGCCACGGCTCCGGCCTGAAGCTGGAGAAGGGCACCACCCCGGTGAAGGGCGAGCAGGCCCTGCAGTGGCTGCGCACCCGCTACGGCTTCGAGGACGGCAGCGACCTCGCCCGCGCCAAGGCCCAGCACATGTACATGAACTCGATGGTCCGCACCCTGCGTGAGAACGCCACCCTGAGCAGCCCCAACAAGCTCCGCAAGCTCGCCGAGAAGGCCACCGCGGCCCTCACGGTCGACCCGGGCCTCGACACCGTCAAGAAGCTCTACGACCTCAGCAACGAGTTGCGCAGGGTCGATCCGGCGCGCATCACCATGACCACGATGCCCAACCGGTACGTCGGCGCCCGAGTCGAGCCGACGGAGGACGCCGAGCAGCTGTTCCGCCTCGTCCGGGAGGACATCGCGCTGGACGGCAAGGACGAGAAGAAGGCGACGCCGAGCCCGTCTGCGACCGCCTCCGGCGACCCGGCCGCCGCCTACGACGAGATCGGCGTCCTCGTCCAGAACGGCACCCGCACCGACACCCTGCGCGCGGCGAACGACCGGGCGAGCACGGTGACCGGGCTGCTCGTGGAGAAGGGCTTCACCAAGGCGGACGCGGACACCTCCTCCGCGCTCAGTGAGGACCGTACGGTCGTCCGCTACCCGAGCGCCGAGCTGGAGGGCGACGCCCAGCGGGTCGCCAAGTCCCTCGGGATTCCGGCGAGTTCGGTGGAGCGGTCGACGGACGTCTCCGGGGTCACGGTCGTCGTGGGCGCGGACTGGCGCGAGGGTACGGCGTACCGGGCGCCCGAGGAGGACGACACGACCCCGAAGTCCGCCGAGGCGCTCAACGGGGCCGACGAGGACGCCTGCATGCACGTGAACCCGAAGTTCACCTGGTCCTGACGGTCAGGCTGACGCTTCCTGCGCGTCCGCCTGCACCGCCGGGCGCCGGCTCGCGATCACCTTGCGGGCGAGCGAGCGCGGGCTGGTCAGGAAGCCCCAGCCCCACGACATGTGCATGGTGGCGAGGGCCACGGGGATCTGCAGACGCGCCTTCAGCGACAGCCCCTTGCCCGCGGGCAGGGACCCGAGGGTGATCGCCCCGAGATAGCCGCCGGGGAGCACGAGGGCCCACGGGGTGACCAGGGCGCCGACGACGATTCCCGCCACGATCGCGCACACCGCGGTCGGCGGGGCGAGGTAGCGCAGGTTGATGGAGCCCTCGTGGTAGCGGGCGACGACGTGCCGCCAGCGGCCGTAGTCCCGGTACTGCCTGGCGAGGGCGCGCACGCTCGGCCGGGGCCGGTACGACACCTTCAGCTCGGGCGAGAACCAGATCAGCCCGCCCGCCTCGCGGATGCGGAAGTTGAGCTCCCAGTCCTGGGCGCGGATGAACTCCACGTTGTACCCGCCCTGCAGCTCCAGCGCCTCGCGCCGGAACACCCCGAGGTACACGGTCTCGGCCTCGCCGGCCTCGCCGCCCGTGTGGAAGGAGGCGTTGCCCACGCCGATCCTCGAGGTCATGGCGGCGGCGACCGCGTGCTCCCAGTCGTTCTCGCCCTCGGCGTGCATGATGCCGCCGACGTTCTGCGCGCCGGTCTCCTCCAGGAGCCGTACGGCGGTGGTGATGTAGTTCGGCGAGAGCATGCCGTGGCCGTCGACGCGCACGACGATCGGGTGCCGGGAGGCCCCGATCGCGGCGTTCAGCGCGGCGGGCGTACGGCCGGTGGGGTTCGGGACGGTGTGTACACGCGGGTCTTCGCGCACGAGTTCGGCCGCGATCTCGTCCGTACGGTCCGTGGACGGACCGAGGGCGATCACGACCTCCATCTCGCCGGCGTACTCCTGCGCGAGGATCGCTTGGACGGCTCCGCGCAGATGCCGCTCCTCGTTGAGGACGGGCATGATGACGGACACGGCGGGGAGCTGCACGTCGGGATTGGCGTTCATAGGGAGCAAACGTTACCGCGAACGGGGGACACCGCCGCGCCCCGCCCGGGGCGGTGTACCGGACCGCAGATCGTATGGGCCTACGGTGCTCACGATCCCACGTACGGCCCCTCGCGGAGGTGTCCCGCCATGTCCACGCCGCCCCGCTCTCCAGCCGCCCGACCCTCGCGCCGCCCGCAGCCACAGCGGTCGGCGCGGCCCCCCGTACGACGGAAAAAGCCGCGTTGGGCCATGCGGGCGGTGACGACCCTCTCCGTGGTCGTGCTCGCCTCGGCCGGAATCGGTCACGCGGTGGTCACCAGCCTCGACGCGGACATCGCCCGGGTCGACGCCTTCAAGGACATGAAGAACCGCCCGAGGGCGGGCCACGGCATGAACGTCCTGCTCGTCGGCACGGACGGCCGCGACAAGATCACCGAGGCCGAGCGCCAGAAGTACCGGCTCGGCGGCGCCCCCTGCCACTGCACCGACACGATGATGATGGTGCACATCTCGGAGGACCGGGAGCGGGCGAGCGTGGTGAGCCTGCCGCGCGACTCGTACGCCATGACCCCGGCCCACACCGACGGGACTACCGGCGAACGGCATCGCGGACACCCCGTCAAGCTCAACGCGGCGTACGCGGAGGGCGGCCCGCAGCTGACCGTCCGGACCGTCGAGAACATGACCCGCGTGAAGATCGACCACTACCTGGAGGTCGACTTCACCAGCTTCATGAAGACGGTCGACGTGCTCGGCGGCGTCAGGATCTGCACCGCCGAACCGCTCAAGGACGCGTACACGGGCCTCGACCTCCCGCCCGGCACACACACCCTGCAGGGCGGCCAGGCCCTGCAGTACGTCCGCTCCCGCCACGTCGACGGCGCCTCCGACCTCGGCCGGATGCAGCGCCAGCAGCGCTTCCTGGCCGCCCTGATCGACCGCACCACCTCCTCCGGGATCCTGCTGAACCCGATGAAGTTCCGGGACATCACCCGGGCCGTACTCGGCTCCGTACGCGCCGACAAGGGCTTCGGCACGCACGAACTGCTCGACCTCGGCCGGGCGATGCGCAACTTCTCCCCCTCCTCCTCGGAGTTCACGACGGTGCCGATCGGGCAGATGGGGTACGCCGTGAAGGGCGTCGGCTCGACGCTGAAGTGGGACGCCAAGAAGGCCGGCCGCCTCTTCCGGTCCCTCCGCGACGACAAGCCCCTGTCGGTACACAAGCCGAAGGCCAAGGCCCTGCGCGTGGACGTCGCCCCCCAGCAGATCCGCGTCCAGGTCGAGAACGGCACGGCGACGGCCGGCCTCGGCAAACGCGTGGACGCGGCGCTGGCGGCGACGGGCTTCCGCACGACCCGGCTTCCGGTCAACGCGGCCGATCGCACGCTGAAGCGCACGGTCGTCGCGTACGACCCCCGCTGGGACCGCTCCGCGAAGTCCCTCGCGGCCGCGTTGCCGGGCAGCGAGCTGCGCGCGGTGAAGGGGCTCGGCGCGACGCTGAAGGTGATCGCCGGGGCGGACTTCCGGGAGGTGCGGAAGGTTCGGGCGGTGGATCCGGCGCAGGGAGAGTTCGGGGTGGTGCGGGGGGACGAGGTGTTGTGTTCGTAGGGGGTTCGGGGTTCCTGACCGGGACCGGAGCCGCTCAGTCCCGATGCGCTCAGTCCTCGAAGCCCTCCGCCGCCCGCCGCTCCCGCAGCTCCATGATCGCCCGGCGTCGGGCCAGGCGGTGCGTGCGGCGGATCTGGGCCTCCTGGTAGCGGCGCTTGTCGCGCTCGGTCTCCGGGAACACCGGCGGTACGCGGCGGGGCCTGCCGTCGGCGTCGACGGCGGCGAAGACGAGGTAGGCGGAGCCGACCTGGGTGGCCGGGTTCGACTCGTTCCAGCGCTCGGCCAGCACCCGCACGCCGACTTCCATCGAGGTCCGGCCGGTCCAGTTGACCTGGGCCTTCACATGGACGAGGTCGCCGACCCGGACCGGCTCAAGGAACGCCATCTCGTCCATGGACGCGGTGACCGCGGGCCCGCCGCTGTGCCGGCCGGCCACGGCTCCGGCCGCGTCGTCGACCAGTTTCATGATCACGCCGCCGTGCACGGTGCCCAGGAGGTTCGTGTCGGCGTGGGTCATGATGTGGCTGAGCGTGGTCCGGGACGCCGAGGTCGGCTTGCCCGGGATATCCGGAGTCTCCGATTCCGCGGCGGAGGCCTGATCTGTCATGGCCTCCACCTTATGCGGAGGTGACATCCCGGGATTTTGTGTCAGCTTCGCAACAGCAGTGCCCTTATTTTCCGACGAACCTTGTAAGGCACATAGCAGTGCCCTGCACACTGGGGCCTATGAACGATTGGCCCGAGGCATGGTCCGACGACAACCGCGGCAGCCGGTACGGACGCGGCAGCGCAGGCGCACAGCCCGAGAGCGCCCGTGTCATGCGGCAGGTCCGCCGCGGCCAGGCGGTTCCGCCCGGGCAGGGGGGGTACGGGGGCCCCGGCGCCCCGGCCCCGCCGTACGGCGGGGTTCCGCAGCAGCCGTCGTACGTCAACGGCGGTGACGACACCGTCTACGACGACGGGTACGACAGCGGCTACAACACGGGCCAGGTCTACGGCGGCGGCCCCGGTGGTCCCCCCGGCGCCGGCACCCGTGGTCCGCGCCCCGCGCCGAACTGGCGTCGGCGGATCAAGCTGACCTCGATCACCGTGCTGGTGGTGCTGGTCGCGACGACCGTCGGCACGTACTTCTGGGCCGACTCCAAGCTCAACCGCGAGGTCGACCTGTCCAAGGTCATCGACCGGCCGGAGGCGGGCGAGGGCACGAACTACCTGATCGTCGGCTCCGACAGCCGCGCGGGGATGTCCGCCGAGGAGAAGAAGAAGCTGCACACCGGCTCCGCCGAGGGCAAGCGCACCGACTCGATGATGATCCTGCACACCGGCAGCAACGGCGACACGCTGATCTCGCTGCCGCGTGACTCGGACGTGGAGATCCCGACGTTCAAGGGCTCCGACTCCGGCAAGACGTACCCGGGCACCGGCCGCCACGTGAAGCTGAACGCGGCCTACGCGGAGGACGGCCCCGAACTCCTCGTCCGCACCGTCGAGTTCAACACCGGCCTGCACATCGACCACTACGTGGAGATCGGCTTCGCCGGCTTCGCGAGCATCGTGGACGCGGTCGGCGGCGTCGAGATCGACATCCCGAAGGGCGGCATGAAGGACACCAAGTCCGGCGCCGACTTCGAGGCGGGCAAGCAGACCCTGAACGGCGAGCAGGCGCTCGCCTTCGTCCGTACCCGGTACGCGCTGAAGGGCTCCGACCTGGACCGGACGAAGAACCAGCAGAAGTTCCTCAACGCCCTCGCCAACCAGGTCGCGACCCCGAGCACCATCCTCAACCCCTTCAAGCTGTACCCGACCATGGGCTCGGGTCTGGACTCGCTGATCGTCGACAAGGACATGGGCCTGTACGACCTGGCCAAGATGTTCTGGGCGATGAAGGGCGTCAACGGCGGCGACGGCAAGTCGATGAACATGCCGACGTCCGGGTCCACCAGCACCGGCAACCTCATCTGGGACAAGACCAAGCTGAAGACGCTGGTCGACGAGCTGAAGAACGACGAGAAGGTCACGGTCTCCGAGTGAGTGACCCCTCCCGACCCGCCAGAGCGCCGTTCGACGCGGTGCTCTGCGACGTCGACAACGTGATCCGCTTCTACGACTCCTCCCGGCTGCACGCCCTGGAGCGCGCCGCCGGGCTGGCCGAGGGCACCACCTCGAAGGTCGCCTTCGCCCCGGAGACGGTTCTGCCCCTCGTCCTGGGCCGGATCGACGGCCAGGAGTGGGTGCGCGCGATCGCCGAGCCCCTGACCGGCCAGGTCCCCGAGGCGACGGCCTGGGAGCTGGGCACGGCCCTACTGGAGTCGCCCTTCCACGCGAACGACGAGGTCGTCTCCCTCCTCCGCCGCGCCCGCATCCGGGTCCCCCTCGTCCTCGTCACCAACGCCACCCTCCGCCTGGAGGACGACCTCACCGCCCTCGGCCTGACCGACCTCGCGGACCACGTCGTGAACAGCGCCCGCGTGGGCCTCGCCAAACCGGACCCCCGCATCTTCCGTCTGGCCACGTCCCTGGCCGGCACCCGCCCCGACCGCTGCCTCTTCGTCGACGACACCGAGGAGAACGTGGAGACGGCGGCAGCGCTGGGCATGCACCCGGTCCACTTCCGTGAACCGGCCGACCTGGCACGGGCGTTGGAGCCGCTGTTCGCCTAGACGGCGGCCCCTTCTGCATCGACGGTGGTCAGGTGGCCCCATGCATGTTCGAGGGCACCCTCTCGGGTGCCCTCGAACACAGTCGGGCGGGGTCGTCACATGGTGGCGCCGGCCATCGCGCGACAGGTTTCCTCGCAGCGGCGACACGCCTCCGCGCAGCGCATCATCTGAGGATCGTCCGGCATGGACATACACGCCTCGGCGCACATGGCACACGCCGTGGCACACATGGCGCACATCTCGGCCGACATGGGCGAGCGGCGCATCATCATGTCCGCGCACATCCGGGTCGTCTCGGCGCAGTCCATGAGCGCGCGCATGATCTGCATCTGGGCCTGGCCGCCCATCTGCATGCAGGAGCTCATGGTCTCCTCGCAGACGCTGTGGCAGGACATGCACGCCTCGACGCAGTCCTGCATCTCCTTGCTCATCGCGGTCATGGTTCCGGGCTGGGTCATGGCTCCTCCTGGTGGTGCGGGAGCCCGGGGCGGGCCCCGTGCCCCTTCTGTCCTACGCCTGTCCACCGGACCGCGCCATCGGGCGGACGCGGGAATTCCACGACGAGGGGGTATCAGGGCCGTTACCCGGCACACGCGAGCGACCTCTGCCACCTCGTCGAGAGGTGGAGGCCGTCTGCGCGTTTCCCCATGATCGCCAACGGGACGATGCCCCACCCTGCCGGTCATGCACCACCAATCCGCCCGGTCCGCATAACGACTGCTCAATGCCTTCCTGCCCTGACTCGTCCCACGGTTCTATGCGACTACGTGACTGGACTGCGGGCCGCCCTTGTGGCGGAGGTATGACGGTCCGTAGCTTGCTGACCACACAGACTGGAGGGGGCTCAGTGGACGAACTGCGGATGATTGCCGGCGGGCCATGCAGGAGCAGCGATGACGACAAGTGCGGGAACGGCGACTGCCCGACCGTGTACGCCACACCGGAGCCCGGCATGCTGGCGATCCAGGGCTATGACGTGGTGCACCCGACACCGGACGGCGAGTCGGTCGTGTTGATCCCGGAAGACATCCTGAAGGAGGCTGCTCGTGCTCGAGGATGGCTCTGACCCCGTGTACCTGGTCGGCGACGAGTGGCAGGCGTACTTCCGCGACTTCAAGCGCTCCGCGTTTCGGCTGGAAGTGCACCAGACGTACACCATGCCCGCCGAGGCCGAGACCCTCCGAGCTTTCCTGGCAGGAGAGTCGATGCCGGAGGACTTCAACGCGCCGTGGCACCAGACCATCCGGGATCACGCGGCAGCGGGGCGGACCATGACCCGTGCCAAGATCGTGCGTCGACCGCTCACGCCCTATAGCCGCTATCTCTTCGAGTGGTCCGTCCCCGGAAATGTCGCGGCAGGGGAGGACTACCAAATCGTTGACCTGACAGACCACCCGAACCCCGGACTGCCCGAACAGGACTTCTGGCTGTTCGACGAAACGACCGTGGTTCATCTCAACTACCGCTCCGACGGAACACAGATCAACCGGGAGCTGATCCAGGACCCGAACATCGGGAGATATCTCGCATGGCGGGATCTAGCACTAGAAAGCGCCGTACCGTTCAGTGCCTATCGAACCTGAAACCCAAGCACGGGAACGGAAGGATTTGGCGGAGGCTCTTCGGGGCCTCCGCCGTGCTTCCGGCCTCAGCGGCGAACGTCTGGCACTCCGCTGCAACATGAGCCAGACAAAGATCAGCCGCATTGAAACCGGCAGGACTCTGCCGTCAGTTATCGACGTCGAGCGAATCCTCAAGGCGTTGGCCATTCCTGATGAAGTTGCCGACGAGCTTCTTGGGTTGGCCCGGCGGGCGAACGTCGACTACGCGTCTTGGCGCGCCTATGCCCGTGTCGGCCTCTACCACAAGCAAGCCGAGTTGAAGGCGCTCGAGTCGTCGTCGCGGGTGATGCGGCACTTCCTGCCGGCCATCCCCACCGGGCTGCTGCACGTCCGTGAGTATGCCGTGGAGACACTGTCACCCATGGTGGCCAGCGATCCGGCCAGGGACGTTGCTCGGGCTGTGCAGGCCCGTATGGACCGCCAGGCCATCCTGGACGACGCGTCGCGCTCGTTCTGGTTCCTGATGACCGAGCAAGCGGTCAGGTGGCAGCGTGCCAGTCCCGCGGCGATGGCGGCGCAATGCGCACACATGGCAGAGGTCAACCGAAAGCCCAACGTCGAGATTGGGATAGTTCCACACGGAATGCAGGTTCCCGGCACTCCTATGAACATCTTCGTTGTCTACGACGATCGCCTTGTGACCGTCGAACTGTTCTCCGGGGAAGTCGTGTTGCGCGACCCCAGGGACATATCCCAGCACCTCAATTTGTTCGACCTCTTCTGGTCGTATGCCCTCACGGGCGATGACACTTCCGCCTTCCTGGAAGGAGCCGCAGACGGGTTTATGCGTCAAGGGAACTAGCGCTCCACAAGAGCTCATTGGGGCGCGAAGATATATCCATGGAGAGAGAACCCTCGCCGGTCCCCGGCTGCATCGAGTGCCTGTCCCTTTCGGTTTCCAGGCAGAATGCTCGCTCCAGCGGTGATCACAGCGCTGTGTCCGACCGCAACGTGCAACTCCGTCGGCATCAGGCAGAGGCGCACTGATGGACATGCAGACGTGGCGTGACAGTCGCGCCCGGGCGGACAACGCCACCACGGCGCTCCGCGAAGCGCTGGCTGCTCTCGGCCTCCCCGAGCGCGTCCAGCGACACCTCCGGCCGATGGTCACCCACTCCGGAACGCCGCTCGTGCACGTGGGGGTGCTCAACGCCGAGTACGTCGAGCAGATGGCCGAGGCGCTTCACATCGCGGCCGAGGCGCGGAGCCTGACGGCCGCTCCCCCGGAAACCGAGTCGTAGCTTTCGGGCACATCTCGCGTCTGCCTCTCCCCTTTTGAACTCCCGTCCGACATGGGCGGCGGCGGTCTGCCATGGCCGCGATCAGTTGAGCAGGAAGGTGCAGTGATGCTGGACGGAACCAACCTGTACGCGCTCGACATCGACGGGGCTTCGTTCGTGAAGGCGTGCGGAGGCCCCTGCACCGAGGGGTGCGTGACCCTCGCCCGGATCGATGAGGACCTCTGGGCGCTGGGGGACAGCAAGCGGCCAGACGTGCAGCCATTGAGGTTCACCACGGAGGAACTGGACGCGGCCGGTATCGACCCGGCGCGGTTCGGCCTGAACGTCTGACTCTGCCCCCTCAAGTCGGCCCCGTCCAACGGATGGGGCCGACCGCTCCCCATGACATCCGAGTCCGGCGGGAAGACTGTTGCACCATCACGGCTATCTGTGGACCGGCCCGAAGCAGCGCTTCGACGACGAGGCCCTGCGACGGCCTCCGCACCCCGAACCACCTCCGGCCGGAAGCAGACCCGAGCTGATCCAGCGCCACCGGGAGGTGGTTGCCGAGTTCCCCGTCGCGGACCTGCCGCCGCTGGAGACGGCGTACTGGCTGGTCAAGCCCCGGGCTCTGGTTCGGGACACATGGGACGAGCCGAAGGAGGCGGCGGCTTGGCTGGCCGAGCGGCTGACGGAGTACGCGCCCCGGTTCGCCTTCGAGGCCCCGTACTACACCGCCCATGCGGACCGGCTCCTCAGCTCCGCAACTGAACGACTCCAGTGGGGCGGCGACGTGTCCCTCGGCTTCTACCTGGAGCGCCCCTCGTACCTCTCCCTGGCTCTGGTGACCTGCTCGCCCAACCGAGCCGTACCCGAACTGGCCTGCCCGCTCAGGTAGACAGAGTCTTGCAGGCGCCCAACAGCGCGCACAGGGAGTTCGGCACCATGCGGAGCACGGTGCCGGGCTGGTCGGACTCGCGCAGCAAGAGGGTGTCTCCGCCGGGGGTCGCGGCTACTTCCACGCAGTCCCGGCTCGCGTCGTCACCGGAGAAGCTGGACTTCTGCCACACAGGGTCGGACACCTGTACCTCGCTCAGATTCGGAGTCGCTCAGCCACATCCCGTATGAGCTTCAGTGACGGTCCTGGGCCGAGGGCGACCGCCCTCAACTGGTCGAACATCAGTTTATAGGCGGCCACTTGGGTGTCGTCCTGAATGTACAGAGACGACAAGGCGGTCTCCGTTCGCACTACGTCCATTCCGGGGTCCGGCATGCCGACAATCCCGAAGGAGCCGTTCACCCCTCGATGGGAGTCGATGGTGTACGGCAGTACTTGCACGGTCACGTGGTCGCGCTGCGCCATCCGCGTCAAGTGCACCAGTTGCTCCCGCACGGTGTCCGGGCCGCCGAACTGCGCGTGCAGCACCGCCTCGTAGACGACGAACCACAGCTCCGGGGTGTCATCACCGTCGTACAGGGTCTGCTGACGGTGCATCCGTCCGCGTACGTGAGCTTCCACCTCGCTCTCGGGAGGCTCAAGTCTTCCGCGCCGGAAGAGGACGCGCATGTAGTCGGGGGTCTGCAGAAGACCGGGGACAAGGATCGTCTCCCATGAGTGCAGACTCAGCGCCTTGGACTCCAACTCGGCGAGATCAGCGAATCCCGGCGGCAGGACATTTTCGTACTGGTTCCACCAGTTCCGCCTATGGCCCTCGCGCGCCATCTCCATCAGTGCCTGGACGAGTTCGCCGTCGTCCACGCCGTACGCCTGAAGCAGCGCCTTCAGCTCCGTGATGCGGATCCCGCTCATGCCGGTCTCGACGCGGCTGATCTTTCCCTTGCTGCATTCAAGGACCTCGGCGGCCTGCTCTCCGGACAGGCCGGCGGCCTCTCGCAGTCTGCGCAGTTCCACCCCCAGACGCTTCTGCCTGACGGTCGGATACCTCCTGGGCGGCATCTGGACTCCCTTGCTGATACGGCGAGTTGAGTCTTCCGTCGAGCGCTTCGATCGTCTAGTCACACGGTCGAGTGAAGCTACTCCAGAATGTTGCACCTCAGAACATCCCACTTCTACCTTCGAAGGCAGAGCGCTCCCCCACGTCCCTCACGACCCCCGGAAGAGCACCGCCGCCGCACCCCATGCGGCAGGCGACGGCGCCACCGCGTGAGCAGGACGTCGTATCAACCTCCGCCCTCTGGAAGGGAGTTCAACGATGAGTAACCCCCACCCCCATCTCCGAACGATTCATGGGAGTACGGCCTCGCCCTCCCCCACCACGCCATCGGCTCCGGAGTCGCCCGCACCACCGTCCGGTCGATCCTCACGCGGCACTCGCTGCCTGGCCTGGCCGACACCGCTGAGCTGCTGACCAGCGAGCTGTGCGGCAACGCGTACCGCCACGCCGCCGGGCCCGCGACCGTGCGCGTGCGCTGGGACGACGGCAGGCTCTACGTCGGCGTGCGGGACGAGAGCGACCTGCTGCCCTCTCCGACCAGCGGCGACATCGCGCACGACGGCGGCCGGGGGCTGTTACTGGTCAGCCGTTGTGCTCACGCATGGGGCAGTCGTGCGGCTCCGGCCGGGGCGGGGAAGGTCACCTGGTTCGAACTGCGCCAGTGACACGGCCATGGGCATACACGCCCGTCGCCCTCCGTCCGAGGGGGCCGGAGGGCGACGGGATGCCGAAGGGGGCAGAGGCCCTACGGCAGGTTCCTTGCCATCACGATCCGCTGCACTTGATTCGTGCCTTCATAAATCTGCGTGATCTTGGCGTCGCGCATCATCCGCTCCACCGGGTAGTCGCGCGTGTAGCCGTACCCGCCCAGCAGCTGCACCGCGTCCGTGGTGACCTCCATCGCCACGTCCGAGGCGAAGCACTTCGCCGCCGCGCCCTGGAAGGTGAGGTCCCCTTCTCCACCTCCGGCGGCGACGCGCTCGGACTTCGCCGCGGCCTGGTACGTCAGGGCGCGGGCGGCCTCGATCTTCATGGCCATGTCGGCGAGCATGAACTGGATGCCCTGGAAGTCGCCGATGGGCTTGCCGAACTGCTTGCGCTCCTGGACGTAGCCCTTGGCGTAGTCCAACGCGCCCTGCGCGATGCCCAGCGCCTGGGCCGCGATCGTGATGCGGGTGTGGTCGAGGGTCTTCATCGCGGTGGCGAAGCCGGTGCCCTCCTCGCCGATCATGCGGTCGGCGGGGATGCGGACGTTGTCGAGGTAGACCTCGCGGGTCGGGGAGCCCTTGATGCCGAGCTTCTTCTCCGGGGCCCCGAAGGAGACACCCTCGTCAGACTTCTCGACGACGAAGGCCGAGATGCCCTTGCTGCGCTTCGTGGGGTCGGTGACCGCCATCACCGTGTAGTACTCCGACTCCCCCGCGTTGGTGATCCAGCGCTTCACGCCGTTCAGTACGTAGTGGTCGCCGTCGCGGACGGCCTTGGTCTTCATGCCGGCCGCGTCGGAGCCCGCGTCCGGCTCGGAGAGGGCGTACGAGAACATCGCGTCGCCCTTGGCGAGCGGGGCCATGTACTTCTTCTTCAGGTCCTCGGACCCGGAGAGGATCACGGGGAGGGAGCCGAGCTTGTTCACCGCGGGGATCAGGGAGGAGGACGCGCAGACGCGCGCCACCTCCTCGATCACGATCACCGTGGCCAGCGCGTCCGCGCCCGCGCCGCCGTACTCCTCGGGCACGTGGATCGCGTGCAGGTCGCCCGCCACCAGGGCCTCCAGCGCCTCCTGGGGGAAGCGGGACTCCTCGTCCACCACGGCGGCGTACGGCGCGATCTTCGCCTCGGCCAGTGAACGGATCGCGTCGCGGAGCATGTCGTGCTCTTCGGACAGGCGGTACAGGTCGAAGTCAGCCGATCCGGCCAAGGTCTCTCACGCTCCAAAGACGACGCTGTGATGCTGGCGCTAATTACCGTTAAGTAACCCAAATTTTAGGGGCCCGCCGACGGGAGTGATACGTGAGCTTGGCGACAGCGGGAAAGTCAGCAGAGAAGTTGCCCGCCGAGGGGCCGTCCCATGCCCCGACTATGCTCTTCCCGCGCACCTCACGCACCCCCCTGTCGTCCCCCGGGAGCACCGCATGAGCCTCAAGATCACCGTGATCGGCACCGGCTACCTCGGCGCCACGCACGCCGCCGCCATGGCCGAGCTCGGGTACGAGGTGCTGGGACTGGACGTCGTACCGGAGAAGATCGAGATGCTCCAGCGGGGCGAGGTCCCGATGTACGAGCCGGGGCTCGAGGACCTGCTGCGCAAGCACGTCGCCGGGATCGAGGGGTCGAGCGGGCGGCTGCGGTTCACCATGGACTTCGCCGAGGTGGCGGCGTTCGGTGACATCCACTTCGTCTGTGTGAACACTCCGCAGCGGCACGGTGAGTACGCCGCCGACATGTCGTACGTGGAATCCGCGATCGCCTCCCTCGCACCGCACCTGACCGCTCCCGCGCTCGTCGTCGGCAAGTCGACCGTCCCGGTCGGCTCCGCCGACCGGCTTGCCCGCTATCTCGCCGCGAACTCCCCGGCCGGCGAGGACGCCGAGCTGGCCTGGAACCCGGAGTTCCTGCGGGAGGGCTTCGCCGTCCAGGACACACTGCGGCCGGACCGGATCGTGGTGGGCGTGCGCAGCGAGCGGGCGGAGAAGCTGCTCCGCGAGGTGTACGCGACGCCGGTCTCCGAGGGCACGCCCTTCGTGGTCACCGACTTCCCGACCGCCGAGCTGGTGAAGACGTCCGCGAACTCCTTCCTGGCCACCAAGATCTCCTTCATCAACGCGATGGCGGAGGTGTGCGAGGCCGCGGACGGGGATGTGGCCAAGCTGGCCGAGGCCATCGGGTACGACGACCGGATCGGGAAGAAGTTCCTGCGGGCCGGGATCGGCTTCGGGGGCGGCTGTCTGCCCAAGGACATCCGTGCCTTCATGGCCCGGGCGGGTGAGCTGGGTGCCGACCAGGCGCTGACCTTCCTGCGTGAGATCGACTCGATCAACATGCGCCAGCGCGGGCAGATGGTGGAGCTGACCCGGCAGGTGCTGGGCGGCGGTTCCTTCCTCGGCAAGCGGGTCGCCGTGCTCGGCGCCACCTTCAAGCCCGACTCGGACGACGTCCGCGACTCGCCCGCGCTGAACGTCGCCGGGCAGATCCACCTCCAGGGCGGCCAGGTGACGGTGTACGACCCGAAGGGCATGGACAACGCCCGCCGGCTCTTCCCGACCCTCGGGTACGCCGACTCCGCGGTCGAGGCCGTACGGGGCGCCGACGTCGTCCTCCACCTGACCGAGTGGCGCGAGTTCCGCGAGCTGGACCCGGCGGCGCTCGGCGAAGTCGCCACGGACCGGGTGATCCTGGACGGGCGCAACGCGCTCGACCCGGAGCTGTGGCGGCGGGCCGGGTGGCGCTACCGGGCGATGGGGCGGCCGACGGCCTGAAAGGAATTCGGGGCCCAGAAGGCTGGTTCCATGAATTACCGACGGGTCCGATGAAACTCCGGGATTTCTCGCGGATTCGGTGAAGGCCCGGTTGTATTTACGGCGATCCAAGGGGGCCGTACGCGAAAATCCTCGCGTACGGCCCCCTTGCCCAGCCGCGTCCGAACCAAGTCCCGCACGGCATGTGAGGTCACCGGGGAGGCGGCTCCACACCGACGCCCACCCCCACCCCTACGGCCACGCCCACGAGCGGCCCCACTCCCAGTCCGACGCCCACCACGACTCCGACCACGGGTCCGACCGCCACGCCGACCCCCACGGGCGGCACCGGTGGCGGCTCCGGTGACGACGAGCAGTGCGCCAGCGTCCAGAACGTGCTGCTGCCGATCCTCCAGCACCTCTACGCGGCGCACCTGGAGCGGTCGCCGGGCGAGCAGGTGCAGGACGCTCTCGCCCTCGACTCGTACATCAAGATGCACACGGTGTGGATCGAGAGCATCCTCAAGCCGGCCATCGCCGACGGCGGTTCGGTGCTCGACAGCACGCTCAGCGTGCTGCTGAACCACATCAACAAGGCGCATCTGGAGGAGTCGCTCGGACAGCAGATCACCGATCTGCTCGACGTCGACAGCTACGTGAAGATGCACACCGTCTGGGCCGGGCAGATGCTCGCTCCCACCACGGACTACGTCAGCAACAACTGCTGACGCGATCCGCGACAACGGGACACCGCTCCGGCCGGGGCTCAGCCGGCCGGAGCGGCGCCCTCCCCATTCTCCACACCTTCGCCACGCTTCGGGAACCGCTTCCAAGGAGTCCGGGATGACGACCGTCACCCTGCCCACCGTCCCTCCCCCGCCGGACTCGCGCACCGGCACCGGCCGGTTGCTGCCCCTGCCCGGCCGGTACTCGGTCGCCCCCGGCCGCTCGCTCGCCGAACTCACCGCCTGGTACGGCCCGTTGCCGATCCGGCGCCGCCGCGTCGCGCTCGGCCGGGCGTCCCTCACCGTGTCCGATCCCCGGTCCGACACCGACGCGCAGACCCTCCTCGCCGAAGCCGAACACCCCCGCTTCCGCTTCGAGTTCGACGGCCGTCACCTCAAGACCGCCCTCACCTCCGAGCGCGTGCACGAGTCCCACGGCCGTCTCCAGCTCTCCGGCGACCTCGACCTGAACGGCGTCGCCTTCCCCGTCCTGCTGCGGCTGCGTGTGGTCGAGCGGGCCGACGACCGGCTGCTCGTGGTGGGCGCCGCCCGGCTGCCGTACCGGCTGCTGCGCCGCGCCACCGGGTTCCGGCTGCTGTGGCACGCGCCGGCCACCCGGCTGCGGCTGCTCGTCGCGGCGGAGTTCGCGTGATGGCGGCCCGGCGCATGGCCCGGCCCACGGTCCGCAGCGCCGCCGCGTCCGCTGTCCTCGCCCTCCTCGCCCTGCCGCTGCTCCCTGCCCAGCAGGCCTCGGCAGCCTCGTACAGCGTGGCGATGAAGGGGTTTGGACTGTTGCCGATGCTTGCGTTGAAGAGCGTTCTGGTGAGTGGGAGTGAGTGTGGGTGGTCGGTGTCGTGGCGTGCCTCGGCGGTGGGGTCGGTTTCCGCGGGGAACTGGCGTTCTCTCATCGAATGCGTGACCTTCACGGGTGACGCTCGTTTTCCATGGCGACGGGATCTTCGGGGTGGATGCGGGCGGGGGTGACAGGGTGGGTGAGTTGAGGGCTGTGGCGGCGCCGTTCGTCGCGTCCGGTCCCAGTGGTGTGGCCGTCCGGACCCGCCTCAAGCACCTGACAGTCGACGATGAGAAGGTGCTGCGTCTGGTGGGTGCGCATCTGGGGTCGCTGGCCTCGAAGGACCTCAAGGCGCGCTGCTGGGACGGCCTGGAGCACTCCGGCGGGACGTGGGCGGTGCGCAAACGGGAGCTGACGCCGCTCTCGTCGTCGCGGTGGGCGGGCAGTATCACCAAGGCCACGCACGATCAGTGGGTACTGGCCCGTCGCTGCCAGCTGGCGCACATCCACAGCCTGGAAGCCGGCATCCGCACCATCGAGCACCGGCTGGCCCAGCCGGTCGGGCAGAAGGGGACGAAGAAGGCGCCGGGGGGATATCGGTCGCGGCGGGAGTGGTATGCGAAGTCGAGGCGGCTGCGGGTGCTTCAGGACCGGCTGGCCGCTGCGCGGGCGGACCGTGAGGCCGGCCTCGTGCACGTCGTACGCGGCGGCAAATGCCTGGCCCGCACCCGGCACCACCTGGAGGCGGCACAGCTCACGGAGTCCGCGTGGCGCGGGCGTTGGGAGGCGGAGCGCTGGTTCTGCCAGGCGGACGGGGAGTCCGGGAGGCGGTACGGCAACGAGACGATCCGGGTCAGCCCGGACGGCGAGGTGAGCATCAAACTGCCCGCACCGCTGACCCATCTGGCCAACGCCCCGCACGGACGGTACGTCCTGGCGTGCCGGGTCACGTTCGCGCACCGGGGCGAGGAGTGGGCGGATCGCGTCGCGGCCAACCGGGCGATCGCCTACCGCATCCACCTCGATGCCGGCCGGGACCGCTGGTATGTGACCGTCTCCTGGCAGCTCCCGCCCACCCCCGCCCTCCCGATCGAGGCGGTGCTCTGCCACGGCGTGATCGGTGTCGACATGAACGCCGACCACCTCGCCGCCTGGCGCCTGGACGCCCACGGCAACCCGATGGGTGCCCCGCGCCGTTTCTTCTACGACCTGTCCGGCACCTGCCAGCACCGTGATGCCCAGGTCCGCCACGCCCTCACCCGCCTGCTGCACTGGGCCAGCACCTGCGGCGTCAAGGCGATCGCGGTGGAGGACCTGGACTTCGCCGGGGAGAAGACCCGCGAGAAGCACGGCCGCAGGAAACGCTTCCGGCAACTGGTCTCCGGCATGCCCACCGGAAGGCTCCGCGCCCGGCTGTCTTCGATGGCCGACCAGACGGGGATCGCGGTCATCGCGGTGGACCCGGCCTACACCAGCCGCTGGGGCGCCCAGCACTGGCAGAAACCCCTCACCACGACAACCCGCACAACTACTCGCCACGAGGCTGCTGCTGTGGCGATCGGAAGGCGCGCCCAGGGACACCCGATCCGGCGACGGACGGCACCGCCCCCACACGACCAGAGTGATCGTGTGGGGCATCGGACCGTCCAGGCCGGACCAGGAGTTCTTGGGCGTGAGGGAACCCGCCCCCGCATCCCCGGACCACGGACACGATCCGTGCCGCCCGGACGCGGAGCGAACGCGGGCCACCAGAACGCCCAACACCGTCCGGGGCGTTCGGCCGAGCATGAGACCTGGCAACAGGACTCACTCCCGCTCAGTCCCTAGGAACGGTACGCCTTCTCGCCCGCGAGCCTGTCCGTCCCCGTCGGGTCCACGGTCACCTGGACCAACCAGGACACGGCACCGCACGACGTGAAGACCACCTCGGGCCCGGTCTCGATCCACTCCCCCGTGCTCGACAAGGGGGAGAGCTGGAGCTTCACGTTCGGCACGGCCGGGTCCTACGGCTACTACTGCACGGTCCATCCGGACATGACGGCCGGGATCACGGTCAAGGCGGCGGCACCGGCGACGACCGCCGCGCCCACGCACGACCACTCGGAGGACTCGGGATCGTCCGGCTCGTCCGGCTCGTCGTCCGGCTCCTCCGGTACCTCGGGCTCCTCCGGTACGTCGGGCTCCTCGGGTTCCTCGACCGGGCATGCGGACCATCAGGCGTCCTCGCCCGGCCGCACGCCGGCGAGCAGCAAGGCGCCGACGATGAGCATGCCGGCGTCGCCGTCGCCGTCCACCGCCCCCGGGGCGGCCGTACCGCAGTCACCGCAGCCGGGCCAGATGGCACAGCCCCAGACCGCCGCCTCGTCGGTCCGGCCGCTCGACCCCCTGCTGGTGCTGGCCGGCATCGTCGCCGGGGTCGCCGTGCTGTGTCTGCTGGTGGTCGGGTCCCGGTCGGCGGCGCACCACAGGACCGAGGAGGCGGAGGCGGAGGCGGAGGCGTAGGTCAGTCCTTCGCCCGGTAGCGGCGCATCTTCGCGCGGGCGCCGCACACCTGCATCGAGCACCAGCGGCCGCGTCCGGCCGGGCTGCGGTCGTAGTACGCCCAGTGGCAGTCGACGGCCTCGCAGGCCTTCAGCCGGGTCCAGGTGCCCTCGACGAGGGCCTGGGCGACGGCCGCCGCGACCCGGGAGAGCAGCGGGCCCTCGTCCGCCGGGGCGAGGGCCGCCGAACCGTCGCCCGCGTCGACCGTCACCACCACGGGCGCCCGCGCGAGCAGCTCGCCCAACGGGGTCACCGTGCGGTGCGGCGGGTGGCCCGCGTGGGCGAGCAGGGCCGCGCGCAGGGACTCCCGCAGTTCGCGGGCGGCCGGGATTTCGTCCTCCGTCAGCCCGAATTCCGCCCCGCCCAGCGAGTCGACGCCCGACTCGATGTCCAGCGTGTTGACCAGGGACTGGATCAGGGCCAGGCCCCCGGGCGCGGGGGATCTCTCACTCACTCCTGCGAGGTTACCGCCAATAGAGATGCATGCGGTAACCGTTACTGGTTACCCTGCTCTACAGGTAACCCAAAAAGGGGTGACTCCGACTTCGAGGAGGAAGTCATGGCTCTCGCCAAGCTGGGTGTCGTCGTCCTGGACTGTCCCGACCCGAACGCCCTCGCCGGCTTCTACGCCGGCGTGCTCGGCGGCACCGTGGAGGACCAGGGAGAGTGGGTGGACCTGAAGCTGCCGGACGGTCAGGCCCTGGCCTTCCAGGCCGCCCCCGGGTACGTACCGCCGAAGTGGCCCGCGCCCGACCACTCGCAACAGTTCCATCTGGATCTGGACGTGCCGGACCTGGACGCGGCCGAGAAGGAGGTGCTGGCGCTGGGCGCGAAGCCGCTGGACACGGAGGACCGCTCCCGGACCTTCCGGGTTTACGCGGACCCGGCGGGGCACCCGTTCTGTCTCTGCGCCTGCTGATCGCCCCATTTGACCGTCGACTGCTGACCGTCGACTGCTGACCGTCGACTGATCGCCTGCTGATCGCCTGTCGAGCCGGGAGGACCCCATGACACCCGTGACACCCGTGGCCCGCTTCCGTTCCGTCGTGATCGACTGCCCCGACCCGCACGCGCTCGCCGCCTTCTACGCCCAGGTCGGCGGCGGCACGCCGGAGGCCGAGGACGACGACTGGGTCGTCCTGCGGATCCCGGACGGGCCGCGGCTCGCCTTCCAGCGGGCACCCGGCTTCACGCCGCCGGAGTGGCCGCGCGCGGACCGCAACTCGCAGCAGTTCCATGTCGACTTCGACGGCGGGACCACCTGGGAGGAGATCGACATCGCCGAGGAGAAGGTGCTGGCGCTGGGGGCGCGGGTCCTGGACCGGGAGGACTACGAGAAGAAGGACTTCCGGGTGTACGCCGACCCGGCGGGCCACCCCTTCTGCCTCTGCCGGATCGACCCGCTGTAGGTCCCTCGGGGCGGGCGCCGTCAGCCGTCCAGGTCGGCGATCTTCGCCGTCGACGGCTCCCGGCGCTGCTGGGCCGCGCGGGCGGTGAAGTCGGCGCTGCGCAGGACGCGCTGGACGTTGCCCCAGGTCAGCAGGGCGATGTCGGCCTCGGGCCAGCCGCGGCGCAGGAGTTCGGCGATGAGGTGCGGGTAGCAGGAGGCGTCGCCCAGCTCCTGCGGGTGGGCGGTGCCGGCGTCGAAGGTGCCGGACAGGCCCACGCACTCCGCGCCCGCGACCCGGCGCACGTGGTCGAGGTGGTCGGCGACGTCCCGGACCGTCGGGCCGGTCTGCTCGGCGGTCAGCGGCACCATGCACAGCCCCTTGGCCTCGCCCAGCTCGGCGAGCAGGTCGTCGGGGAGGTTGGCCGGGTGCGGGCGCAGGGCGCGGGCGGCGGAACGGGTGCACAGGGCCGGCGCCTTGGACACCGCGAAGACCCGGCGGGCGGTGTCCGCGGAGGCGCCGGAGAGGTCGGCGACGACGCCGAGGCGGTTCATCTCGCGCAGCACCTCCTCGCCGAACCGGGTGAGCCCGGCCTCGCTCGCCCAGGTCGCACCGGTCAGGGTGAGGGTGCGCAGGCCCAGGGCGTGCAGGGAACGCAGGATGCCGAGGGAGTCGCCGAGGGCGGCCGCTCCGGCGGGGCCGAGCAGCACGGAGACGCGGCCGCAGTTGCGTACGTCGGTGATCTGGCCGGCGGTGTAGGCGAGGCGCAGGCCCTCGGGGTGGGCGCGTACGACCGTCTTGACCAGGTCGAGCTGGTCCAGGGTGGCGCCGACGGCCCGGTCGCCGTCGAGGCCCTCGGGCAGGTGCAGCGACCACAGCAGCGCGCCGACATGGCCCTCGCGCAGCCGCGGCACGTCCGTGTCGACGGCGCTCTCGCCGAGCTCCAGGTCGTACCAGGGCAGGTGCCGCAGCGCCCAGGGCAGGCCGTTGTAGCCGTCGGCGACGGGGTGCACGTCGAGGATCGCGCGGGCCCGCTCCAGCGGGGAGGTGCCGGGGTCGGCGACGGGGGCGTACGGCTCCACCGGGACGGACTCCGGGAGCGGCTCGGGGAGGGACTCCGGCAGGTCGTCGAGCTCGCCGAGCTCTGTGGCGGTGTGCAGGTCGTCCTGGAGGTCTGCCATGGCGGGCTCCGTCCTGATCGCAGTACGGTCACCGTCGCACGGAGCCGGAGGGCCTTCCTGGTGGGCGGGGCGTTCGGGGTATGGGTACGGGCACCTTTGGCCATGGATCTTCGTCCTTCAGTACGTGAAGGTTCAAAAACCGGTCCGCCTCCTTGTTGTGGACGCCGACCCAGGCGCCCGCCCCCTGATGACAGCGCTCGGCGAACGCGGATTCGAGGTGTACGCGGCCAGCCGCGGCCGGTTCGCGATACCCGTCGGCCGCTCCGTACGGCCCGACCTGATCGTCCTGGACATGGCCCTGCCGGACGGCGACGGCGTCGAGACGTACGACGGACTGCGCGCCGCCGGCGTCCACACGCCCGTGCTGTTCCTGTCCGCCCGCGACGACAGCGCGGCCGCGGAGCAGGTGCGAGGCGTGCTGACGGACGCGGACGACCACCTCACCAAACCGTTCGAGCTCACCGAAGTGATGGCGTGTGTCCAGGAACTGCTCACCCGCGACCGGGCCGACGAGAGCCGGCTGCTGCGCCACGGGGACCTCGCGGTGGACGCGTCGCGCCGCGAGGTCTGGCGGGCCGGGACCCGGATCGAGCTCTCCACCCGGGAGTTCGCGCTGCTCGGCTACCTGCTGGACAACGCGGGCCAGGTCGTCACGAAGAAGCAGATTCTGGAGCGGGTCTGGGGAGCGCCGTTCCGCACCGGGACCGTCGAGACGTACGTCTACTACCTGCGCCGCAAGCTGGGCGACCACGACCAGTCGCTGATCCGGACCGTGCGCGGCCTCGGCTACACGATGGCGCGCGGCTGAGCTGCCGCCCGGCATCAGCCGTCGAGCGACTCGATCGTCGCGTTGGACGGCCCCCGCGTGGCCTGGAGGTCCCGCGCCACGTCCTCCGCCGCGCCCAGCACCCGTACCGCGTTCTGCCAGGTCAGCTTGGCCAGGTCGGACGTCGACCAGCCGCGGTCGAGCAGTTCGGCGATGAGGTTCGGATAGCCGGAGACGTCGTTCAGGCCGTCCGGGGTGAAGGCGGTGCCGTCGTAGTCGCCGCCGATGCCCAGGTGGTCGATGCCCGCGACCTCGCGCATGTGGTCCAGGTGGTCGGCCACCGTCGAGACCGTCGCGATCGGACGCGGGGAGCGCTCCTCGAAGGCGCGGTGCACCTTCATCGCCTCGGCGGTGGTGGCGAGGTGGTGGAAGCCGTGGGCGCGCATGTTCTCGTCGGCCGCGGCGGTCCAGTCGACGGCGGCCTGGAGCACGAACTTCGGCACGAACGTCACCATCGCCATGCCGCCGTTGGCCGGCAGCCGCTCCAGGACGTCGTCCGGGATGTTGCGCGGATGGTCGCAGACGGCCCGCGACGAGGAGTGGGAGAAGATCACCGGGGCCGAGCTGGTGTCCAGCGCGTGCCGCATCGTCGTCGCCGCCACGTGCGAGAGGTCGACCAGCATGCCCTCCCGGTTCATCTCCCGCACGACCTCACGGCCGAAGGCCGACAGCCCGCCGACGCCCGGTTTGTCGGTCGCGGAGTCCGCCCACGCCACGTTGTCGTTGTGGGTGAGAGTCAGGTACCGGACGCCGAGGGCGTACAACCCCCGCAGCGTGCCGAGGGAGTTGGCGATGGAGTGGCCGCCCTCCGCCCCCATCAGGGAGGCGATACGGCCTTCCGCGCGCGCCGCCTCCATGTCCGCGGCCGTCAGAGCCGGCCGCAGGTCCTGCGGGTGACGGGCGAGCAACTGCCGTACGCAGTCGATCTGTTCCAGTGTCGCCGGGACCGCGTCGGGCAGGTCCGAGCGGACGTACACCGACCAGTACTGCGCGCCGACCCCGCCCTCGCGCAGGCGGGGGATGTCGGTGTGCAGGTGGGCGTTCTGGTGGCCGGCGAGGTCGCGGGCGTCGAGGTCGTAGCGGACCTGTTCGCGCAGCGCCCAGGGCAGGTCGTTGTGCCCGTCGACGACGGGGAACTCCCGCAGCAGCTCCCGGGCTTCCGCCAGCGAGGGGGAGGTCATGGCCGTCACTTCCCGAAGCCGAAGCCGTTGCCCGATCCGTCGACCTTGGTGCGCAGGCGCTTGCCCTTCTCGGTGGCCTGGTCGTTCAGTTCCTGCTGGAAGTCCCGCATCCGGCCGAGGAGTTCCTCGTCGGAGGTGGCCAGGATCCGCGCCGCCAGCAGGCCCGCGTTGCGGGCACCGGCGACCGAGACCGTCGCGACCGGGACCCCGGCCGGCATCTGTACGATCGACAGCAGCGAGTCCATGCCGTCGAGGTACTTCAGCGGCACCGGCACGCCGATCACCGGCAGCGGGGTGACCGAGGCGAGCATGCCCGGGAGGTGGGCGGCGCCGCCGGCCCCCGCGATGATCACCTTCAGTCCGCGCTCGGCGGCCTGCTCGCCGTACGCCACCATCTCGCGCGGCATGCGGTGCGCGGAGACGACGTCGACCTCGTAGTCGATCTCGAACTCGTCGAGGGCCTGGGCGGCGGCCTCCATGACGGGCCAGTCGGAGTCCGACCCCATGACGATGCCTACTACGGGGCTCATTCGGTGATCGTGCCTCTCAGGTAGCCGGCAGCGTGACGGGCGCGCTCCAGCACGTCGTCGAGGTCGTCGCCGTAGGTGTTGACGTGGCCGACCTTGCGGCCGGGCTTCACGTCCTTGCCGTACATGTGGATCTTCAGCCCGGGGTCGCGGGCCATGCAGTGCAGGTACGCGGAGTACATGTCCGGGTAGTCGCCGCCGAGGACGTTGACCATGACCGTCCACTTCGCGCGCGGGCGCGGGTCGCCGAGCGGGAGGTCGAGTACGGCCCGGACGTGGTTGGCGAACTGGGACGTGATCGCGCCGTCCATCGACCAGTGGCCGGAGTTGTGGGGGCGCATGGCGAGCTCGTTGACGAGGACACTGGAAGACCCGTCGTCATTGCGGGTCTGGAACAGCTCGACGGCGAGGTGGCCGACGACGTCCAGTTCCTTGGCGATCCGCAGCGCCATCTCCTCGGCGCGCAGGGCCAGTGCCTGGTCGAGGTCGGGAGCGGGCGCGATGACGGTGTCGCAGACGCCGTTCACCTGCTGGGACTCGACGACCGGGTAGGCGACGGCCTGGCCGTGCGGCGACCGTACGACGTTCGCAGCCAGCTCCCGTACGAAGTCGACCTTCTCCTCGGCGAGCACCGGGACGCCCGCGCGGAACGGCTCCTCGGCCTCCGCCACGTTGTCGACGACCCACACGCCCTTGCCGTCGTAACCGCCGCGGACGGTCTTGAGAACGACGGGGAAGCCGTCGCCCTCCTCAGCGAAGGCGGCCACGTCCGCGGGGTCGCTCACGATCCGGTGCCGTGGACACGGCACCCCGATCGCGTCGAGCTTCGCGCGCATCACGCCCTTGTCCTGGGCGTGCACGAGCGCGTCGGGGCCCGGGCGGACGGGGATGCCGTCCGCCTCCAGGGCCCTGAGGTGCTCGGTGGGGACGTGCTCGTGATCGAAGGTGATCACGTCACAGCCCCGCGCGAACGCGCGCAGCGTCTCGAGGTCGCGATAGTCGCCGATGACGACATCGCTCACGACCTGCGCCGCGGAATCCTGGGGAGTGTCACTGAGGAGCTTGAAACGGATGCCGAGCGGGATGCCTGCCTCGTGTGTCATACGAGCGAGCTGACCCCCGCCGACCATGCCGACTACCGGGAACGTCACGCCCCTAGGGTATCGGGCACGCCACAGTGGCTGATTTCACCGTCCCCCGGCCGTTCCTTTGCCCGGCCGTGAGTCCATGCACAGGCGATCACGAACGGGGGGTGGTTAGCATGGCTGGGTTGACGAATTCGACGGACGGGGGCCTGGACGGCCATGGAAAGTGGTTCCTCGGCGTCTCGTACGGCGCCCCCGGCACCCCGCAGCGCGGCGCGGCAGCGCGTCGACCGGCTGCTGCGCGAGGCCGCCAAGTTCGGTGCGGTGGGCGGGGCGGGAGTCCTGGTCAATCTCCTCGTGTTCAACCTGGTCCGGCACACCACCGAACTCCAGGTCGTGCGGGCCAGTGTCATCGCGACCGTCGTGGCGATCGTCTTCAACTACATAGGGTTCCGCCACTTCACCTACCGTGACCGCGACAAGACCGGCCGTACCAAGGAACTCACCCTCTTCCTCCTGTTCAGCCTGGTCGGGCTGGTCATCGAGAACGGCCTGCTCTACGCGGCGACCTACGGCTTCGGCTGGGACAGCTCCCTGCAGAGCAACATCTTCAAGTTCGTCGGCATCGGCATAGCCACGCTCTTCCGCTTCTGGTCGTACCGCACGTGGGTGTTCCGCACGCTTCCGGCCAAGGAAACGGTGGCCGACGCGGAGTCGATCCTGGCCAGGGCGGCGAAGAAGCCGCGCTCGCAGCAGCGCGTGCCCTAGAAGGGGTTCAACGGACCGTAGGCTCCTCGTCCTCCGCCGACGTCTTCTTCACCGGCGTACGCGACAGGAACAGCGCGAACACCGGCGGCTGGGTCTGGAGCATCTCCAGGCGGCCGCCGTCGGCCTCCGCGAGGTCCCGGGCGACCGCCAGGCCGATGCCCGTGGAGTTGCGGCCGCTGATCGCGCGCTCGAAGATGCGGGCGCCCAGGTCGGCGGGGACGCCCGGTCCCTCGTCGGTGACCTCGATGACTGCCTGGTTGCCGGTGACACGGGTGCGCAGGGCGACGGTGCCGCCGCCGTGCATGAGGGAGTTCTCGATCAGCGCGGCCAGCACCTGCGCGACCGCCCCCGGCGTACCGACCGCCGTCAGGTGCCGCTTGCCGGAGCTCACGATCGCCCGGCCCACGCCGCGGTAGGCGGGGCGCCACTCGGCGAGCTGCTGCTGGATGACCTCGTCGAGGTCGAAGGTGACGGCGGAGCCGGTGCGGGGGTCGCGGGAGTTCGTCAGCAGCCGCTCCACCACGTCCGTGAGGCGTTCCACCTGGGTGAGCGCGACGTTGGCCTCCTCCTTCACCGTGTCCGGGTCGTCGGTGAGGGTGATCTCCTCCAGGCGCATGGACAGCGCGGTCAGCGGCGTACGCAGCTGGTGGGAGGCGTCGGCGGCGAGCCGGCGTTCCGCCGTCAGCATGCGGGCGATGCGCTCGGCGGAGGAGTCCAGGACGTCGGCGACCCGGTCCAGCTCGGGGACGCCGTACCGCTTGTGCCGGGGCCGCGGGTCGCCCGAGCCGAGGCGTTCGGCGGTCTCGGCGAGGTCGGTGAGCGGGGAGGAGAGCTTGTTGGCCTGCCGGATCGCGAGCAGTACCGCGGCGATCACCGCGAGCAGCGCCACCAGCCCGATGATCAGCAGCGTACGGCCGACCTCGCGGGTCACCGAGGAGCGCGGCTCCTGGACGAGGACGGTCTCGCCCCGCTCGCCCTTGGCCTCGCCGCGGATGACGTCACCGGTCGGCTTGGTGCCGACCTCGATGGGCGCCTCCCCCGGGATCCGGATCACGGCGAAGCGGTCCCCGGCGACCTGGTCCTTGAGGACCTCCGCGTCGACGGTGCCGGTCCCGAGGAGCCGGCTGTCCACGATGCTGGCCAGCCGGGCCGCCTCCAGGTCCACCCGTTCCTGGGCGCTGCTGCTGATGGTGCGGGTCTCGACGATGACGAGGGACACCCCGAAGACGGCGATGACCACGAGCACCACGGCGAGGGTGGACTGGATCAGACGGCGACGCATGTTCTCTTACCTGTTCGACGTCTGCCCGGCCTGCCGGGACCGTCTGGACTGTCCGGAATGTCTGGCGGCCCTGCCGGGCCGGTGCGGGTTCAACTCTTCTCGAAGCGGAAGCCGACCCCGCGCACGGTCGCGATGTACCGAGGGTTCGCCGCGTCGTCGCCGAGCTTCTTGCGCAGCCAGGAGATGTGCATGTCGAGCGTCTTGGTGGACGACCACCAGGTCGTGTCCCACACCTCGCGCATCAGCTGGTCCCGGGTGACGACCCGCCCCGCGTCCCGCACCAGCACCCGCAGCAGGTCGAACTCCTTGGCGGTGAGCTGCAGTTCCTCCTCGCCCATCCACGCCCGGTGCGACTCGACGTCGATCCGCACGCCGTGCGTGGCCGGCGGCTGCGACGGCTCCGCCGCCCCGCGCCGCAGCAGCGCCCGCACCCGGGCGAGCAGTTCGGCGAGCCGGAAGGGCTTGGTGACGTAGTCGTCGGCGCCCGCGTCGAGACCGACGACGGTGTCCACCTCGTCGGCGCGCGCGGTCAGGATGAGAATCGGGACGGCGAGGCCTTCGGCGCGCAGCCGACGCGCCACCTCCAGGCCGTCCATACCGGGCAGCCCGAGGTCGAGCACGACGAGGTCGATGCCGCCCTGGATGCCGGCGTCGAGCGCGGTGGGGCCGTCCTCGCGCACCTCTACCTCGTAGCCTTCCCGGCGCAGGGCGCGGGCCAGCGGCTCCGAGATGGACGCGTCGTCCTCGGCGAGCAGTACACGGGTCATGAGGTGATGGTAGTCCGCCCATGACCAGTGCTGGGGTGTGATCGGCGGTGAGTGATTCTTACCTTTGGGCGTACTGGCACGAACCTGTGTCTGTGGGATGCAAACTGCATAAGGACCTTCGAAAGGGTGTGTACGGTTCCCCCGCTGCCTGTGATCCGTGTCTCAAGTCCTTCCATTTCGTGCGGTGTCCTGCCGTATGGTGAATGGGCGCCTGTAGCACCGTGGGGACCTTTGGCGAGGATTTGACGCTGAAGGTCTCTTTTGTGTGTGCCCCCACCCCACTCCGGGCGCGTCCCGAGCAGCAAGGAACGACCATGGCGTCCAGCCTGACGAAGGACTCGGTGACTCCGGGCACCCCCGGTTCCGAGACCTCCTTCTTCGGCCACCCCCGCGGACTGGCCACTCTCTTCATGACCGAGATGTGGGAGCGCTTCTCCTACTACGGCATGAGGGCCCTCCTCCCGCTGTACCTCGTCGCCCCGGGCGGCCTGCACCTCAGCGCGGCGACGGCGACCGCGATCTACTCCGTGTACGTGTCGCTGGTGTACCTGCTCGCCATGCCGGGCGGCTGGTTCGGCGACCGCGTCTGGGGTCCGCGCAAGACCGTCGCCGTCGCCGGCGCGGTCATCATGCTCGGCCACCTCACGCTGGCCCTGCCGTCCTCCGGGACGTTCTACGCCGGCCTCGGTCTGGTCGCGATCGGCTCGGGTCTGCTGAAGGCCAACATCTCGACGATGGTCGGCCACCTGTACTCCGGCCCGGACGACCCGCGCCGCGACGGCGGCTTCACCGTCTTCTACATGGGCATCAACCTCGGTGCCTTCGCGGCGCCGCTGATCATCGGCACCATCGGCGAGAACGTCAACTGGCACGTCGGCTTCGCGCTCGCCGCGCTCGGCATGGCGCTGGGCCTCGCCCAGTTCCTGATCGGCAGCCGCCACCTCGCGGAGCGCTCCAGCGTCGTCCCGACGCCGCTGTCCGCCGAGGAGAAGTCCTCGACGCTGCGCAAGGCCGCGGTCTGGGCCGGCATCGCCGTCGTCTTCTACGCGATCGTCGGCTTCACCGGCCACTACACGCTGAACTGGATCCTGGTCCCGCTGACCCTGCTCGGCGTGATCATCCCGGTGATGGTCCTGACCCGCATCAAGCGCGACAAGGACCTGGACCGCACCGAGCAGAAGTCGATGTCCGCGTACATCTGGTTCTTCGTGGCCGCGGCCGTGTTCTGGATGATCTACGACCAGGGCGGCTCGACCCTGTCGATCTTCGCCGACTCCTCCGCCGAGAACTCCGTCCTCGGCTGGGACTTCCCGGTCTCCTGGTACCAGTCGGTCAACCCGGTCCTGATCATGGCGCTGGCCCCGGTCTTCGCCTGGTTCTGGCTCGCGCTGAACCGGCGCGGCAAGGAGCCGAGCACGATCGTGAAGTTCTCCTCCGGCCTGGTCCTGGTCGGCGCGTCCTTCTTCCTCTTCCTGGCCCCGCTGTCGATCGCCGAGGGCGGTCACAAGGCGGCCGCGCTGTGGCTGGTGGCGATCTACTTCGTGCAGACCGTGGGCGAGCTCCTGCTCTCCCCGGTGGGCCTGTCGGTCACGACGAAGATGGCCCCCGCCAAGTACGCCTCCCAGATGATGGGCGTCTGGTTCCTCGCCGTCACCGCGGGTGACGCCACGACGGGTCTGCTCTCCATCGCCGGCGTCGACCTCAACAAGACCGGGGTCGTGGCCCTGGAGGCGACCCTCGCCGTGGTCGCCGGCGTCGCGGTCTGGATGTACCGGGGCAAGGTCAAGGAGCTGATGGGCAGCGTCCGCTGAGACCTGCCGCCCGGGAGGGCACCTCGCGCGGGGTGCCCTCCCGGGCGGCCTGAAGGGGCCGTGCGACCGCTATCGCAAGCGCCGCCTCCCCGGCAGGAACGTGAACACCGCGCCGCCCAGCAGGACCGCCGTACCGGCGACCAGGGCCAGGGCCTTGAGGGCGCCGTTGTCCTCGGCGCCGGTCTCGGCGAGGCCGCCGCTGGTCGACGAGCCGCCCGCTGTGCCGGATGCCGCCGAACCGCCCGCCGCGCCGCTCGCCTGCTGGGTGGTGTCCAGGGTGAGGGAGACCTCCGACTTCGTGGGTGTGCAGGTCGTGGTCGTGCCGAGGGCGTTGATCGTGAGGACGCCCGGGGAGAGCGTGGACTCGCCGGTGGCGCCCGGTTTGTAGGTGCCCGTCAGGTCCGGGATCTCCATCGGGTCGCCGGACTTGATGTCCTCGGCGTTCGTGGGGCCCTCCACGTGCACCGTGCCCTTGTCGGCGCCGCCCACCGCCACCTCCATCGACGGCTTGACCGAGTCCTTGGGGATGTCGGCCGGGCTGTCCATCACCGAGCCCTTGAACTGGACGGTGAGGTCGTAACTCCCGCCGTTCTTCCTGGCGTTGATCTGCACCGGCGAGGTCGCGTCCTTGTCGCCGATGGGCGTCTTGCAGGCGTACGGCACCTTGACCTCCTTGCCGGTGAAGTCGGTCCGGCCGTCACCGCCACCGCCGCCGGACCCGGAGCCGCCCGTGTCCGTGCCCTGGCTTTCGGTGGCGGACGCGCTGGGTGTGGCCGTCGGGGTCGCGGTCGCGCTGTCCGTCGGGTCCGGGGACTCCGTCGGCGTCGAGGTCCCGTCCCCCGCCGTCACGTTGATGGTCGCCGCCGGCTGCACGGCCCCCGTGGGCGCGCACTTCGTGTCCGTCGACATGACGTTGATGTCGTACGCGTCCGGCGTCAGTGTCACTTCCCCGGGCGCCGTCAGCTTCAGCGTGCCCTTCATGTCGGACAGCACCATGTCGCCGCCCTTGGGGATGGCGGGGTTCTCGCGCGGCCCCTGCATCGCGACGTCGGCGGTCTGCGCACCGGCCGCCTTGAGGGTGCCGGACGGCTGGACGGAGTTCGCGGGCAGGTCGATCAGGTCGGGGTTCTTCGAGGCGGCCTGCACGAACTTCCACACCACCTCGACCTCGTCGCCGACCTTCGCGGTGGCCGGCGCGGTGATCTCGACCTTGGTGGTGCCGTCGACCGGGGGCAGACCGGCGGCCGCGGGCGGCACACACCGGGTCGCGTACGCCACCTCGGCGGCCTGGGCGGGCACGGCGGCGACGCCGAGCACCAGGGCGACGCCCGCCGCCCCCGCCCCCACTCTTCGTAGGCCACGTACGCCGGGTACGCCGGGTACGCCGGCCGGTGTGGCTCTCCTTCGCATGCTCACGGGGGTCCCTTCCTGGTGGGAGTCGCAGGACTCGTCGGGTTGTCGTCGTGCGGTGCGGAGAGCCGACCGGCCGTCCCCGGATCCGCGTCCGGGGTGAACCACGACAGGGTCGAAGCGGAGGGAGGCGGCTGGGCCGAGACGGACTTCAGCCCCGGCAGCCCCGGCAACCCCGGGAGCCGCAGGGCGAGTTCGGGCATCCGCAGCCCGCGCCTGCGGCCGCGCAGGCCGCCCGCGCGCCGCGGCCGTACGTGGTCCACCACCGCCATCCCGGCGCGGAACAGCGCGGCCGGCACGACCAGGCAGACCAGGACCCAGAACAGGGTCACGCCCCAGGGCCGCCCCACGCCCCAGGGCTGCTCGGCGAGGACCTTCCCGCCGTACTTCAACGACACCGTGTAGTCGCCGTGCGCGCCGCCCGTGAGCTCGACGGGCAGCTCGATCCGCGCCTTTCGGCCGGGCTGGATCGTGCCGCGCCACTGCTGTTCCTGCCACTGCGGGGCGAACACGCCGTGGGAGGTGCCGACTTGGAAGACGGGGTTCTTGACGGCGGACGTGCCGACGTTGCCGACGGTGAAGACGAGGGTGCGCGCGGGCGGCGCCCCGAACCAGGTCAGCAGCCCGCTCGACCCCTCCAGCCGGGTGTCGGTGAGCACCGAGAGACGACCGCCCGACGGCTCGGCGGGCAAGGGCTCGACCGCGTGCCCGGCGACCTGGAAGATCGCGTCGGCCTCCGCCTTAGCCCCCTGCACCGTCGCCACGTGCACCACGCACGGACACGGCACGGGCGGCTCGGCGACCGGCAGTTTCCGGCTGAAGCGTCCCTCGGCGTCGGTGGTCACGGCCCGGCCGTCCGCGTTGGCACAGGAGTTGGTGCCGCCGACCACGCCCCGCGACGGCACGGACTGCCCGCAGATCAGGATCATCAGCAGCGCCCGAGCCCGCCAGCCGTCCCCGGTGACGGTGATCGAACCCCCGGTCCCCGCCTGCGACTTGGACAGCTTCGCACTCGGCTGCTCGGCGGCCGCGCCCACGCCCGCCGAGGACAGCACGAGCAGCGCGAGCACCATGACCAGCACCGGAATCCGCCGTACCTTGCCGCTCACGTCATCGCTCCCGTCAACTCGACGTCCGTACGCGGGGATTCGGCCGCCTCGTGGCCGCTACGGCGCCCGAGCCGTCGTACGACGAAGAAGGCGCCTGTCAGCGCCGCCGCCACCGCACCCCCGACTTCCGCCGCCGCGCCCCACGGCACGAACCGCGCCGAGGCCTCCCCCGTGTCCCGCGCCCCGTCCGCCGCCGTCACCGTCAGCCGTACGTCGACCGCGTCCAGGGCGGGCCGGTCGGGCCACGGTTCGCTGAGGCGGAGACGTCGGCCCGGGGGCAGTTCGAGGGGCAGGGTGCGCGGGGCGCGGTCGAGGACCGGGCCGAACAGGCCGTCCGCGCGCACGGCGAGCTTCGGCACGAGGACCGTCGTACCGCGGTTGACCAGGTCGTACGTGATCCGGTCGGCGCGTACGGCGACATGCTCGACGGTCAGCGCGGCGAGCTCCGGGACGGTGGCGCGCAGCTGGAGTCCGACGCGCCGGGTGCCGCCGTCCGCGTCCCGCGCGACGATCTCGGCCGTGCGGTCACCGGCCGGGACGGTCACCGTGAAGGGGACCACGGCGCGGGTGCGGGCGGGGACGCGTACGGCGGTCTCGGCGAAGGCGACCGGGACGCCGGTGCCGTGCAGCCGTACGGTGATCGCCCCGGCGCCGCGGTTCGTCACGGCCACCGTGTCCTGGAGAACGCTCCCGGGGGCGCCCTCGCCGTAGAAGGACGGGCGTCCGCCGCCGGAGGGCGCAAGGGACCACCCGTCGGCGGCGACCGCCGTGGGGACGGAGCTCAGCAGGACCAGCAGCGACAGACACAGGACACGGGTGGCGGACGACATCGGCGGCTCCAGCAGTCATGCGCATCAATCCGTCAGCGGCGTGCCGCCTGGTTCCTCCGGCTCAGCCACAGCGCGCCCGCCGCGCCGACGAGCAGCACGGTGCCGCCGAGGGTGCCGAGGGCGATCGCGGAGTCCTCGGGGCCGGTCTGCGGGAGGTCGGCGCCGGATTCGGAGCCCGAGTCGGAGCCCGATCCGCTCTGGGGGACGCCACCGCCCGCCGCCGTCACGTCCAGGCTCAGCGACGGCCCGGGACTGTTCGTCGGCGTACACGTCGTCGTCGTGCCCAGCGCCTTGATGGTGAGCACGCCCGCGGTGAAGGTGACCTTGCCGGTCTTCTTCGGCGTGTACGTGCCCGACAGATCATTGATCTTGATGGGGGTGTTGGCGGGGATCGCGGCCTGGTTGGCGGGGCCGGTCACCGTGAGGGTCCCGCTGTCGGCGCCGCCGAGCTTGATGGTGGCGCTCGGGTTCATCGCGCCCTTGCCCAGTTCGACGGGGCTGGACGAGACGCCCTTCTGCCACGACATGGTCACCTTGTAGGCGCTGCCGCTCTTGACGGCCTCGATGTCGATGGGCGAGACGGCACTCTTGTCGCCGATCGGCGTCTTGCACTGGTAGTTGACGTCGACGACCTCGGCATGGGCTGCGGGGGCGGCCATCAGCACCGCCGAGCCGGCCAGGGCCGCGGCGGACGCGAGCGCGGCGGTTCGTTTCTGGTACGTCCGGTTCGACACTGTCCCCTCATTCCTGAAGGCGTTCCTGACGGCACATCAGATCGGCCGTCAAGGTACGCCCGGGGTCGTGGAGAGGGAAGACAAAGTGCGCGTCGGATCTGTGGGGATCCGGCGCGCGAGACGTGACGTACGGCGTGACGTACGACGTGACCTACAGGGAGCTTCGAACCGCGGGTAACCCCTGTTCGCGGGCTACGTGGGTTACGCCGGTGCCCCGAGTTCGGCCCAGACCTTCTTGCCCGAGACCCCGGGGATGCGGACGACCCCCCAGTCCAGGCACAGCCGCTGCACGATGAACATGCCGTGGCCGCCGGGGCGGCCGGCGCGGTGCGGGGTGCGCGGGGCCGGCTGGCCGGTGCCCTTGTCGGAGACCTCGACCCGGATCACCTTGTTGTCGCAGGTGATCCACAGCTCGTCCGGGCCCTCGGCGTGCAGGCAGGCGTTGGTGACCAGTTCGGAGACGACGAGCAGTACGTCCTCGGCGGCGGCCCGCTGGTCGGCGGTCGCGGCGGGCAGCCAGCCCCACGCGTACAGCGCCTGGCGGGTGAAGTCGCGGGCGAGCGGGACGACGCCGCTCTCGCCGTCGAAGTCCAGTCTGCGGACCTGACGCCCGCGCCCCCCCGACGACACGGCCACGCCCCCGTCGGACGCGCCCGTCGCGGGCGGGTCCTTCTCGGACGCACCAGTGATGGGCACGCCCCCCTCGGACGCCCCGGAAGCGCCGCTGGGCTCCGGGCGGCGGTCGCCCGGCGGGTAAGGCCGGGTGGTGCTCATCAGCGCTTCACCTCACCGATTCACCGGTTCACGATTCAAAAATCCCACACAGTCCGTTCCTGCGCGGTCGGTCACCGAACACTCAGTACGGGAGTCTCCTGCCCGACCGGACCGGCAGAACACCCCTGTATTCGGCACGAAAGCCGTGACGCCTGAAAAGCGCCGGTCACAGGGGGACGAGCGAGGCACGGTCACCATGGTCGGGCTTGATCCGCCGGCTCAGCCGGTGTCGCCCGACTCGTCGGCCAGGGCCGCTTCCAGGGTGTCATGGACAGTGAAGACAGCATCCGCCCCCGTGATCTCGAAGACCCGCGCGACCACGGGCAGCATCGCCGCCAGATGCACCCCACCCCCGGCGGCCTCGGCCTTCAGTCGCGCGCCCAGCAGCACGTTCAGCCCAGTGGAGTCGCAGAACTCCAGACGCGAGCAGTCGACCACCAGTCGGCTGAATCCCTTGGCGAGGCACTCCTCGAGTGGCTCACGCAACAGATCGGCGGTGTGGTGATCCAACTCACCCGCCGGGGTCACAACGGCGCTGGAGCCCGTTTCCCGAACCTCGACCAGAAGCCGGCCCGACTGTGCGCTGCCGACTGTCCCGCGGTCCATGCCGTCTTCTCTCCCGACGTCGTGGCTGCTGACTGACGCCCCCGAACACTACGCCTTCTCCACACTCTCCGACACTCGACCAACCACCCGCAAACAGACATAACCGCACATAACGCACTTGCGGTGGCCTCGGGAAACCGGGTAGGGCTAGTAGGGACACGTACTCGACACGGCCGGCTTTGGAGGCGCCGCACACCGCAGTGCACTGAACTGGCTTCGGCAGCCATATGCCGAGAACGATGGAGGACATCATGTCACCCCGGCTCGACGCATCGCATACCCATCAAGCGACGTCGACATCCCACCCGGAACATCTGGATCCCATCGAGCAGGACGACGTACTCGCCGGGCTTCCGGACATCCCCCCCTTCGACGAGGTGGGGCCGGTGGACGCACGGGCCCTGTCCAAGACCCTCTTCGCGCGCCTCGAGTCGCTGGAGGAGGGCACCCACGAGTACTCGTACGTCCGCAACACGCTCGTCGAACTCAACCTCGCCCTGGTCAAGTTCGCCGCCTCCCGCTTTCGCTCCCGCAGCGAGCCGATGGAGGACATCATCCAGGTCGGCACGATCGGCCTGATCAAGGCGATCGACCGCTTCGAACTCAGCCGCGGAGTGGAGTTCCCCACCTTCGCGATGCCAACCATCGTCGGCGAGATCAAGCGCTTCTTCCGCGACACCTCGTGGTCCGTGCGCGTACCCCGCCGGCTCCAGGAACTCCGGCTCGACCTGGCCAAGGCCGGCGACGAACTGGCCCAGAAGCTCGACCGCGCCCCCACAGTGGGCGAGCTCGCGGAGCGCCTTGGCCTGTCGAAGGACGAGGTCGTCGAGGGTATGGCGGCGTCGAACGCGTACACCGCCTCCTCCCTGGACGCCCAGCCCGAGGAGGACGACTCCGAAGGCGCCCTCGCGGACCGCATCGGCTACGAGGACAACGGCCTCGAAGGCATCGAGTACGTCGAGTCGCTGAAGCCGCTCATCGCCGAACTCCCCTCCCGCGACCGCATGATCCTCTCCCTGCGCTTCGTCGCGGGCATGACCCAGTCCGAGATCGGCGACGAGCTCGGCATCTCGCAGATGCACGTGTCCCGACTGCTGTCGCGGACGCTGGTGCGGCTGCGGAAGGGATTGACGGTCGAGGAGTGACTGTCGAGGAGTGACGGCGGGCGCAGATGCGCCGCACGCCGCGCGCCGTCGAGGGTGATTGCGCGACCCGGCCCGTTGTGGGCCGGGTTGCGGCGTTTTCTGCTGGCTACTCGTCGGCGGCTGAAAGCTTGCTGTTACCCGGGGGAACCCCTTTCCTCTCGGAGTCCCGTCCATCACTATGGTCACCCTTCACAGACTGGCTGGTACGTCAGGACGGCTGTGGCTGACGGCTGTGGCTGACGGCTGTGGCTTGGGATGGCTTCGCGGGGGCGAGGAGGCGGGCGGATGGCTGGGGCCGACGGGATCGACGGCGGCGAGGGCGAAGCGAGCGGGAGCGGCCCGTACGCAGCCGCCTCCGACGCACGCCTCACCGAACTCCTGCGCGCCGACCCGACCACCGCGTACCTGGCCCTCCAGGAACTCCGTACCCGCCACCGCACACCGGTCCTCGCCTACGCCCGCCTCTGCGCCACCAGCGACTCCACCGCCCGCCAGCTGGCCGCACAGGCCTTCACACTCGCGGCCCGGGAAACGGCACGCGGCATCGACCCGGGCGTCCCCTGGCGACACCGGCTCCTGCTGCTGACGGTGCGAGTGGCGGCGTCCTGGGCGACGGACGAACGCTCGGCCGGCCTCGACGCGAGCCTGCTCCTGGTCCTCAACACGACGGGCGCCGACGACCCGACCCCGCCCCTCCTCGGCCCGTTCCAGTCGCTGCCGTCGCGGGCGCAGGGGCTCATCTGGTACGGCGTACTGGAGCGGGAGTCACCCTCCAGAACGGCCGGTTACCTCGGCCTGACCCGCGAGGACGTGACGTACGGCACGGACCAGGCCCTCCAGGCCATGGCCCAGGCCTGCCTGCGCTCCCGCCTCGCCGCCTCCGACGACCCGCACTGCGGCGACTTCCGCCGGCTCATCGAGGAGGCCGTACGACCGGACAGCCCGCGTGAGAGCCCCGACCTGCACGCCCACATGGCGCACTGCGCCCACTGCACGACGGCGTACGAGGAACTGTCCGCCCTGCGGGACGCGCCGCGCACGGCGTTGGCGGAGGGGCTGCTGCCGTGGGCGGGACCGGCGTATGCGGCACGCGAGGGACGGCCGCGAAGCGTGGAGTCCCGTAAAGCGCCCGGCACTTGGCAGCCGTCCCGCCGCCTGGTGCTGACCTCGGCGGCGCTCGGCGTGGCCGTGGCCCCGCTGCTGGTGTTCCTGGTGACGCGGGGCGGCGGTTCGGCGCCGCAGGGGTCGGCGGGCGCCGCGGTGACCACACCGGCGAACCCCCCTCCGGTGACGGTGACGGCGACCGTCTCGGCGACACCGTCCCCGTCGGCGACGAGCAAGTCACCGTCGCCTTCCCCGACGAGGAGTTCGTCCCCGCCGAGAACGCCGACCGCGACCCCGACACCGTCCCCGTCGCCGTTCCGCCCGCCGGGTGGGACGTACGCCCAAGTGGTGAACGTCGCCTCGGGCCGTTGCCTCGACGTGTCCGGCACCTTCGAAAACCGCGCGGACGTCGTCACGGCCCCGTGCGACACGTCCCCCTCCCAACGCTGGCGCGTCGACGCCGACCGCGGTGTGCTGCAGTCGTCCGCCGACCCGGACTTCTGCCTGGACAGCCGGGGCAGCGTGGACAAGGGCGTCGGCATCTGGGAGTGCGACTCCTTGGAGGGCAGCAACGGCGACAACCTCAGGTTCACGGTGGACGACGACGGGGTGATCCGCCCGACGATCGCCATCGCGACGGCGCTTACGCCGGTGGGCGGAGGGCTGTCGTTGGAGCCGTTGAGTGGGGGCGGGGGGCAGCGGTGGCGGGCGGGGGCGGGCTGACTGCCCGTGTGCTGACCGTGCGCTGAGTCGCGTGAACACCCTTGGTTCGGCAGGCTGTTGGCTTTGGCTTTGGCTGCTGGCTGCTGGCTGCTGGCCGCTGGCTGCTGGCCGAATCCGCCTCGTACCGACGAAATGGACCAAGTCGTGCCCCACGTTCTGAACCTATGGCGTCAGCAGTTGGGAAGTGTTCCCGAGTCGGTCTGGCAGCGCACCGAGCTGGAGGTGCTGATCCTCGCGGACACCGGGCTCACGAAACTGCCGCCCGGGATCGGACGGCTGCTTCGGCTGACAACCCTGGACCTCGGCCACAACCACCTCACCTCGGTGCCCGACGAACTGGGCGACCTGGCCGACCTCAGCGGCTGTCTGTACCTGCACGACAACAAGCTGTCCGAGATCCCGGACGCGCTGGGCGGACTGACGCGGCTGCGCTATCTCAACGTCGGCGAGAACACGCTCAGTGCCCTGCCCGAGGCCGTCGGCGGGATGACCGGTCTGATCGAACTCCGGGCGCAGCACAACCGGCTGACCACGCTGCCCGACAGCATCGGCCGCCTCCTCCGGCTACGGGAACTCTGGCTCCGGGGCAACGCGATCGAGAGCCTGCCGCCGTCCATGGCCGACCTTCACGAACTGCGTCACCTGGAGCTGCGCGAGAACGCCCTCGCCGAACTCCCCGCGTCGCTGGCCGGCCTGCCCCGGCTGCGCCAGCTCGACGTGCGCAGCAACCGCCTCACCGGGCTGCCGGACTGGATCGCCGACCTGCCCGCGCTGGAGAAGCTGGACCTGCGCTGGAACGCCTGCGAACCCTCCCGGTCGCTGCTGACCGAGCTGGAACGGCGGGGCTGCGTCGTCCTGATGTGACGCGCCGGACGAGGCGTGCCGAGGAGCGGTGTGCCGAGGAGCGGCGTCACACCACCCGTTCCCCCCGCCGCCACACCCCGCTGACCAGCGGAACCCCCGGCCGGTAGGCCAGGTGCACATGGCTGGGCGCGTCGAGGAGGATCACGTCGGCGTACGCCCCCGGCGTGAGGCGGCCGACGTCCTCGCGGCGCAGCGCCCGCGCGCCGCCCGCAGTCGCCGACCACACCGCCTCGTCCGGCGTCATCCCCATGTCCCGTACCGCGAGGGCGATGCAGAAGGGCACGGAGGAGGTGAAGGACGAGCCCGGGTTGCAGTCGGTCGACAGGGCGACCGTGACGCCGGCGTCGAGGAGGCGGCGGGCGTTCGGCCACTCGGCGCGGGTGGAGAACTCGGCGCCGGGGAGGAGGGTCGCCACCGTGTTGCCACCGGCCAGCGCATCGACATCCGCGTCCGTCAGGTGCGTGCAGTGGTCGGCGCTGGCGGCGTCCAGTTCGACGGCCAGCTGGACGCCCGGGCCGTACGACAGCTGGTTGGCGTGGATGCGCGGGTGCAGCCCCTTCGCCTTGCCGGCCGTGAGGATCGCGCGGGCCTGGTCGCCGTCGAAGGCGCCCTTCTCGCAGAAGACGTCGATCCAACGGGCGTACGGGGCACAGGCGTCGAGCATCTCGCCGGTGACGAGGGCGACGTACGCGGCGGGGTCGTCGGCGTAGTCGGGGGAGACGATGTGGGCGCCGAGGTAGGTGACCTCGTCGGTGTGGGCGGCGGCGATGCGCAGCGCGCGGGACTCGTCCTCGACCGTCAGGCCGTAGCCGGACTTCGTCTCGAAGGTGGTCGTGCCCTGGCGCAGGGCCTCGGCGAGGTAGCGGGTGAGGTTGCGTTCGAGGTCGTCGTCGCTCGCGGCGCGGGTCGCGGCGACCGTCGTACGGATACCGCCCGCGGTGTAGGAGCGCCCAGACATGCGGGCGTTGAACTCCTGCGTGCGGTCGCCCGCGAAGACGAGGTGGGAGTGGGAGTCCACGAAGCCCGGGAGGACCGCCCTGCCTCCGGCGTCGACGCGATTGTCAGTGGCGGGTGCTTTGCTTGATTCACCGGTCCACGCGATGCGGTCGCCGTCGATGACGACGGCCGCGTCCTGGACCAGACCGAGGGGGGAACCGTCACCGAGGGAGGGGTCGTTGGTGACCAGCGTGGCGATGTTGGTGATGACAGTGCTGCTCATCGTGTCCTCGTGGGCGTGGGCGTCGGTGGGGTTCAGGAACGCAGGGCTTCGACCGCGGCCGCCAGCGCCCGCGGCACATCCGGTACGAGCGTGTGCGCCCCGTCGCGTACGACGTGCCGCCCGCCCACGATGGTGTGCCGTACGTCCGCCGCGGTCGCCGCGAATACGGCCGTCTCGGCGCCGAGCCTGGGCACCGGCCCCGCTGTCCTGACCGAGTCGAGCGCGATCGTCGTGAGGTCGGCGAGCGCGCCGGGCTCGATGGTGCCGGCCTCGTCCCAGCCGAGGGCGGCGTGACCGTCGGCTGAGGCGGCCCGCAGCAGGGCGGCTGCAGTCCAGTGGCCGCGGGTGCGGGTGCGCAGGCGCTCGTTGAGCTCCATCGCGCGTGCCTCTTCGAGCAGGTCGATGACGGCGTGGCTGTCGGAGCCGAGGGAGAGCGGGGAGCCTGCTTTCTGAAGGGCGGCTGCCGGGCCGATGCCGTCGGCCAGGTCGCGCTCGGTGGTGGGGCACATGCAGGTGCCGGTCCCCGTGTCGCCGAGCAGGGCTATGTCCTCGTCCGTGAGGTGCGTGTTGTGGACGCCGGTGGTGCGCGGGCCCAGCACGCCGTGATCGGCGAGGAGCCGCGTCGGTGTGCAGCCGTGCGCCTGACGGCAGGCGTCGTTCTCGGCGGTCTGCTCGGACAGGTGCACATGGAGCGGGGCCCGCCGCTCCTGGGCCCACTGCGCCACCGTCGCCAACTGCCGGGCGGGTACGGCCCGTACGGAGTGGATGGCGGCCCCGATCCGCGCGTGATCCCGGTCCTTGAGAACTGAACAGCGTTCCGCCCAGGCGTCCGCGCTTCCGTCGGAGAAGCGGAGCTGGTGGGTGGTGGGCGGCTGCCCGAAGCCGGAGGAAAGGTAGGCGGTGTCGAGGAGGGTGATGCGGATACCGGCTTCGGAGGCGGCGTCGAGGAGGGCCTCGCCCATCGCGTTCGGGTCGGCGTACGGGGTGCCGCCCGGGGCGTGGTGGAGGTAGTGGAACTCGCCGACCGCCGTCACGCCGGCCAGCGCCATCTCCGCGTACACGGCGCGGGCGAGCGCGTGGTAGGTCTCCGGGGTCAGCCGGTCGGCGACGGAGTACATGACCTCGCGCCAGGTCCAGAAGGTGCCGGAGCCGACCTGGACGGTGCCGCGCAGGGCGCGGTGGAAGGCGTGCGAGTGGGCGTTCGCCAAGCCCGGGAGGGTCAGGCCGCGGAGGATCTCGGCGCCGGGGGGCGGGGCGGGGGCGTCCCTGCGGGCGGCGGTGATGCGGCCGTCCGTGACCTCGACGACGACTCCCGGCTCGACGTGGGTGCCGAGCCAGGCGTGCTCCAGCCAGTACGTCCGTGTGTGCCGCGTCGGCGGATGCTCCGTTGGCGTCACGTGCAGGCCAGCCCTTCCAGTACGTCGGCGAGTGCGGTCACCCCGGCCGCGCAGTCGTCCTCGGCCGCGTACTCGGCCGGGGAGTGCGAGACGCCGGTGGGGTTGCGCACGAACAGCATGGCGGTCGGGATGCTCCCGGAGAGGATTCCGGCGTCGTGTCCGGCACCGGTACCCAGGACGGGCACCTTCAGGTCGGTGTCCTTGCCCAGGATGCGGGCGAGTTCGTCGCGCAGGGCGTGGTCGAACTCGACGACGGGCGTGAAGGACTCACGGACGACGTCGAGGTCGACGCCGTGTGCGGCGGCGTACTCACGGGCTGCCCTCTCCACCCCGCCCACGACCGTGTCGAGGCTCTTCTGGTCGGCGGCGCGGGAGTCGAGCCAGCCGCGCACCAGGGAGGGGATGGCGTTGACGCCGTTCGGCTCGACGACGATCTTGCCGAAGGTGGCGACGGCACCGGCGAGTTGAGCCTCGCGGCGGGCGGCGAGCACGGTCTCGGCGTAGGACAGCATGGGGTCGCGCCGGTCGACCAGCCGGGTGGTCCCGGCATGGTTGGCCTCGCCCCGGAAGTCGAACCGCCACCGCCCGTGCGGCCAGATGGCACTGGCGATGCCGACCCGGTCGCCGGACAGGTCGAGCGCGCGCCCCTGTTCGACGTGCAGCTCGACGAAGGCGCCGATGCGACCGAGCCGCTCCGGGTCCGGTCCGATGGCCTCGGGGTCGTACCCGGCGGCCTCCATGGCCCGCGGCAGCGTGACCCCGTTCCCGTCGGTCAGCCGGTGCGCCTGTTCGACGGTGAGCTGCCCGGCGGCAAGCCGGGACCCGACGCAGGCGAGCCCGAAGCGGGCGCCCTCCTCGTCACCGAAGTTCACGATGGCGAGAGGCTTGGCGAACGTGACCTGCCGCGCGCGGAGTTCGTCGAGCGCGGCGAAGGAGGACACGACTCCGAGGGGCCCGTCGAAGGCCCCGCCATCGGGCACGGAGTCGAGATGCGACCCGGTGACGACGGCATCCCCGGCACCGGGATCCCCGAGCCACGCCCACTGGTTCCCGTTCCGGTCCACCTCGTAGACCAGCCCCCGCCCCTCGGCCTGCGCCTTGAACCAGGCCCGGCACTCGACATCGGCACCGGTCCAGGCGAAGCGGCGGTAGCCGCCGGAGTCCGGATGCCGGCCGATGGGGCGCAGCTCACGCCACATCTCATGGAAGGAAGCACCGGCCGGCCCAGGCTGTGCACCGCCAGCTCCGCCAGGCTGTGCACCGCCAGCCACTACAGGCTGAGCGCCTCCGCCCACCTCAGGCTGCGCACCGCCGCCCACGCCAGGCTGTGGCGCGTCACCCCGCACAGGCTGTGGCGCGTCACCCCGTGCAGGCTGTGGGCAGTCGTTCCGCAGGGCGGAACCGGTGGGCACAGCCGGACCCGCACCCGGCGACGAGGCGTCAGCCTCCGCCCGGGAGTCCCCGCCACGCCCACCATCGTGCTGCGTCACGCGTCGTCACCCTCGCGCATGGGCACCCGCACGCCACGCTCCGTGGCCGCCGACTCCGCGATGTCGTACCCCGCGTCCACGTGCCGGATGACGCCCATGCCGGGGTCGTTGGTCAGGACCCGGCGGATCTTCTCGCCGCCCAGCTTCGTACCGTCGGCCACGGTCACCTGGCCGGCGTGGATCGAGCGGCCCATGCCGACGCCGCCGCCGTGGTGGATGGACACCCAGGACGCACCGGACGCCACGTTCACCATGGCGTTCAGCAGCGGCCAGTCGGCGATCGCGTCCGAGCCGTCGAGCATCGCTTCGGTCTCGCGGTACGGCGACGCCACGGAACCGGCGTCGAGGTGGTCGCGGCCGATCGCGAGGGGCGCGGCCAGCTCGCCGCTGGCGACCATGTCGTTGAACCGCTCGCCGGCCTTGTCGCGCTCGCCGTAGCCGAGCCAGCAGATACGGGCGGGCAGGCCCTGGAAGTGCACGCGCTCGCCGGCCATCTTGATCCAGCGGTGCAGGGACGCGTTTTGAATGGAGTCAGCCTCGGGGAAGAGCTCGAGGATCGCCTTGTCGGTCTTCGCGATGTCGGAGGCCTCGCCGGACAGCGCGGCCCAGCGGAAGGGGCCCTTGCCCTCGCAGAACAGCGGGCGGATGTAGGCGGGGACGAAGCCGGGGAAGGCGAACGCACGGTCGTACCCGGCGAGTTGGGCCTCGCCGCGGATGGAGTTGCCGTAGTCGAAGACCTCGGCGCCGGCGTCCATGAAGCCGACCATGGCCTCGACGTGACGTGCCATCGACTCGCGGGCCCGGGTGGTGAAGCCGGCCTGGTCCTTGGCCGCGGCCGACGCCATGTCGTCGAAGTCGACGCCCACCGGCAGGTAGGCCAGCGGGTCGTGCGCCGAGGTCTGGTCGGTGACGATGTCGACGGGGGCGCCCTCGGCGAGCATGCGCGGGAGCAGCTCGGCTGCGTTGCCGAGCAGGCCGATGGAGAGGGGGCGGCGGGCGTCGCGGGCCTCGACTGCCAGCTGGAGGGCGTGCTCCAGGGAGTCGGCCTTCACATCGAGGTAGCGGTGCTCGATGCGGCGCTCGATGGCACGCGGGTCGCAGTCGATGCAGATCGCGACGCCGTCGTTCATGGTGACGGCGAGCGGCTGGGCGCCGCCCATGCCACCGAGCCCGGCGGTGAGGGTGATCGTCCCGGCGAGGGTGCCGCCGAACTTCTTGGCGGCGACGGCGGAGAAGGTCTCGTAGGTGCCCTGGAGGATGCCCTGGGTGCCGATGTAGATCCAGGAGCCGGCGGTCATCTGGCCGTACATGGTCAGGCCCAGCTGTTCCAGGCGCCGGAACTCCTCCCAGTTCGCCCAGTCCCCGACCAGGTTCGAGTTGGCGATGAGGACGCGCGGGGCCCACTCGTGGGTCTGCATGACGCCGACGGGGCGGCCGGACTGGACGAGCATCGTCTCGTCCTGCTTGAGGGTGCGCAGCGTGCGGACCATGGCGTCGAAGGAGCGCCAGTCGCGGGCCGCCTTGCCCGTGCCGCCGTAGACGACGAGCTTGTCGGGGTGTTCGGCGACCTCCGGGTCGAGGTTGTTCTGCAGCATCCGCAGAGCGGCTTCCTGCTGCCATCCCAGGGCGCTCAGTTCCGTACCGCGCGGTGCTCGTACGGGGCGGGGTCCTGACATGGTCTGCCTCCTGGCTCCTGGTGGATTGCTCCCAGCGGATTTCTTACTGCCGGTATTCACATCCTGGCTCGCTGAATAGAACTAGTCAATACGTTCGTGCGTCGGTGTTGGTGGGGCACGGATGTTTCGCTGGACTCATGGGCGCAGGAAACGACAGGACGGGGGACGTGGTGGACAAGGGCTACAGCAACGCGGGTGACCTGGGCGGCGACACCGACGGGGAGCGGGTCGTCCGCCGGGACGAGGCGGTGCGCGCCGCCGTGGAGCAGGGGCTGCTCGGACCGGACTCCCCCATCGTGGGCCTGCTGGACGTCACCGGCATCCGGGAGTCGGCCGCGGCACTGCGGGCCGCCTTCGACGAGGTCACCGCGCCGGGCGCGCCCGTGCTGCACGCCTTCGCGGTGAAGGCCACCCCGCTGGTGGCGGTGCTGCGGCTGCTGCGGCAGGAGGGAATCGGCGCGGAGGTGGCGAGCCCGGGCGAGCTGGCGCTGGCGCGTGCGGCCGGGTTGCCGCCGGGCCGGACGGTCCTGGACTCGCCCGCCAAGACACCGGCCGAGCTGCGGGAGGCGCTGGCGCTGGGGATCGCCGTCAACGTGGACAACCCGCAGGAGCTGGCCCGCATCGACGGTCTGATGAGGTCGGCGGTCAGTCGATCGCCCCTCGGGATCCGGGTGAACCCGCAGGTCGGGGCCGGGGCCATCGAAGCCCTCTCCACCGCCACGGCGACCTCGAAGTTCGGGGTGGCACTGCGGGACGAGGGAGCGCGCGAGTGGGTGGTGCGGGCGTACGCCGAGCGCCCCTGGCTGTCCCGGCTGCACGCGCACACCGGGTCGCAGGGCGTGCCGCTGTCGCTGATGGCCGAGGGCGTGGCGGCGACGTACGCGCTCGCGGAGGAGATCAATCGGCGGATCGGGCGTCCGCAGATCGACACCATCGACATCGGCGGCGGGCTGCCGGTGAACTTCTCGTCGGACGTGACGACACCGACGTACGCGGACTACGCGCGCGTGCTGAAGGAGGCCGTGCCGGGGCTGTTCGACGGGCGGTACGGGCTGGTGACCGAGTTCGGGCGGTCGTTGCTGGCGAAGCACGGGACGGTGGTGGCGCGGGTCGAGTACGCCAAGAGCGCGGGCGGCCGGCCGGTCGCGGTGACGCACGCGGGCGTGCAGGTGGCGACGCGGACGGTGTACGCGCCGGGGGCGTGGCCGCTCAGGATCGCCGCGTACGACGGCAAGGGGCGGCCGAAGGAGGGGCCCGAGGTGGCCCAGGACGTGGCGGGGCCGGCGTGCTTCGCGGGCGACCTGCTCGCCCAGGGGTATTCCCTGCCGCTGCTCGGACAGGGCGACTATGCGGCGGCGCTGGACACGGGCGCGTACTACTTCGCGCACCACTACGCGTACAACTCCCTCGCCCGGCCCGGGATCTACGGTTTCGCGCCGGACGGGGCGGGCGGCACCGCCTTCGCGACCGTGCGGGAGGCGCAGACGGTCGAGGAGATCGTGACCGAGTCGGGAGGGGCGCACGCCGCGGCGCTCACCACCCTGCGCACACCCGGGCGCCGTTGACGCGTTCCGGCGGACCTGCTGATCAACTGGCCTGATAACAGGGCCAGTTGACCCACCTTAGTCAGTCGCCGCATGTTCCACCGGAAAATGCCAGAACCCTCACCCCTCGCGCACACGTTGCGTAGCTTCGGCGTCACTCAGCCGAATCCCAGGCGGGAGGGGGAGCCACGGTGCCCGGAATCGACGAGTGCCTGCTCGAAGCCATGCGACTGCCCGGTGCACGGGGTGCCGCACTGGTCGACTGGACGAGCGGGCTGGCCCTGGGCGCCGTCGGGGAGGCCCCGGGCGGCGACCAGGAGGCGGCCGCGGTGGAGGCCGCGGAGATCGCCCGGCTCGCCGCCGAGCAGCACGCCTTCGCACCCGACCCCGGCGAGGAAGAGGGAGGGGGAGGGGGAGGGGGAGGGGGAGGGGGAGGGGGAGGAGGGAAAGGGGACGCAGGGCACGACTTCGGGGACGATCCCCCCGTCGAGGACCTGATCATCAGCAACCGGGACAGCTATCACGTGCTGCGGTTCGTGCGGACGTCCTTCGACAGCAGCGTGTGTCTGCACCTGTGGCTGGCCCGCGCCGAGGGCAATCTCGCGCTGGCCCGCATCCGGCTCGGCGAGATGGCCGGACGGCTGGTGCTGGGATGACCGCCGTGCAGACCACCCCGCCGCCCCGGCTGCCGGTGCGGAACAAGGCGGCGGCCAGGGACCGCGGCTGGGGCGGCGTCTCGCCGATGCTGACCCGGCTCGCCGCCGAGCGGGCCACCGGGGTCCTGGTCCGCGAGCGCGGCTCGCTCCATCTCGCCGGGGGCCGGGTGGTGCACGCCGACAGCCCGTCCGCCCCCGGCCTGGAGGTCCTGCTCACCGCCCACGGCACCGTCGACGCCGGTGTCTGGCGGCAGGCTCTGGCCGAGACCGGCGACCGGCACCGCGCCGGCCACCTCCTGGTCGACGGCGGGCACCTGTCCCCGGGCGCGCTGGAGCTGTGCCGGCTGACCGCGCTGTACGACGCCGCGTACTTCGCCCTCGCCCCCAGCAGCACGCCGGGCCGCTTCCGCTACGGCACGGAAGCCGAAGCCGATGGAGGGCCCGGGCCCGCTTGCGGGTGCCCCATGCCCGTGGCCGCTCTCGAACGCGAGACCCTGCGCCGCCGGGACCTCCTGCACCGCATCTGGCCCGACCCGACGACCGACGAGGCCCCGCTGACCCGGGCGCACCGCGCCGCGGTCCCGGCACCCAGCTCCCGCCAGCGGGCCGTCCTGGCGGTCCTGGCCGAGCCGGCCGCCGTACGCACGGCGACGGACATCGCGCGGGAGCTGGGCCGCCCGGCGTTCCACACGCTCGTGGACATACGGCGGCTGGCGGCGGCCGGCGCCGTCCGACCCCGCCCACCGGCCCTCGCCGAGACACCCGAAGCGCCCGACGTACCCGACGTACCCGACCCCCTCGCACCAATCCCCACCGACGTCACCGACGTCACCGACCCCCACATCACGCTGCTGAAAAGGCTCAGGGATGCGCTGGAGGCCCTTTGAACGGCAGCGGCATCAGCAGCGGACCCGCGCCGAGAGGAGAAACCTGATGGCAGCGGAGGCCGACATCCTGGAGGAGTTACGCCGGCTCAGAGCCCGCGTGCCCCAGCTCACCGGCACCCTCGCGACCGGCGCCGACGGTCTCGTCCTCGCCCAGGACACCCCCGGCGTCGACCCGCGGAACATGGCCGCGCTCACCGCCACCGCCCGCGGCCTCGCCGCGCAACTGGCCGACGCGACCGGGCAGGGGGACTTCCGCGAGCTGCTCGTACGCGGGATCCACGGCTATGTGGCGACGTACGCGGCGGGCAGCGGCGCCCTCCTGACCCTGCTCGCCGAGGACCGCGTCAACGTCGGCCGCCTGCACCTGGAGGGCCGGCGCGCGGTCGCCCGCATCGGCGAGCTCGTCGAGGCCGCGGTCGCACCCCGGACCGCCGCGGCCACCCCGGCCGCACCGGCCACCCCGGCCGCCCCCGTCCCGCCGACGACCGCCCCGGCCAAGCCCTCCGCGAAAGCCCCCGCCAAGACCGCCACCGCCGCCCGGACCAGAACCCCGCGCACACCGCGCACCACGACGACCACCAACGCCCGCACCACCACCGAAAGTTGAGAGGAACCGAGGGAACAGTCATGGCCAACACCGAAACCGCGCTCAAAGAAGCACTCGCCTCCGTCGAGGGCGCCACCGGCGTCGCACTCGTCGACTACACCAGCGGCATGGCGCTGGGCACGTTGGGCGGCAGCAAGAGCTTCGACCTCAATGTCGCCGCCGCCGGCAACACCGACGTCGTCCGCTCCAAGATGCGCACGATGGAACACCTCGGGCTCAAGGGCCAGATCGAGGACATCCTGATCACACTGTCCGACCAGTACCACCTGATCCGGCTGATCAGCGGCCGCGGCGGCAACGGTCTCTTCCTCTACCTGGTGCTGGACGCCAAGCGGGCCAACCTGGCGATGGCCCGCCACCAGCTCAGGAAGATCGAAGAGGACCTGGAGGTCTGACCGTCCGACTACTGGCGGTCTGACCGTCCGGCTAGACGAGGGCCGCGGTGCGGCGGCGCGCTCCACCCGGGGCCGCGTCGCCCGCCGCGATGCCCGTGCTGCGGTAGGCCTTGACCGTCTTGCCGGCCGGACGGCCGCCGTTCGCGGCGAGCCAGTCGACGCGCACCCACAGCAGCGCGTCGTCGGCCCGCTCGCGCCGCCCGAGCCAGGCGGCCTTCAGCCGCAGCCCCGTACCGCAGCCGGCGAGCAGCATGCCGCCCGCGGCGGGCACGGCGAACGAGCTGCCCAGCGCGGCCAGGAAGGCGAGCAGCAGCCACCAGCGGTGTCCCCGGCGCCAGTTGCGCGAGCTCACCGCACGGTCCTGGAGCACGTCGTGCTTCCCGGCGCGCACGGCCGAGCGCGCCAGCACGACGTACCGCTTGCGCCCGCGGTACGCCACCACGGCCGCGGCGACGATGAACAGGGCGGCCCCGGCCATCACCCCGATCCGTCGGCCCGTGATGCCCGGCACCAGTACGCCGACGCCCGCCGCCAACACGCCCAGCCACCACATCGGCGCGGCTCCGGCCCGTACGACGACGGCCACCCGAGCCAGTCCCTGACCTCCGCGACCCTCGCGAACTCCGCGTGACACGATCCGCCTCCTCGTCGCCCCAACACGTTTTCTGGTCGCGCAGATTAGCGAAAGAACGTGAGACGAGTCTTAGAGGGACGCACATCTCATTCGCCGAACAGGCCCGTCATTCGACGAACAGCCCCCGCGCGGCCGCCCCCGCGTCGAACTCCTCCAGCCGTGCCTGCGCGTCCGGCAGGTCGTCGCACATCGCCTCCAGCAGGACGCGGCCCAGCAGCATCGGCGCGCAGGCCGTGTCGAAGGCGAGCCCGGTGCCGACGGCGGCGGGCAGCAGCAGGTCGGACACCTTGGCGACCGGCGCGAAGGCCGAGTCGGCGACCGTGACGACGGTCAGGCCCGCCTCCTTGGCGTACGCCAGGGTGTCCACGACCTCGCGCGGATGCCGGGGCAGCGCGAAGCACAGCAGGGTCGTGGCGCCCGCGTGGACGGCGGCGTCGATCCGGTCGTGGATCATCGTGCCGCCCTCGTTGAGCAGCCGTACGTCGGGATGGACCTTGGCGGCGAAGTACGCGAAGCCGTACGCCTGCGAGGCCGCCGCCCGCAGCCCGAGCACCGGGAGCGGGCGCGAGGCCGCGAGGAGCCGTCCCGCCCTCTGCACGGGCCGCGGGTCGGCCAGCACCTCCGCGAGGTGCCGCAGGTTCTCGATCTCGGCCTCGACGGCCTGCTGGTACTCGTTGTACGAGGCCGAGGCCGCTGTCTGTTCGGTGGGCGCGACCTCGCGCAGGTGTTTGCGCAGGGCGGGGTAGCCGTCGAAGCCGAGGGCGACCGCGAAGCGGGTGACGGAGGGCTGGCTGACCCCGGCCAGTTCGGCCAGCTCCACGCTGGACAGGAAGGGCACGTCGGCGGCGCGCCGCACCATGCTGTGCGCGATGCGCCGCTGGGTCGGCGTCAGCCGGTGCCCCTCGAACAGGGCCTGCAACCGCGCGGCGGGGCTGTCCGGCACGACCGCGCGCCCGTCCGGCACACCCGTACCTGTCTCCGTTCCCACCGCACCCGTCTCCGTGTCCGCGCTCATGACTCGCTCCCCCTCCAGATGTCCGTGAACCGGTCGAGCAGTCCGGCCGCCGCCGTCACGTCGTGCGTGAGCGGCCGGTCGGTCGGGTCCTCGTCGAGCACCGACTCGGCGAGCTCCTGCGCGCGGCCCACCGGAAGGTCCGGGTCGGGCCTGAGGTCGCGCTGGCGCAGCGCCCGTACGGCGGCGACGAGTTCGCAGCCGACGACCAGACGGTACGCGCCGCACACGCGCAGTGTCTGACGTGCGGCGAGCGAGGCGAAGCTGGCCTGTTCCTCGACGCCCCGGGAGAGTACAGCGTGGCCCAGGGAGGCGGGCGCGGAGAAGGCCCGCACCTCGCCGAGGGCGGCGCCGGCGGCGTACTCCAGGATCATCACGCCGGAGGAGGCGGGCTCCGGGTCGGCGAGGAAGGGCCGCAGGCGGGTGAACCCGGGCTCGTTCAGGGACGACAGCCGGGACGTCGACAGCCGTGCCACCTGGGTCATCGCCAGCCGGAAGTGGTCGAGGGCGAGGGCGAGTTGGGCCTGGTAGAAGCCGCCGTGGTGGTAGGCGGCCAGGTCCTCGGGGCAGATCAGGGGGTTCTCGGCCGCCGCGTTGATCTCTATCGCGAGGACCTCCTCCAGGGCGTCGGCCGCGTCGTGGGCCGGGCCGTGGATCTGGGGCAGGCAGCGGAAGCCGTACGGGTCCTGGATGCGGCCGAGCGGCGGGGTGGGCCGGTCGGCGGCGCCGATCAGCTCCCGCATCCGGCGGGCGACCTCGCTGGAGCCGCGGTGCGGGCGGGCGGCGTGCACGGGGGCGGCGTACGCCTCGTGGGAGCCGTCGACGGCGAGCAGGGAGAGGGCGCCGACGACCTGGGTGGCCTCGATCAGTCCGCGCAGTTCGTGCAGGGCGAGGGCGGACTGGCCGAGGGTGAGGGCGTTGCTGCTGATGAAGGCCAGGGCGTCGTTGTTGTCGAGCGGCTGGGCCTCGGGGGCGCCCGGTCCCCGCCAGGGGTGTTCCCCGGCCAGCGCGAGGCCGGCCTGGGCGAGGGCGGCGATGTCCCCGGTGCCGACCGAGCCGAACTCGTTCACGACCGGGTGGGCCCCGCTCTCCAGCGCCTCGCACAGGGCCGTGACGACGGTGGGCCTGAGGCCCGCGCCGCCGGCCAGCAGCTGGTTGGCGCGGACGGCGAGCATCGCCCGCACCTGCCGGGCCGGGAGTTCCTCGCCGATGGCGCCGGCGTGGCTGCGCAGCAGCCGCAGTCCGTGCTCGGCGGCCGCCTCGGTGGGCACGTCCTCGTTCCGGTTGGCGCCGACGCCGGTGGAGCGGCCGTAGACGCGTCCGGTGGCGGCGATCCGGCGGGCGGCGTCCCAGGATTCCTCGACGCGGCGCGTCGCCTCACTGCCCGGGACCGGCCGCGCGGCCCCGTCGGCGAGGCGCACGACGTCCGCGACGCCGAGCCCGACCCCGTCGAGGACGACAAGACCAGAGCCCGTAGTCCACGGCGTGTCCACGATCCGAGACGACATCAAGCCCAAAACCTCCTCAATCCGGACAGCTGATCTTGCTCACCGGTCATCCGTTACCTCGGATTAACACCAAGGCGTTGACAAGCTATTCACCTACCGAGAACTCTGCATGACGTTATACAGCCGGGCAAGGGACAACTCATGATCCAGTTCGACGCGGTCCACAAGCGCTTCCCCAACGGCACGACAGCAGTCCACGACCTCACCCTCGACATGCCGGAAGGCGGCGTGACCGTTCTCGTCGGATCCTCCGGTTGCGGCAAGACGACCACCCTGCGGATGATCAACCGGATGGTCGAGCCGACCTCCGGCACCATCCGTGTCGGCGGCCAGGACGTCACGCGGCAGGACGCCGCCGACCTGCGCCGCTCCATCGGGTACGTCATCCAGCAGTCCGGGCTCTTCCAGCACCGCACGGTGCTGGACAACATCGCCACCGTGCCGCTGCTACTGGGCCACGGCCGGCGCAAGGCACGGGCCCGCGCGGCCGAACTCCTCGAAACCGTCGGCCTCACCGCCGAGGCCGGCCGCCGCTACCCGCACCAGCTCTCCGGCGGCCAGCAGCTGGGGGTCCCCCCAGGCCCTTAAGGCACTGGGGGAGCGTCGGCGTCGCCCGCGCGCTCGCCGCCGACCCGCCGGTGCTCCTCATGGACGAGCCGTTCGGCGCGGTCGACCCGGTCGTGCGCACCCAGCTCCAGGACGAACTGCTCAGGCTCCAGAAGGAGTTGAGCAAGACCATCGTCTTCGTCACGCACGACATCGACGAGGCGGTACGGCTCGGGGACCAGATCGCGATCTTCCGCACCGGCGGCCACCTGGTGCAGTGCGCCACCCCCTCCGAGCTCCTCGCCCGCCCCGCCGACGACTTCGTCGCCGACTTCCTCGGCGCCGAGCGCGGCCTCAAGCTGCTCTCGCTGAAGACCCTCGCGGACGTCCCGCAGGGCCCGGCCCCGAGGGCGGCACCTGGACGCTCGTCCTCGACGAGGCGCGCAAGCCGCTGCACTGGGCGTCGAAGGACGCCGAGATCCCCGTACGGCCGCTCAAGGACGACGATTCCCTGCTCGCGGCACTCAACGAGTCCGTCGCCTCGCCGGGCGGCCTGATCGCGCGGGTCGACGCGGCCGGCGTCCTCACCGGTGTCTCGTCCCGCGACGACATCCACACCCACGCCGGCCAGGCCCACACCGACGCCCGCGCCAGGACGGGTGCGGCCGCATGACCATCGACTGGTCGTGGATATCCGGCCACACCGACGACCTCACCACCCTCACGGTCTCCCACCTCCAGGCGGCCCTGAGCGCGGTCTTCTTCGGCCTGCTGATCTCGCTCCCGCTCGCGGTGGTCGCCCACCGGGTCCGCTTCCTGCGCGGGTTCCTGCTCGGCGCGTCGAACGTCCTGTTCACGATCCCGTCGATCGCGATCTTCGTGCTCCTGCTGCCGGTCAGCGGCCTCACCCGCACCACGACCGTGATCGGCCTGACGGTCTACACCCTGGTCGTCCTGCTCCGGAACACCGTCGAGGGCCTCGACTCGGTCCCCGCGAAGACGAAGGAGGCCGCGAAGGCGATGGGCACCCGCCCCCTGCGCACGCTCCTCACCGTCGAGTTCCCGCTCGCCCTCCCCGTGATCATGGCGGGCGTCCGGATCGCGACGGTCATGTCGATCTCCCTGGTCTCCGTCGCGACCTACATCGGCGACGGCGGCCTGGGCCAGCTCTTCACCGACGGCTTCCAGCGCAACTACCCGACCCCGGTGATCGTGGGAGTGGTCCTCACCCTCCTCCTCGCCGTCGTCGCGGACGCGCTGCTGGTCGCCCTCCAGTACGTCCTCACCCCGTGGAAGAGGCGGCGAGCCTGAGATGTACGAACTCTTCTCCAACCTCGGCAGCTGGCTGACCAGCGGCACCCAGTGGTCCGGCTCGGACGGCATCGCCCACCGCCTCGCCGAGCACCTCCAGTACTCCCTCCTGGCCACGCTCATCGCGACCGCCATCGGTCTCCCGCTGGGCCTGCTGATCGGCCACACCGGCCGCGGCGCGTTCCTCGCGATCAACCTGGCGTCCTTCGGCCGCGCCCTGCCGACGGTGGGCCTGGTCGTCCTGGTCTTCCTGGCCAGCGGACTGTCCATGACCCCGGTGTACGTCTCCCTGGTCGCCCTCGCGGTCCCGGCGATCGTCACCAACACCTACGCCGGCATGACCGCCGTCGACCCGGACGTGAAGGACGCGGCACGCGGACAGGGCATGCGCGGCCACCAGGTTCTGCTCCACGTGGAGCTGCCCCTCGCCCTTCCGCTGATCATGACCGGCCTGCGCCTGGCACTCATCCAGGTGGTGGCCACGGCGACGATCGCCGCGTACGTCTCCTTCGGCGGCCTGGGCCGCTACGTCTTCGACGGCCTCGCCCAGCGCGACCTCGTCCAGGTGCTCGGCGGCGCGGTGCTGGTAGCCGCGGTGGCCGTCGCCCTGGACCTCTGCCTCGCCGGCCTCCAGCGCTTCCTCTTCCGCCACCGCACCGCCTAGGGAACCCGGAAATGAATCGTCGTACGCTCCTCGGCGGCCTGTTCGCGGCCGCCTCCGTCCCCGCCCTCTCCTCCTGCGCGAGCGGCATCACGTCCCTCGACAGCCAGGGCTCCACCTCCGGCGGCAGCGGCTCCAGCAAGGGCGGGGTCACCATCGGCACCGCCAACTTCACCGAGAACCAGGTACTGGGCTACCTCTACGCGGCCGTCCTTGGAGCGGCCGGCGTGAAGACCACCGTCCGCCCCAACCTCGGCACCCGCGAGATCCTCATCCCCGCCCTCAAGGGCGGCGACATCGACCTCCTCCCCGAGTACCAGGGCGCCCTCCTGCACTACCTCGCCCCCAAGGCGACGGCGACCGAGGAGGGCGAGATGCAGAACGCCCTCGCCATCGCCCTCCCCGCCGGCCTCCAGGTGCTGCCGTACGGCATGGCCGAGGACTCGGACGCCTTTGCCGTCACCCAGGAGACGGCGAAGAAGTACGGCCTGACCTCCCTCGCCGACCTCAAGAAGCAGAACGGCAAGCTGGTCATCGGCGCCGCGCCCGAGGTCAAGAAGCGCGAGGTCGGCGTGATCGGCCTGAAGGACGTGTACGGGGTGGAGTTCAAGGAGTTCAAGTCCCTCGACTCCTCCGGCCCGCTGGTCAAGGGCGCCCTGAAGAAGGGCGACGTGGACGTGGCGAACCTCTTCACCACGGACACCGACATCGTGGCCAACGACTGGGTCGTGCTGTCCGACCCGAAGAACCTCATCCCCGGCCAGCACGTCGTCCCCCTCATCGCCGACCGCAAGGCCGACTCCACGGTCCGCAAGGCCCTCGCCGGACTCGGCAACGTCCTGACCACGGAAGACCTCACCGAGCTCAACCGCCAGGTCGACAAGGACAAGAAGGACCCGGAGGACGTGGCGAACGCGTACGCGGAGCAGCACGGGCTGACACAGCGGGCATGACACAGCGGGCCTGAACACCCCCTCCCGAACAGGGGGGATAACCCCAGTGCGGCAGGCGCCCCGCCTCCTTAACGTGGATCGCATGACCGGAATGGATGCGCGGGACACCGAGATCAAGAAGGAACTCAACGCCACCCTGCAGGCCCGCAGGGAACTGGGCGACGAGTACGAGTCCGCGCTGGTCGACTCGTTCCTGGAGAAGGTCGACCAGCGGATCGACGGCGCCGTGGAGCGCCGGTTGCGCCGGCAGACGGCCGAGCAGCAGATGGTGGCGGCCCGGGGCTCCCGGTCGCCGAAGCCGACCGACTCCTGGGGCGAGCGCTTCGGCTTCGGCATCGTCTCGCTGGTGCTGGCGATCCCGCTGTCCGCGATCGGCGGCGGCGTCGCCGACCTCCCGGGTCTGCTCGTCGCCTGGATCGGCATCGTCGGGGTCAACGCCGTGCAGGTCGCCCGTACCAACCCGGGCCTCTTCCGCGGTGGCCGGCGGCGCGGGTCGTCCCAGGACAGCGACTGGGAGGACTGACCGGCCGCCGGCGCGTCACGCCTGCCGGGTCGGCAGTACGACGATCTGCCGCAGGTTCACCCGCCGCGGCCGGCTCGCCGCGTAGGCGACGACGTCGGCGAGCTCCTCGGACGACAGTCCGCCCACCGCCTCGAACATCCCGTCGACCTGCTCCCGCAGCTCGGTGCTGCCGATGTGCGACCTCAGCTCGGTCTCCGTCATCCCCGGCTCGATGTTGGTGACCCGGACGTCACGCGGCCCGAACTCGGTGCGCAGCGCCTCGGAGAGGTACGTCAGCGCGGCCTTGGTCGCCCCGTACACCGCGTAGTTGCGGAACACGAGGTGCGCGGCGACGGAGGAGATGTTCACCAGGTCCGCCGCCCTGCCCTCGCCCGCCGCCGACACCAGGTCGCCGGTGAAGGCGCGGATCACCCGCAGTACGCCGGTGACGTTGGTGTCGAGCATCCGCTGCCACTCGTCGCTGCGGCCGTCGTCGACGGAGTGCGGCAGCATGACGCCGGCCGAGTTGACGACCAGGTCGACGGGCCCGTACGCCTCGTGGACGCGGGCCGCGGCCGCCTCCACCGACGTGTCGTCGGTGACGTCCGCGACCACGGCCAGCGCCTGTCCTCCGTCTGCCCGGATCTTCTCCGCGATCGCCTCCAGCCGCTCCGCGCGCCGGGCGAGCAGTGCGACCCGCGCCCCCTGAGCGGCCAGCAGCACGGCGACGGCCTCGCCGATCCCGCTGGCGGCACCGGTGACGACGGCGGTACGTCCGGCCAGGTTCTCGTACGACATGAGGGACTCCTCGGGTGTTCGGTCTCCGCCGGTCCGTCCGGCGACTCCCACCCTCGTCCGCCCCGCCCCGGCCACCCAGGGATGAGCTTTTCCTGGGTCTGCCAGTACCAGGCTCCGGTCCGGCCCCTCGCCTAGGCTCACACCATGGACGGCGAACTCGGAGACTTCCTGCGCTCACGTCGGGCCCGCATCCAGCCCGAGGAGGTGGGGCTCCCCTCGTACGGGCGGCGCCGGGTCCCCGGACTGCGCCGCGAGGAGGTGGCGCAGCTGGCCGGGGTGAGCGTCGACTACTACATCCGCCTCGAGCAGGGGCGCGGGCCGTCCGTGTCGGACGCCGTCCTGGACGCGATCGCGCGCGTCCTGCACATGGACGAGACGGAGCACGCCTACCTGCGTACGGTGGCCCGGCCATCCCGGCCCAAAGGCGGCCGCCCTGCCGCGCCCCGCGTCCGCCCCGGCGTCCAGCTGATCCTGGACGGCATGGAACGCGTCCCGGCGTTCGTGGTCGGCCGCCGTCTGGACGTCCTCGCCTGGAACGCCCTCGCCGACGCCCTGAGCGGCTTCAGCCGGATGGCACCCGGCGAGCGCAACATCGCCCGTCAGGTCTTCCTCGATCCCGCCGCCCGCGACCTGTTCCCGGACTGGTCCGCGGTGGCCGCGCAGAACGTCGCCCAGCTGCATCTGAACGTGGGCCACCACCCCGACGACTCCGGGATGGCCGCCCTGATCGGTGAACTCTCCCTCAAGAGCGAGGACTTCCGCCGGCTGTGGGCGGACCACGAGGTCAGGGAGTGCAGGTTCGGGGTGAAACGCGTCCGCCACCCGGTGGCGGGCCTGCTCACCCTCCCGTACGAGACGCTCACGGTCCCGGCGGACCCGGAGCAGACGATCGTGATCTACACGCCGGAACCCGGTTCGGAGACGGCGGAACGGCTGGCGCTGCTGGGAAGCTGGGCGACCACTCGGGCCCGCTGAGGAGAACCTGCTGAGCAAGACCTGCTGAGGTGAACCCGCTGAAAAGGCTATGCGCGGGGACCGCCGCACCCCCGTTACCGGGGGGCGGGACGACGGCGGTCCCCGCGAGGGACGCGGGCCGGGTCAGGGCCAGACTCCGCGTCCTAGGCGTCTGTGGAGGTCCGGGAGCCGCTCCGGAGGTCCGTGACGCCGTTTACGGTGTCGGCCGGGGCGGGGAGCCGCTCCCGCCCTGCCGACAACCACTAATGTGCCGGACCCGTGTTAAGCGTGTGCTGCGCGGACGTGACGCCCTCGTACCACTTCTGCGAAGTCCACCATTCGGGCCCCCGACCGCAAGTTCGCCGTGGACACGGGCCGTTCACCGCACGTTTCCCGCCCAGGGCCTGTCCGGCGGATCATGCTGCAGACGCGGGGTCCGGCACGCACACCTGCCGCGTTGTCGTCGGTCGCCGACTCCCCCATCGCGTCGACTCCCTCCTCCGCCTTGCAGCTGCACGCACCAGACCCCGCTCACCGGCGCTGATCAGTCGCCGCCGATGTCCTGCGACCTGATCCGCCGGACAGGCCCTACTTCCCGCCCTTGGCCAGGAACGCCAGCAGGTCCTGCCGGCTGATGACTCCCGTGGGCTTGCCCTCGACGAGGACGATCGCCGCGTCGGCCGCGCCCAGTACGGACATCAGGTCGCCGACCGGCTCGCCGGAGCCGACCTGGGGCAGCGGGGCGGACATGTGCTTCTCCAGCGGGTCGTCGAGCGAGGCCCGCTGGGTGAACAGGGCGGCGAGCAGCTCGCGTTCGACGACGGAGCCGACGACCTCGGCGGCCATCACGTCCGGGTGACCGGCGCCGGGCTTGACGATCGGCATCTGCGAGACGCCGTACTCGCGCAGCACCTCGATGGCCTGGCCGACGGTCTCGTCCGGGTGCATGTGGACGAGGGACGGCATGGCGCCGTGCTCCTTGTCGTTGAGGACGTCGGCGACGCGGGCGCTCGGGCCCTCGTCCTCCAGGAAGCCGTAGTCGGCCATCCACTCGTCGTTGAAGATCTTGCTGAGGTAGCCGCGCCCGCTGTCGGGCAGGAGGACGACCACCACGTCGTCCTCGCCGAGCGGCTCGGCGACCTTCAGTGCCGCGACGACGGCCATGCCGCAGGACCCGCCCACCAGCAGGCCCTCCTCCTTGGCCAGCCGGCGGGTCATCTGGAAGGAGTCCTTGTCCGACACCGCCACGATCTCGTCGGCGACGGTCCGGTCGTAGGCGGTGGGCCAGAAGTCCTCACCGACACCCTCGACGAGATACGGCCGTCCCGAGCCGCCGGAGTAGACGGAGCCCTCGGGGTCGGCACCGACGACCTGGACGCGACCGTCACTGAGGTCCTTCAGGTAGCGGCCGGTACCTGAGATGGTGCCGCCCGTGCCCACGCCCGCGACGAAGTGGGTGATCTTCCCCTCCGTCTGGTCCCACAGCTCGGGGCCGGTCGAGTGGTAGTGGGAGAGCGGGTTGTTCGGGTTGGAGTACTGGTCGGGCTTCCACGCGCCCGGTGTCTCCCGGACCAGCCGGTCGGAGACGTTGTAGTAGGAGTCGGGGTGCTCCGGGTCCACGGCGGTCGGGCAGACGACGACCTCGGCGCCGTACGCCCGCAGCACGTTGATCTTGTCGGTGCTCACCTTGTCGGGGCACACGAAGATGCACTTGTACCCCTTGCGCTGGGCCACGATGGCCAGCCCGACACCCGTGTTTCCGCTGGTCGGCTCGACGATCGTGCCGCCGGGCTTGAGCGCGCCGCTCTCCTCCGCCGCCTCGATCATGCGCAGGGCGATGCGGTCCTTCACCGATCCGCCCGGGTTGAAGTACTCCACCTTGGCCAGGACGGTGGCCCTGATGCCCTTGGTCACGCTGTTGAGCCTCACCAGCGGGGTGTTGCCGACGAGGCTGATCATCGAGTCGTGGAATTGCACCGTTTGTCTCCGGATGCTTGCAAAAGAAATGGTCGTGATTGGTTCCGCCAGCCTATGGCTTCTTCGGAGACCGTGACGGTCGTTCACTCCCCGTTGAGATTGGGCGACGGTCCGTACGGGGCAAGGAGTGGATGTACGGACACGAGGAGGTGGCGGCGACGCATGACGAGGATGTCGAGGGCGAGGGTGGCCCGGCGGATCGCGGCCGGAGCCGCGTACGGCGGCGGTGGGATCGGTCTGGTCGGCGCGGCGGCCATGGGTCTGCTGCTGGCGGAGGTCCAGCTCGCCAAGCGCCAGGTGGGCAACGGGACGTCGCCGCACGTCCCGCAGGCGGAGGGCCGGTACGGCAGTGGCTACACCACCCCCGGCGAACCGCCGCTGCGGCTGGTGATGCTGGGGGACTCCACGGCCGCGGGCCAGGGCGTCCGCCGCAGCGGCCAGACGCCGGGCGCGCTGCTGGCGTCGGGGCTGGCGGCGGTGGCGGAACGCCCGGTGGTCCTGCGTAACGTCGCCCTCCCCGGGGCGACCTCCGACGACCTGGACCGCCAGGTGGCGCTGGTCCTGGCGGACCCGGCCCCGGTCCCCGACATCTGCGTGATCATGATCGGCGCGAACGACGTGACCACCCGGATGCCGCCGACCCGCTCGGTACGTCATCTGGCGGCGGCGGTACGACGGTTGCGCACGGCCGGCGCGGAGGTCGTGGTCGGCACCTGCCCCGACCTGGGCTCGGTCGCGCCCGTGCAGCAGCCGCTGCGCTGGCTGGCCCGCCGGGCCTCGCGGCAGCTGGCGGCCGCCCAGACGATCGGCGCCGTCGAGCAGGGCGGCCGTACGGTCTCGCTGGGCGATCTACTGGGCCCCGAGTTCGCGGCGAACCCGCGCGAACTGTTCGGCCCGGACAACTACCACCCCTCGGCGGAGGGCTACGCCACCGCGGCGATGGCCGTCCTGCCGACGGTGTGCGCCGCGCTGGGCCTGTGGCCGGCCGAGGAGGAGCGTCCGGACGCCTCGCGCCGCGAGGGCTTCCTGCCGGTGGCACGAGCCGCGGCGGAGGCCGCGTCCGAGGCCGGTACGGAGGTCACGGCGGCGATGTCGACGGGGCCCAAGGGGCCGTGGGCACTGCTCAAGCGGCGTCGTCGGCGGCGGGTGGCGGCCGTCGAACCGGAGACCCAAGCAAGCGCTTAGTAAATTGCGGCCAGGGTCACACCGCGCGAAGCGTGACCCTGGCCATACGTGCGGGTAACTTCCCACACAGCCCTGCACGCCCCCGTATGCCCACCCGTCGCCCGACCACCGCCCCTCAACGAGGCGCTGCGCGCCGCCCCTTCTTGACTGGAGCCGTCATGCCCGAAGCCGTGATCGTCTCGACCGCCCGCTCTCCCATCGGCCGCGCTTTCAAGGGCTCTCTGAAGGACCTGCGCCCGGACGACCTGACCGCCACGATCATCCAGGCGGCCCTGGCCAAGGTCCCCGAGCTTGACCCGCGGGACATCGACGACCTGATGCTCGGCTGTGGTCTGCCCGGCGGCGAGCAGGGCAACAACCTCGGCCGGATCGTCGCCGTACAGATGGGGATGGACCACCTCCCCGGCTGCACGGTCACCCGTTACTGCTCCTCCTCGCTCCAGACGAGCCGCATGGCCCTGCACGCCATCAAGGCCGGCGAGGGCGACGTCTTCATCTCGGCCGGTGTCGAGATGGTCTCCCGCTTCGTCAAGGGCAACTCCGACAGCCTCCCGGACACGCACAACCCCTTCTTCGCCGAGGCCGAGGCCCGCACCGCCGCCGTCGCGGAGCAGGAGGGCACCACCTGGCACGACCCCCGCGAGGACGGTCTCGTGCCGGACGCCTACATCGCGATGGGCCAGACCGCCGAGAACCTCGCCCGCGTCAAGGGCGTCACCCGCCAGGACATGGACGAGTTCGGCGTCCGCTCCCAGAACCTCGCCGAGGAAGCCCTCAAGAACGGCTTCTGGGAGCGCGAGATCACCCCGGTGACCCTCCCCGACGGCTCGGTCGTCGCCAAGGACGACGGCCCGCGCGCCGGCGTCACCCTGGAGGGCGTCCAGGGCCTCAAGCCGGTCTTCCGCCCCGACGGCATGGTCACCGCCGCCAACTGCTGCCCGCTGAACGACGGCGCCGCCGCGCTGGTCATCATGAGTGACACCAAGGCCCGTGAGCTCGGCCTGACCCCGCTCGCCCGCATCGTGTCGACCGGCGTCTCCGGTCTGTCCCCCGAGATCATGGGCCTCGGCCCGGTCGAGGCGTCCCAGCAGGCGCTGCGCCGCGCGGGCCTGGGCATCGCCGACATCGACCTGGTCGAGATCAACGAGGCGTTCGCCGCCCAGGTGATCCCCTCCTACCGCGAGCTCGGCATCGACGTCGACAAGCTGAACGTCAACGGCGGTGCCATCGCGGTGGGCCACCCCTTCGGCATGACCGGCGCCCGCATCACCGGCACGCTCATCAACTCCCTCCAGTTCCACGACAAGCAGTTCGGCCTGGAGACGATGTGCGTCGGCGGCGGCCAGGGCATGGCGATGGTCATCGAGCGCCTGAGCTGACCAACTCCCTGTAGCCACACTGGAACAGAGCGTCACAGGTCGGCCCAGAACCGTGGAATCCCCAGGTTCTGGGCCGATTTGTGATCCAATCTCACCCAGGATGTGACCTATCTCCCTCGGAAAGGGATTCGCGCAGGTCAGCACCACTTCACTAACAACCCCCGGATCCAAAGTCCTGTCCGTTTCGTGACGTTACGCACTGACAGCTGGATAGTCCGCCCTTCAAGCTGATGTAGGAAGTCGGGGGTCGACTTTGAACCGGGAGTACGTCAGTGAGCGCCATGCCGATCGCCTTGTTGGTCACCACGGCCGCCACGGGCGCCGTGGGCGTCGCCGTCCTGCGCACCCTCATGGTGCTGCGCCGGCAGGTGGCCGCCCTGCACACCGAGCTCGCCAAGGGCAACGCCGCCGCCGCGCGGGGTCGTGTGCCGGCCGCCCGCCACTCCGCCGACGTCGACGAGATACGCGCCGCCGTGGCCGAGGCCCTCGCCGAGGAACGTGAGCGCGAGCTCGCCGAGGCGCGGGCCTTCTGGGCCGCACAGGAGGCCCGTGACGCCTCTGACGCGCCCTCGCTGCTGGGCCTGCCCGACAGCGAGCTGTTCCTGCCCCGGCAGGCCGATTTCGTCGGTCTGGAGCCCCTGGAGCCGGTCGCCGAGCACGGCACCGACGCCGAGGAGTCCGCGGAACTGGCCGCGGCCCGCCGCCGCCACCCCTCCCACCCGGACTTCGTCCCGGTCTCGTCACCGGTCGTGAACGACCACGAGCGCACGGTGGCCACGCTGGAGGAGCTGGCGGCGTCCCAGGTCGAACTGGCCGACGTCCGCCCCGGCCCACTGGGCACCCTCGACGTCTACGTCTTCGCCGACGGCACCACCCTGTGCATGACCCCGGGCCACCGCGAGACAGCGGAACGCCTGGCCTCGGCCCTGCACGCCGGCGAGACACCGACGCTGCTGGGCGGCTCGGGCATCTCGGGCGCGTACACGCTGACGTTCGCGTGCGGCGAGGAGAACGTCTACATCCTGGCCGACCGCGTCATAGCGTCCCTCTAGCTCAGACGCCCGCCCGCTTCTGCGCCTCCTCCACCAGCCGCACAGCATCATCGACCTGGCCCTCGTCCGTGAGTACGAGGGCCAAGTCGTGCACGGCGACGGTGATCTGGTCGGCGGCAGCGAACATCCCCGCGTCCGGCATCTCCCGAGGCTCGGCCCCGGGCGCCTCCACCTCCTGCGCCCATCGGGCGAACTCCCTGGCCAGCCCGAGAGCCTCGGCGGCAGCGCCCCGCTGCAACCGGCTCTGCGGAGCGGCCCGAAGACGATCGGCGAAGTGATCCACCGCACGGCACAGACGCGTCGTATCCACCACGCCGCGAGCGTAGGGCCTCCCCGGCGGATCATGCCAGCCACGCGGGGTCCGGCACGCACATCTGCCGCGCCGGACAGCTCTCCGCTGCTTGCCCGTCGGCCCGATCCGCCCGAAAAGGCCCTACGCGCCCCACCGGGACTGTTGCCAACGGGCGAACGCTCAGGCACGGTGACCTGAAGGACCGGCTTACATCCCCTTTGCGTCCGGAGGCGCCGATGTCCCACGTCCTCTCCGAGGAGACCCACCGCAACATGCTCGCCCGCATCCCCCACTGCACCGGTCGTGAAGTGTCCGACTGGCTCCGCACCGTCGAAGAAGGCCCCTCCCTCTTCCGCTTCGAGGAGAAGGTCAGCTGGCTCCGGCACGAACACAACCTCGCGTACGGCCACGCGAAGGCCATCGTTCACGAGTACGACCTGAGGAGGGCCGCGCGCAACTTCGCCTAGACGCGCACCACGACAAAGGGCCCCGGGACGAAACCCGGGGCCCTTTCGCCGCTACTCGCGACTACCGCTGCACGCGATTACCGCTGCACGCGCTAGTCGCTGCTGTTGAGGATCGCGATGATCCTCAGGAACTCCATGTAGATCCACACCAGCGTCAGCGTCAGCCCGAAGGCCGCCAGCCACGCCTCCTCGCGCGGAGCGCCGTAGGCGATGCCGTCCTCGACCTGCTTGAAGTCCAGGGCGAGGAAGCAGGCGCCGAGCAGGATGCCGACGACGCCGAAGATCACGCCGAGCGGGCCGCTGCGGAAGCCGAGGCCGTCACCGCCGCCGAAGACGGCGAACAGCAGGTTCACCATCATCAGCAGGATGAAGCCGAGCGCGGCCGCCATCACAAAGCCGTAGAACCGGCGGTTGACGCGGATCCAGCCTGCCTTGTACGCCACCAGCACACCGGCGAAGACCGCCATGGTGCCGATCACGGCCTGCATGGCCGCACCGTCGGCGATGCGGTTGTCGACGATGTTGGACAGGACGCCGAGGAAGACGCCCTCGAACGCGGCGTACGCCAGGATCAGCGCGGGCGAGGCCTTGCGCTTGAAGGCCTGGACGAACGCCAGGACCATGCCGATCAGCGCGGCGCCGATACCGATGCCGTACGAACGGCTGATGTTCGCGTCGTCGATGGGCAGCAGTGCCCAGGCGAGCGCGGCCGTGACGATCAGGACGCCGAGCGTGGTGCCGGTGCGCAGGACGACGTCGTCGATCGTCATGCCCCGGGTGGTGACCGGGGCCTGCGGCGGTGCGCCCTGCTGAAGGCCTTGCTGTGCGTAGGGGTTCTGCGCGTACGGGTTGCCGGCCTGCGGCTGCGCGTACGGGTTGCCCTGCGTACCCACAGCTGCGCTCCCGGCCTGCGGCGCGGTGTTGAAGCCCGCGTAGCCGTTGTCGCGGCTGAACCCCCGTCGCGAGAAGACCGGGTTGCTGCTCCTCATTTCACTCCTCCATGGCCACCGTGTGTGTGGGCCTTGGCTCAAGAGTAATAGGTAGGCAAAGGAATGACCCTAGTGCTTGGGGAGGATCTTTCCCTCGTCGTGGTGCGCAACACGCTACGCGGCCCGCTGATTCCCGGCCACGGCGGCCTCACCCGAACGGAAACCCCGTGTACCCCTCGGCCAGGTCGGTCTCGGCGGCCCGGGAGGACGCGAGCCGTTCCAGCCGGGCCAGCTGGAGGCGGTCCTCGAAGGCGGTGGCGTCGGGGGATCGGTGCAGGAGAGTCGTCATGTCGTAGGAGAACCGCTCGGCCTGCCAGACCCGGCCGAGGCAGGTCGCGGAGTAGGCGTCGAGCAGCTCGGCCGAGCCGGTCTCCTTCTCGTACGTCAGTGCCCTCGCGAAGGTGACGACGTCCCCGACGGCCAGGTTGAGGCCCTTGGCTCCCGTGGGCGGCACGATGTGGGCCGCGTCGCCGGCCAGGAACAGGCGGCCGTGCCGCATCGGCTCGTGGACGTAGGAGCGCATCGGGGTGACCGACTTCTGGGTGATCGGGCCGCGCTGAAGGCGCCAGCCGTCGGCGGTCTCGAAGCGGCGCTCCAGCTCCGCCCAGATGTCCTCGTCGCGCCACGCCTCGGCGTCGGTGCCCTCGGGCACCTGGAGGTAGAGGCGGGAGACGGACGGGGTGCGCATGGACAGGAGGGCGAACCCGCGGTCGTGGTGGGCGTAGACCAGCTCGTCGTGGGAGGGCGGGACGTCGGCGAGGATGCCGAGCCAGCCGAAGGGGTACGTCCGTTCGAAGGTCCGGGACAGCGCGGCGGGGACCGCCTTGCGGGCCACGCCCCAGAAGCCGTCGCAGCCGACGACGTAGTCGCACTCCAGGACGTCCTCGATCCCCTCGTGCCGGAAGCGGACGCGCGGGCTGTCGGTGTCGGCGCCCTCGACGGCCAGCGCTTCCGCCTCGAAGAGCAGCGGGCCGCCCTCCTTGAGCTGGAGGGCGATGAGGTCCTTGCAGACCTCGGTCTGGGCGTAGACCATCACCGACCGGCCGCCGGTGAGGGTGGGGAAGTCGACGCGGTGGCGCTTCTTGGCGTACCGCAGCTCTATGCCGTCGTGGCGCAGGCCCTCGCGGTCCATGCGCTCCCCGGCGCCGGCCGCGCGCAGGACGTCCACCGTGCCCTGCTCCAGGATTCCGGCCCGCTGCCGGTGCTCGACGTAGGCGCGGTCGCGGCTCTCCAGGACGACCGAGTCGATGCCGGCGTTGTGGAGCAGCCGGGCGAGGAGGAGGCCGGCGGGGCCCGCTCCGATGATGCCGACGGTGGTGCGCATCGACCAGCCTCCGTGTTTCCGCGTCGTCGCGTGCTCGCGTGTTCGCGTGGTGAAGTTTATTTCACTCACTTTCAGACATGAGTTTCCGACCGCACGCGCCCGCTGTCAACGGTCGTGCGGTGAACTCTTCAATGGAGGGTGCAGGTTCCCGAAGTGCCCGGAGCCGGACTTGAACCGGCACGCCCGCGAAGGGGCAGCGAGGTTTAAGCTCGCCGTGTCTGCATTCCACCATCCGGGCAGGCCATGGGCTCCGCATCGAGGTTCCGAGCCTATCGGGATACATCCCCCGAACATCGGCCGGGCGGACCGATGTTGTCTTATTTTATTGATGTCTGAGGGAGCATCAGCACCCGGAACAGGCCATCCGCACTTGCCAATAGCCTTGCGCGTGACCCTCGACGGCGCATGCGGAATGACGGAATTTCACCGCCCGAACGAGGGGGCTCCACCTGTTCTCTGCACAACACCGGTCAGGGACCACGGTCATCCCCAGGTATGACACCGCGGAGTGTGGTCCGACCCGAGTCCCCCCAACGAACCGGAGCAGCGGCTGACTACACGGCGGCTCGCGGGCCGGACGATGGATGTCGTCCCTCCGACCAACCCATCGTTCTTGGGGAGTGCCTTCTCGTGACCACCGCATCCATCGCCGGCCGGGCCACCGCCGTGGCCGCGCGTGCCACGGATCTGTCGAAGATCTACGGACAGGGCGAGACCCAGGTGGTCGCCCTCGACCGGGTCTCCGTCGACTTCCGGCAGGCCGAGTTCACCGCGATCATGGGTCCCTCGGGGTCCGGCAAGTCCACGCTGATGCACTGCGTGGCCGGTCTGGACACCTTCTCCTCGGGTTCGGTGCGCATCGGCGAGACCGAGCTGGGGTCCCTGAAGGACAAGCAGCTGACCAAGCTGCGCCGGGACAAGATCGGCTTCATCTTCCAGGCGTTCAACCTGCTGCCGACCCTGACAGCCCTGGAGAACATCACGCTGCCGATGGACATCGCGGGCCGCAAGCCGGACAAGCAGTGGCTGGACTCGGTGATCGCGATGGTCGGCCTCGCCGACCGGCTCAGCCACCGTCCCTCCCAGCTGTCCGGCGGCCAGCAGCAGCGCGTCGCCGTGGCCCGCGCCCTGGCCTCCAGGCCCGACATCATCTTCGGCGACGAGCCGACCGGAAACCTCGACTCGCGCTCCGGCGCCGAGGTGCTGGGCTTCCTGCGCAACTCCGTACGGGAGCTCGGGCAGACCGTGGTGATGGTGACCCACGACCCGGTGGCGGCGGCGTACGCGGACCGTGTGGTGTTCCTGGCGGACGGGCGGATCGTCGACGAGGTGTACGGGCCCACGGCCGAGTCCGTCCTCGACTTCATGAAGCAGTTCGACGCGAAGGGCCGTACCAGCTGATGTTCCGTACCGCCCTGCGCAACGTGTTCGCGCACAAGGCCAGACTGCTCATGACCGTGCTCGCCGTGATGCTCGGCGTGGCCTTCGTGTCGGGCACCCTGGTCTTCACCAACACCATCTCCGAGGCCTACCAGAAGAGTTCGGCCAAGGGCTTCGACCAGGTCGACGTGGCCGTGGAACCCGAGCACCAGGACAGCGAGGGCGACACCGTCGGCAAGACGGCCGAGCTGACGCAGCCGCTGCTCGACGAGAGCACGAAGGTGCCGGGTGCCGCCTCCGCCATCGGCGTGGTCAACGGCTTCACCGCCATCGCCGACAAGGACGGCAAGCTGATCGGCGGCGGCTTCCAGTCCCGGGGCGGGAACTACTGGGGCACCAAGGACACCCGGTACCCGCTGGTCAACGGGCATGCGCCGAGCGGTGCGGGCGAGGTCCTGATCGACTCGGAGACCGCGAAGCGCGCCGGGTACGAGGTCGGCGACACCGTACGGCTCTCGGTGGACGGCCCGGTGCTCGACCCGAAGATCACCGGCATCTTCACCACCGACGACGGCAATGTCGCCGCCGGCGGCAGCCTCGCCCTCTTCGACACGGCCACGGCCCAGCGGCTGTTCGGCAAGACGGGCACGTACGACCAGATCGACGTGCGGGCGAAGGCGGGCGTCAGCCAGACCGCGCTGAAGGCCGAACTGGACAAGGCGCTGCCGAAGAACCTCGTCGAGACGACGACCGGCCGGCAACTGGCCGACGACCAGGCGGAGATGATCTCCTCCTCGATGTCCGGCCTCAAGCAGGGCCTGCTGGTCTTCGCGGGTATCGCGCTGTTCGTCGGTACGTTCATCATCGCCAACACCTTCACCATGCTGGTCGCCCAGCGCACCAAGGAGCTGGCCCTGCTGCGGGCCGTCGGTGCCTCACGCCGGCAGGTCACCCGCTCGGTCCTCATCGAGGCGTTCGTGGTGGGCGTGGTCGCCGCGGTGACCGGTCTCGCCGCCGGTATCGGCATCGGGGCGGGGCTGCGGTCGCTGATGGGCTCGCTCGACGCGACCGTCCCGGACGGACCGCTGATCATCACGCCCGGCACGGTCGGGGCGGCCCTCGCGGTCGGCGTCCTCGTCACCATGCTGGCGGCCTGGCTGCCGGGCCGCCGGGCCGCGAAGATCCCGCCGGTGGCGGCGATGAGCAGCCTGTACGCCGCGGCGACCACCAAGTCACTGGTGCTGCGCAACACGCTGGGCGCGCTCTTCTCGGGCGCGGGCATCGCGGTCGTCCTCGCGGCGACGACGATGTCCGGCTCGGACGGCCAGGCCCCGATGGGCCTCGGCGCGGTCCTCCTGATCATCGGCGTCTTCATCCTGACCCCGCTGTTGTCCCGCCCGCTGATCGCGGCCGCGGCACCGGTCCTGCGCGTGTTCGGCGTCTCGGGCAAGCTGGCCCGCCAGAACTCGGTGCGCAACCCACGCCGTACGGCCGCCACGGCCTCCGCACTGATGATCGGCCTCACCCTGATCACCGGCATGACGGTGATGGCGGGCAGCCTGCAGAAGTCGATCGACAAGATGGCGGCGTCCGCGATCAAGGCCGACTACGTGGTGTCCATGGCGAACGGCAACGAGCTGTCGCCGGACGTCGAGAAGAAGCTGGGCCGGATCGACGACGTCACGGCCACCAGCCCGCTGCGCAACGCGCCTTCCCGCATCGACGGCGAGACCGAGTACCTCACCGGCGTCACGGGCAGCACCATCGGCGAGCTGACCGACCTCAAGGTCGACAGCGGCGCCTTCAAGGTGGGCGGCACGCAGGTCGTCGTGGACGACAAGACGGCCACGTCCCACGGCTGGAAGGCCGGTTCGAGCTTCACCGTCTCCTACGAGGACGGCAAGAAGCAGGAACTGAAGGTCGCCGGGGTCTACGAGGGCAACGAGATGATCCAGGGCATCATCCTGGACAACGCCACGCTCTCCCCGCACCAGTCGGACCCCGCCGACATGCAGGTCATGGTCAAGACGTCCGACGGCACGTCCGGCGCGACGAAGGACCAGCTGGAGAAGGCCCTCGGCTCCAACCCGGCCATCAAGGTCCAGGACAAGAAGGACCTCTCCGACGAGATCGCGCAGATGTTCACGCTGATGCTGAACATGCTCTACGGCCTGCTGGCCATGGCCGTCCTCGTCGCGGTCCTCGGTGTCATCAACACCCTGGCCATGTCGGTCTTCGAACGCTCCCAGGAGATCGGCATGCTCCGCGCGATCGGCCTGGACCGCAGGGGCATCAAGCGGATGGTCCGCCTGGAGTCCCTGGTCATCTGCCTCTTCGGCGGAGTCCTGGGCATCGGCCTGGGCGTGTTCTTCGGCTGGGCGGCCGGCGAACTCCTCGGCTCGAGCCTGGCGACGTACGAACTCGTCCTGCCGTGGGCCCGAATGGCGGTCTTCCTGCTCCTGGCGGCGACGGTGGGCGTCCTGGCGGCGCTGTGGCCGGCCCGGCGGGCGGGACGGCTGAACATGCTGGCGGCGATCAAGTCGGAGTAGCGGTACGGCAGTCGGGGCCCGTCGCCGGTGGCGACGGGCCCCTCTTGTTGGTCTGCTTGTTTGTCTGCTTGTTTGTCTGCTTGTTTGTCTGCTTGTTTGTCTGCTTCAGTTCCAGGTACGGGACCGTAGAGGCATCCCCGAGTCGCCGGACTCGGGGGTCCGGATCGCCAGGACCTGGTTCACGCCGATTCGGTTGTGCTCGAAGGCGAGCGCGGAGGCGGCCATGTACAGCCGCCAGACCCGGGCCCGCCCGGCACCGGCGAGCCGCACCGCACGCGCCCACTCCCCCTCCAGGTTCGTGACCCAGCGGCGCAGCGTGAGGGCGTAGTGCTCGCGGATAGACTCGACGTCCCGCACCTCGAACCCGGCGCGTTCGAGCTGGGTGACGGTGGTACCGACGGGGGCGAGCTCCCCGTCCGGAAACACATAGGAGTCGATGAAGTCGTCGACGTTGTACGCCGATTCGTCCCGGTGGGGCCGCCGGGCGATCTGATGGTTGAGCAGCCGCCCACCGGGCTTGAGAAGCCGGCAGAGCACCTCGGCGTACTCCAAGTACCGCTCGGAGCCGACATGTTCGGCCATCCCGACGGAGGAGATCGCGTCGTAGGGCCCGTCGGCCACATCCCGGTAGTCCTGTACGCGGATCTCGACCCGGTCGGTGAGTCCCTCGTCGGCGACGCGCTTACGGGCGTACGCGGCCTGCTCCTGGGAGAGGGTGATCCCGACGACGCTCACGCCGTGCTCGCGGGCGGCGTGGATGGCCATGGAGCCCCAGCCGCAGCCGACGTCGAGGAGGCGCCGGCCGGGGCTCAGGCCGAGCTTGCGGGAGATGAGTTCGAGCTTGTCGCGCTGGGCGCCTTCGAGGGTGCCGCCCTCGGACTCCGGGGCCTGCCAGTAGGCGCAGGAGTACACCATGCTCGGCCCGAGGACGATCTCGTAGAAATCGTTCCCGACGTCGTAGTGATGACTGATGGCCCGCTTGTCGGTGCGCTTGGTGTGCAGATGACGGCGGGGTCTGCGGACCTCCTCGCGGGGCGGGGCGGGCGGCAGCGGGTGTCCGGCAAGGGCGACGAGTCCGCGTACGGCGGCCCGCACCTCGGGGTCGCGCAGGGCCTGGGCGAGGCTGCGGGCGTCCTCGTCGCGCTCCCAGACGAGCCCCGACACCAGGTCGAGGCCGGCGTAGAGATCCCCCTCGATGTCCAGGTCCCCGGCCACCCAGGCACGGGCGAGGCCCAGCTCGCCGGGCTTCCACAACAACCGCCGCACAGCCCGCCGATTACGCACCACGAGTGTCGGCGCGCCCGGCGGCCCCGCCTGCGAACCGTCCCAGGCGCGGATGCGCACCGGTAGCGGTACACCCAGCAACTGTTCAACGAGGCTCTTCAACCGCAGCGCGGCGTCTGCCATGGCGCGCACCTCCGTGACGAGGGATCCCGGAATGTCCAACACCACGTAAACACCTGCGGGGCTCGGCCGCAGTCCCCCGTTCGCGTTACGGCTGGGCAAAATGTGTGTACGGGCCATGGGCCTTGGGCCGGACCGTCAGAGCGCGTCGAGGGCGTCCGAGGTGATGTCGATGTCGATGTCGTAGGGGACGTCGACCTTGAGCAGCTCACGGTGGATGCCGGTGAGGGCGTAGACCTTGGACACCGGATCGAGCTCGTACGCACGGACCACGGGGCTCCGGCTCGCCCCGGTCGTCTCGACCAGCCAGAAGTGCGGGATGCCGGCGGCGGCGTACTTGTGGGGCTTGGTGTCGCGGTCGCGGGCTTCGGAGTCGGGGGAGACCACTTCCACGGCGAGCAGGACGTCGGCGGCCTGAAAGCGGGTCTGCTCCCTGCTGGTGACCGCTTCGGCGCGGACGACCGAGATATCGGGCTCGGGGCCGTTGCGGCGGTCGAGGACGACGGTCATCTCGCGGCGGACCTTCATCTCCTTGGGGACCGTGCGGCGCAGACCGGCCACCAGAAGGTCGATCATCGTGCTGTGGAAATCCCGCTGCGGACTCACGAAAACCAGGCTCCCGTCGATCAGCTCGGTGTGCGGCGGGAGGTCGGGCAACGTGAACAGGTCGTCCACGGTGTATCCGTCCCGGGGCGGCACCGGCCAGCGGCAGCCGGGCTCGGCGGTCGGCTCGGCAAGGGGCTCGGCGGTCATGATTCCTCCCATGGGCGGGATTCTCGGCCTGCCGGTCCACGGTAGCCGCCGTAATCGGTGATCGTCATCACAAAGAGTGACGTCACGGCTGTTCGGGTTCCGGGGCGAGGCCCATGTCCTTCGCGCTGTAGCGGGGCAGGTCCGTGGTGTCGATCGTCCAGGTGCCGACGTCGGTGGCGAGGGTGACCGGCTTGCCGTACGGGAGGTGCAGGCGGTTCTCGTAGGCGGGTCGGCCGCCTGCGCGGCCGATCGCCCACTGGTACGTCCAGGTGCCGTCGCGGGGATCGAGGATCAGGTAGTGCGGGATGCCCATGGCGGGGTAGTCACGAGTCTTGTCCCGGTACTCGTTGTCCGGATTGGACGGGGACACGATCTCGATCGCCAGAGCGATCTCGCGGGGATCGAGAGGATCGTCGGTCTCCATGGCCTCGTACGCACAGACATGGAGATCGGGGACTCGAAGCTTGCCCAGCGCCTCGTCGTCGGTGTCCGTGGCCTCGAACACGCCCAGTGCGTCCGGGAGCTGCGGGCTGAGCTGGTCACGTACGCGCGTCGCGGTCAGCTGGTGCCGCGGGCGCGGGCTCATCATCATGACGATCTTCCCGTCACTGATCTCGGGCCAGGTCAGGCCGGGCGGCGGAGTGAAATGGTCACGCACTTCGCGCAGTCGCCGGTACAGGGTCTGCTGGGTCATGGGTCCTCCCGCCTCCCAGTATGGGGGCGACGGTCCGTCCACGCGGAGAGCAGGGCGAACTGGTGATGACGCCGGTTCGGAGGAGACGGTGAAGGTCATCCGGCGGGCTCCACGGGGACGAGGGCGATGTCGGCCCAGACCGTCAGCCCGCTGCCCGCCCGTCGCGTTCCCCACCGGTCGGCCAGGGCTTCGGTGATCAGGAGTCCGCGACCGTGCTCTTGCTCCGGGTTCGGCAGTCCTGCCGTGCCCGGGGGCGGCGCAGGCGGGTACCCCTTGCCCTCGTCGGTGACGCTGATCGTGACCGTCCGAACGGTGAGGGCACAGGTGACCGTGATGGTGCGGCTGTCGGTGTGCTCCAGGGCGTTGGCGACCAGCTCTCCGGTGATCGTTTCCAGATCGTCGGTCGTCTCGGGTGGCAGCCCCCACGCCCCGGCCGTGTCGCGCACGTACCGCCGGGCGGCGCCGGCGGAGGTCAGGTCACGGCCGGGGAGGGTGAGCAGGCCGAAGCCCCGGGGGTCGGTCGGACTGTGCGCCAGAGCGTCGTGAAGGACGGTCTCCGAGAACGGCGCGGAGGCCACTCCGCCCTCTCGTGTCCACCGATCCCCGTGGAGGCGACCGCCCCGAGAGACGGCGATGAGCAGCACGTCCTGGAGCGCATCCGCCAACTGACCTGCCAGGCCGGCGAATTCGTCGGCTCCACTCGGCCCGGATGCCGAGAGCCCGTCCCGCGCACGCCCCAGAAGCCTCTGCGCGAGCCCGAGTTGCATGCCCTCGATCCGGTCGGCCAACCGGGAGGCGACCCCACCCTCTCCGTCCGTGAGGAGGAGACAGGGCTGCCCGTGCGCACCGGTCCAGGGCAGGAGCCGTACACGGTCCGCTTCCTGGCTCATGACGCAGCTCCCAGCACGGCGTGGATGTCACGGACATCGAGATCCACGCCGTACGTGGCACACCAGAGCGTGTCCCGGCGCAGGCGCTGGAGGCGGGCCTTTTCCTCGTGTTCGTGTGCGGTGAGGTAGGGGCGGACGAGGGGGGTGGAGGTGCCGTCGATGGGGGTGTGCCAGGGGCGGACGGTGGGGGCGATCGAGGTGCGGAGCAGCCCGGCGCGGGTCACCGCCGTAGCGGACGGCTCTGGAGGCCGTCTCGACATCCCGCTGCGGGCAGGAAGTGTCCTGCGATGCCTCCCTCGTGGGGTGAGGCAGTCCCGGATGCGGTCCCGTACCCGAGCGATTACACGAAACACGAGGTCAACTCCCTTTCAAAGAATCTCCGTTGGGTTCACTACTTGTCGTACGGGCGTCGATCTCCGCCCAGACGTGCGCGCCCTGCGCCGTCACGTCATGGCCGTATCGGTCGGCACGAGCGAGAGCCACAAGCAGTGAGCGGCGGCGGGCATCCGTGAGCGTCACAGGAAGTGCGGCTCTGACGCGGATCCGGCCGATGAGCTCCTCGGTGCACACCGCACACCCCGTGAGAGCGGCGAGTTCGGCGGCCAGCGCGACCGCTTGAGACTGTGCGAAGCACACGAAGAAGCCCCCGTGACGAGATGAGCCGTGACGAGGCGAGCACTGAGAGTATTTCTACTTCAGTAGCTCCTACCTGATGCAGTAGCTTGCCAATGTCGTCGGAAGAAGCACCGCCTTACGGCAGAGGAACCGGAGAGCCGCCCATGCCCCGAGAGGCGCCCTACCTCGAAGTCGCCGACTCCCTGCGCGCTCGGATCCTCGCGGGAGAGTGGGGAATCGGAACACGTCTGCCGTCCCGCGCGCAGCTCGCCGAGGAATACGGCGTCGGCCGCAATGTCACCCAGCGGGCCATGGACCGGTTGATCATCGAGGGACTCCTCGAAGGACGCGCCGGCTCCGGCACGTACGTCCGGAAACCGCGTGAGCGCATGCGGATGGTCCGTTCAAGGCATCGCGAACGCCGAGGCGGGTCCCCGTTCGGCGCTGACATGAAGGAGCAAGGTAAGGCCGGCACTTGGGAATCGCACAGCCAGGCACGTGTTCCTGCGCCGGAGGCCATCGCCGAACGGCTGGCCATCAACCCCGGGGACCTCTGTGTGACCACGCGCTACGAATTCCTGGCCGACGGTCAACCCGTCCAACTCTCCGAGTCCTGGGAACCAATGGCCGTCACGGACGGGACACCCATCGTGCTACCCGAGATGGGACCCCTCGCCGGGATGGGAGTCGTGGAGCGCATGCGCTCCATCGGCGTGGAGATCGAGACCGCGGTCGAACTGCCGCGCCCCGCCCGGGCCACCCAGGCCCAGGCGAATCTGCTGGGCATCAGCGTGGGCGACCTGGTACTGGAGATTGAGCGGATCTATTACGCCACTGATGGAAGGCCCGTCGAGACAGCGAACATCGTGGTGCCGGACGTTCGCTTTGAAGTGGCTTATGAGTTCGGTGTCGACGGGCCGTAGGTGTCGGCGCTCTCGCATCGCGTCGATACGCAGAGCTGCGAGCCAGCGATCCCCTGAGGCGCTGGGCGTGTGCAGATTGCGTGTGGACAGCGCGCCATCCTGGGTGCGCGCCAGGGGGTGAGCCGCCCCTCGCCGTGTGCGGTCGCGATAATGAGCTCCATGCCTGAGCACGGAGGCGGAACGAGCGAGCCGCCGCACAACAGCACTCCCAGGTCACGACTTTGGGACTATGTGGAGATGACCGTCCGGCCTGCCGCGCCGGAGTCGGCGGCGTCTTCGCACAAGCATCAGGAGCTGGCCGAGGAGGTGCCGGCCCCGGAGCCCGTTCAGGAGCCGACACCTGAGCCGGCACCCGAGGACAATGAAGTCGAGTCGCGCAGGCGGGAGTTCGCCGAGTTGCTGGATGAGTTCCGGCATACGGCGGTGCTGGTGCCGCTGGGTGACGCCCCCGGTCCGGACGGTGAACGGGGCCTGCTCACCACCGGCTTGAAGGGCATCCGGTTCATCCTGGCCTTCTCCGACGGGCAGGCGCTGGCCCGCTATGCCCAGGCGCGCGGCGAGTACGCCTGTGAGTGGACCTACCAGACGGTCCTCGGCGCACGGCTGCTGGACGTGGCGGTACCCGCGGCCGGAGTGCCCTGCGGGGTGGCGCTGGACTGCGCGGACGGCCCGGATGGCATGGTGTTTCCGCCGGTACGGGGCGTCGTGCCCGACGAGGTGGCCGTGGACCGTGAGCAGGAGGATGCCGTATGACCGCCGACGGGGGCAAGGACCTGAGGGCCGTCGGTCTGGACCTGGTCGCCAAGGGTCTGACCGAGGCGCTGGGCGAGCTGAAGGAACTCGGCATGGTCGGCACGGCCGGGGCCGGCCGCGGCTTCGGTGACCTCGCCCTGTCCGGGCTGGAGTTGGGGCACGAGGGGCTGACCGAGACGTTCTCGTCGTTCTGTGAGCGCTGGGAGTGGGGTGTGCGCTCGCTCATCAACGAAGGCAACGCGTTCGCTGTCAAGACCGATCTGTCGGCCGGCACCTACTACGAGACCGACCAGTACGTCGAAGGCACCCTCAAGGTCGTCACCAACGCCGCCATCGGCAACCCGTACGCCTCAGAGGACGAGGTCACCCAGATGGGCTGGGGCGACCTCGCCACCTCCGGCGTCTACGGCGGCGATGTCGACTACAGCAAGGAGTCCTTCGACCAGGCCATGGCCAACAGCGGCCAGGGCTGGAAGGACGCCGGACGCGACGTGATGACCTCCAGCACCGTGGGCCCCATGGGCCTCAACCCCGAGAACCTGCACGACACCTTCGGTGTCTCCGACACCGAGTACAACCACATGCTCGACGACACCTTCGGACCCTCGCCCGAAGCCCGCGCCCAGGCCGCCCCGGCCGCCCAGCCACAGGGTGGGAGTGAGCAGTAGTGGGCGTCTTCGGTGACATCGGTGACGGCCTCAAGGACGGCCTCAACTCAGGCCTGAAAATCGGTGAGGACCTCATCGATGAAGGCAAGAAGAAGCTCGGCGAGGGCGTCGACTACGCCACCGACAAAGTGGGCGACAAGCTCGACGACGCCGGCCTGCACGGCGCGGCCGACACGGTGCAGGACTGGGGCGACGACGTCGCCTCCGACCTCGGGGCCACCCCCGGCGAACAGCAACTCGGCCAGACCGAACAGGCCAACGAACTCGTCCACGGCAACCCCGGCAGGATCCGGGAGAGCACCAAGCACCTCAAGGACTTCCAGGCCGCCTTCGACAAGGTCGGCTCAGGCATGAAGAAGGTGGACTCTTCCGGCTGGCAGGGCGAGGGCGGCGACGCCTTCCGCGCAAAGTTCGGCGTGCATCCCACGAAGTGGCTGCACGCGGCCGACGCCTGCGAGACGGCCGCAGGAGCACTGGAGTCCTACGCCGACACCGTCAAGTGGGCACAGGCCCAGGCCCGGGACGCCATCGAGCTGTACCGGAAGGGCAAGAAGGCCTCCGAGCAGGCCGTGGCGGCGTACGAGACGCGCATCGAGACCTACACCGCCAAGATCAAGGCGAACCAGGACCCCGGACCCGAGCTTGAGCCCTTCCACGACCCCGGCAAGGACGACATCAGGGCCGCCCGCGAGAAACTCGCCGAGGCCCGCAAACAGCGCAACACCGCCGCCTCTTACGCTCAAACCAAGGTCAAGACCGCCCTCGCCCACGCTCCCGCCGAACCACCACCGCTCGACCGGCTCGGCGACAACCTCACCGACGGCTACCAGGCCGTCAACACCGAACTCACCCATGTCGTCGGCGGCGCCTTCAAAGGCACCGCGGGCCTGCTCAACTTCGTCCGCGGCCTCAACCCCATGGACCCCTACAACCTCACCCACCCCGCCGCGTACCTGCAGAACGTCAGCATGACGCTCTCCGGCCTCGTCTCCACCGCCGCCCACCCCGAACGCGCCGTCCAGGCCGCCGTCGACGGCTTCAAAAAGGACCCCTCCGAGTTCGTCGGCCGCCTCATCCCCGAACTGATTGGGACCAAAGGCGCGGGGCTCGCCCGCAGCGGCGTCCGCTTCGCGGTCAAGGAAGGCGTGGAGACCGGTGCCTCGAACCTGGCGTCCAAGGGTGTGAAGTACGGGGATGAGGCCGCCGAAGCCGGGGCGAAGGACTGGAGCGATCTGGCGCGTTCCACCGACGATGTCTCACAGAAGGCAATTCACTACGACTCCATAGATCCGAAAAAGGCCCAGGAATTCCTGGACGATCAATACCCGTGGCTCAAGGACGTCAACAACACGGGGATGCCCGGATACACGCAGAACTGCAGCCACAACGTCGACGCGGTTAACCGCAGACTGGACGGCATCGAGGTCAGCGCCGCCCCCAAGCAGGTGCCCGACCATGTCCCCCCGGAGCAGCTTGGCCTGAAGGATGTACCCAAGGGCCACTATCATATGGTGAACAGCTACGACGACCTCATCAACAATCTCGCCACGCGAGGGGAGGACTCAAGAAGCGTCGTGTACATCAGTCGCTCCGACGGCTCGGCACATGTCTTCAACGCCGTGAACACAAAGCACGGTGTCGTGTTTCTCGATGGCCAGAGCGGAACTCTCGGAAGACTCGAGAAAGACGTCTCCTCTATCGGGCACATTCCATATCGCGATGGAGTTCCTAAACCATGACAAAAAACGAAGCCGTGGCGGCTGCTGCCAATTTCCTGAAGACCACGGCCTATCCGGACCGGGCCGATTCCGTGGTTATGCTCCCAGATATGGCCATCGAATTTACTTACGGCTGGACGGTGCGCTTCGACTTCAAGGAGCACATCGAGACAGGCAACCCCATGACGGCCCCATTCACCTCCGTCATCGTGGTCCCGCACACTGGAGCAGCCGCACACTTCCCGCCGACCCACCTTCCCGTGGCGGAGTACATGGAACTGTGCGCGATGGGCAACTGGCCCCCGAAGGACCGTTGAGATGTCGAGCAGTCCCGAGCAACGGGCTTCGGCGTGGCTGAGCGTCACCTACGGTGGCCTTGTCGAACTGGCCGCGCCTCATCCTGTGCACGATACGGCCGCCGCCTGGCTGATGGCCTGCCGGACGGTGCCACAACCCGGCTACCCGAACACGCCGATGATGGCGGCCTCCGTGGTGGTGCCAAAAGACGGCGGTGTGCCGTTCCACCCGGCCCCGAGCAACCCGCTCGCGGACCTGGATCCGGCCCCGTCCGAGGAGGCGGCCCACCGGGTCGACGGCCAGTCCCGCCGGATCAACGCCCGGGGCTGTCTGGTCGCCCTACACTCCGCCATCAACGGCTCCCCGTCCGTTCCACTGCCCTGGCGCCCCTCCGACGAGGCCCCCGGGTGGTGGGCCCGGCTGAACCGCCGGTACTTCCACGAGTTCACGCGCATCGCCGTCGACGGCTGGGACGACGTGATCAAGGCCGTCGCCGAGTCGGGACCGGACACGCGTGGCGTGGTGTGGGTGCGCCGTGAGATCGGCGGCCACGAGGCGACCGGCAACCTGCTCTACGCACACAACAACAAGGGCCAGGTCGTTCTGCTGGACGGGCTGACGTCGTCCCTCGCCAGGCCTGACACGGCCCTGGTGCGCGAGTTGGTGCTCCTCCGGTCATCGCCCGAGGCATACGCGTCCCGACGGCATTCGTGGGAGCGTGAAGCTCAGGACTTCGCGTCCGCGGTCACCAAGGCCCGGCTCTGGCTCGAGGACGCGTACCACGGGCAAATCGACCTGGCTGCGCCGACACCCCAGGACGAGACCCAGCGGGGCTGGGTCTTCTCCTGCAACACCAAACGGTTCCTACACGATGGACATTGGCAGGACGCCATGCTCGACGCAACGCTCGTCGTACCGAAAGACGAAGCGGCGCCGTTCGGCCTGCCGAATGCAGACCCCTGGGCCTGGCTCGCCCGCTGGGACGCAGGCGCGAACCCCGGATCGGCGGAACTCCCGGCTCCACCCCCGCCCGGCCGTGCCTTCTGGTTCGAACCCACGCTCGCAGAGCTGGGCTTCGTCCTCTCCGTTTCAGAGCATCAGGACTGGCAGACCGCGTTGGGCACCCTGTCGGCGCTGCCGACCGGGGCACGTGCGCTGGTCTGGGTACGCCGCACGGACGGCCGGGCGCGAGAGGCTGTGGGCTGGTTGGTGAGCGTCATCAAGACCGCGAACGGCCCGATGCTGTTCGACGGTGCGTCCGACGCCCCCGTATCTCTCGGTATGGCAGGGGTCCACCGTCTGCATGTGATCCGTTACAGCTGAGGCCGAGCAACTAGTTCTGGCCTGCCCGTCCGTCAGTACGCGGCTCCTTCCACGGTCCTGACTCATCCGATGCTCGGCGCGTCGCCCGGCAGGCTCTCGGCACCGGCGCAATGACGAATGTCCTGGGCGGCGTGCCGAGCGGTGTCGGCGGCAAGGCCGACCGCGCTCGCACGCGTGGCGGGGGCCTTCATGTCCGCGCCGTTGCCGCCCACACCGACCGAGACCTCCAGGAGCTCGTTGCCGCCCGCACGGACCGGGCAGTCGACAAAGAGGTGGGCGCCGGGGCCGTTCAGATATCCCACCGCGTCCCCGAGCGTGAGTGGCGTAGTGCCGGACTTTTTGGCATCGCGCTCGACGTCGTCGCGCGTGTAGTCGCCCCCTTGGAGCAGCCGGTACTCGACCTCGACGGTCGTCCCTCCTCCGGTCAGCAGACACTGCCCAAGTCCCCAGTCCTGCATGGCGTCTTGGCTGTGTCCGGTGGAGGCGAAGTTGTAGGCGTTCTTCCCCTGAAACTTGTCACCGTGCTCAGACATAAGGCCCTTCACCTCCCCGCCCGGCAGCGACTTCTCGCACACCTTCCCGGGCACCGCCACGGCAACGTCTTCGTCTGGCCACAGCAGCCAGACACCGGCGCCGGCCAGGACCAGTAGTACGGCCACCACGGCGGCGGGGACCTTCCAAGGTCCGCCGCCCGCGGGGCGGGCCGTCGTCGCCAGGGCTGTTTTCGTCATGTCCTCGTCCTGTCACCGCAGCCTGCTGGCCCTGACCGTAGGTGTCCTTGGCCGTCTCCATCACGCCGATGGCCTGGCTCCTGGGGTTCCGGTCGTCGACCCCCGCGTGAGTGGCGGCCGTGTCCGTGGCGTCGTACGCGGCATCGGCGGTCCGTGCGCGCTGCATGACGACTCCGGGACCGCCTTGCGGATGTCCTCGATCAGCGGCGGATCGTCGCACACGGACTGCGCCCGCGCCTCCGCCGTGATCCCGGCGATCTCGGAGCCGAGTGAGACCCGGCACGCCTCGTTGATCAGCTCGGTGCTGACGGCCTGCTGTGCGTTGAGGACGGACCCGTACGCCTCGGGGGCCTTGCCGACGCCGCCCAGGAACTCGGCTGGCTCGGGGTCATGTCGCGCTCTTCCGCGTAGTTCAAAAGCGGGGTCATTGCGTTGTGCTGTTTTTCAGTCCTGTTTTGCCTTCTGAATTCCTTCGATGGCTTGCTGGTCGTTGTTGTAGGGGTCTTCCACCTCAGCCAAGTTTCGGCGCCCCGGCCGGGAGGTCGTCCGCACTTTCACAACCCACCAATTCCTGGGCCACGACCCGAGCGGTGTCGGCCGCGAATCCAGCAAGGTCCTGCTTCGTATCGCTGGCTGTCTCATCAGAGAAACCGCTGGCACCGATCTCGATCTCAAGGAGATCAGCACGCCCTGCGGCGAAAGGACAGCTCACAAAGAGCTCTGTACGTGCACCTCGAATGTACCCCTGGGCCGACCCGAGGGTGATCGGCGTACTACCGGACTCCGCCGCAGTTCTCCTGACCTCGTCGAACGTCAGATCAGGGCTTTGAAGCCGACGATAGTTGATCGTCAGGGACTTTCCTCCACCAGAGACTTCACAATCGCCTGCGGTGGGTCCATCCGCCTCTCCGGAACGACTGGAGGAAAAGTTGTAGGAGCGTTCCTCCTTGAAAGATTCCCCCGTCTCCGGCAGAAGGGATTTCAAAGACGCACTCGGCACGGAATCCTGGCAGACTTTCGAAGGCACGGAGACGACAGACTCCTCGCCCGGCCAGATCTGCCATACGGTGACTCCAGCCAGCGCGAGCACAGTCACACCGGCGACGATGCCCCATACCTTGGCCTTGCGTGCATGCCGACGCTCGGGCACTGGTGTGGTGGTCTGCTGCATTTCCCCTACCCTGCTGCCCTCTGCCGACCCTGGCCGTAACTGTCCCGGACCTGCCCAGCCGCAGTATCAGCCTTGCTCGCCGCATTGGTCTCGTCGTACCCGGCCTGGATGGCGGCTGTGTAAGTGGCGTCGTACACGGCGTCCGCCGACCTGGAACGTTGACCCTCCAAGAACGCGTCTCGGTCCTGCCCGGCCTCTTCGCTGGAATCCTGCGTGTAATGTTTCACAACTGCTTCGCGAATATCCTCGATGATAGGAGACGCGAGCTCACCGGCTACAGGGAACCTACTCAATCCCATATCGATGGCACGCCCCGCCCATTTATCTGTGGTCGCCAGGCTTTCATTGAACTCCTCATCCTTGGCGATCTCGTCATCGTAGACGGCCTGCGTGCGCGATTCAGCCATGATTCCGGCAATTTCTGCCCCAGGACCGACCCGGTTGGTCACCTCGGGCGACACTTCCTCATACTTGTCCCTGTCTTGGAACGTCTCATTGATGAGTTCAGTAGTGACAGCCTGCTGGGCATTGATGATCGCGCCATACGCGTCGGGGTCCTTCCCAACCGTTCCCAAGAAGTCCTTCAGCACCGCCGGATCGAGGTCAACAAGGTTCGCATTGCTACCAAATGTCTTTATGTCTCGCCCACCGTTCAGCCCGTCCTGGACATCACGCATGTATTCGGCAGTGATATTTCCGAGGCTGTCGCTCATCGGCGAGTCGTCGAGTTGGTCGGGATTCTTTCCGAACTCTCCGACGATCCTGTTGACGAGTTCCGCGCTGCCCGCCGAGTGCGTCGGCGGCGTGGCGTCGGAGTCGTACGGAACCCCGATCGTCGCCGACTCCAGCGCATGCCCGAGTGCGTCGTGTCCGATCGGCTTGCCGTCCTCACCCAGCGGCCACTCGCGCGCGTCGTCGCCCTTGGCGACCAGATAGTCCCAGTTGTCGAGCGCCTTCCCGCCTGCCGTCGTCGAGTCGTTGAAGAATTCGAGGGAGGCTTCGGGATTGTGGCCGAGGGCCTCCATGAAGCCGGCGACCGGGTCGTTGGCGTTGCCGGTGGGCGGGTAGGTGAGGTCGGTCGTGTCGCGCCAGGCGACGCCGGGGTCGCCCGGGTACTCGCGCTCGTACTTCAGCACCGCGTCGCCGTAGTCGTGCAGGAAGTCGTCGTCGAACTTCCCCTTGCCCATCAGGCTGCTCATCACCTGGAAGCCGTTCGGGCCCATGGGCATGGCGGGGTCGACGGGGAAGATCTTGGTGCCGGACGCGATCACGTCCTTCTTCCACGCCTCCATTTCCGGGCTGTTGCTGTGGGAGGCGTTGGCGAGGGCCATGCTCAGGTTGTCCTGCACGTGTCCCATCAGCTTGGCCCGGTCGCCCTCGACCGCGCCGCCGGGCGGGGCGGCGAGGTCGCGCCAGAACTGGAGAGTGCCGTCCGCGCCAAGGCCGGTGGCGAAGGTCTCGGTGAAGCCGGGGTTGTCGCGCTGGTTCTCGAGGGTCTCGTTGAAGCGGGCCAGTTTCTCCTCGCTCCACTCGGAGACGTCCCCCTTGGCGATCTCCTTGCGCCAGTAGTCGGCGTCCGCCTTCCCCTGGTCGCGGTCGGCGTCCCTCAGGCTGTCCGGGCCCTGGTCGGTGAAGTCGTACTTGTTCTTGGCGAGTTGGCGCAGGGCGCGGGCAGCGATGCGGTCGGTCTCGGTCGCCTCCCAGAGGATTTTGGTGATCCTGCTCTGGGCGGCGTCGAGTTCCGCGTCCGTGGGCTTGTGGATGTCGGCGCTCCCGGCAACTGCGCCGGGCGGGACGGAGGCGACGACATTCCCGTTCCCGTTGACGTAGATGTTGCTCTTCGCCAGCTCGTCGGTGGCGGTGCGCAGGTCTCCCTTGTGCTTCGTGAAGGCGGAGTGCGCATCGCGCAGAATCGCCAGGACACTCTTGGCCTGGTCGGCCGCGTCCGTGAACTGCGCGGCGGTCTTGGTGACGAACTGCCGCGAGACCGTGGCGTTGACGCCCTTCCAGTTCGCGGCGTTGGCCTTCTTCTCCAGATCCGTCGCGCTGACCTCGCCGTTGCCGCCGGTGGCCAGCCGTTCCAGTCTGCCGACCATGGTCTTCCAGTCGGATACCGCGGTGCTCAGCGTGCCCAGGCGCAGGTCCGTGAGTTCCTGCGCGGTGAGCGTGTCCGTCGCCATCTTCGTCAGCCCCGTTGCCGCTACTTGAAGTACCCGTTGATGCGCGAGACCGTCATCAGGTCGCCCGTCGCGTTCCGCATGCCGGTCTCCACGTGTACGTCGTCCTTCGCGTGCTGGGCACGGGTGAAGTCCAGATGGTTGGAGATGTGGGCGCAGGCCTCATTCAGCGTCTGCTGCTGGGTGTTCCACGCGTCATGCAGCTCGGTGAGGGCGGAGCCCATGTCAAGGCCGTCGTTGAAGAGGTCGATGGATGCCGTGAACGTACTCGGCCGCGCGAAGTCCGCGTCCACGCGGAATCTCTCCAACAGGTCGTACGCCATGTTCCCGAGCTTGCCCAACTCGTCGTCATGGACGACCAAATCCGCGGAGCCGCCACCGCCTCCGTCCCCGTCGGCAGGCAGCTGGTTGAGCTGCATCTGCGTAGAGCTCCGCTGCGCCGCGTCGGACTTGAGCTGCTCCCACTCGTCCCAGGCCATGACCCCCGCGCCCTCCCGTGATCCCCGTGCCGCGGCAGTCCCGATCGTGACGGACCGCGGAGCTTCTTACCCGAGCCTCAACGTACCAACGGCGGCGACGGCCTGAGCAGTCGAACGTCAACGCGCATCATTACTTCACACTTACCCCGCCCGCATGACCTTGCGCTCGCACGACTGTCATTCCTACGGTCTGAGGGCGCCGGATCACTTGATCAACGGCGGCTACCGGATTGACGGGCATACCCCTCTCGGAAAGGCGCCCCATCGTGAGACCGAACGGACTGCCCGCCACCATCGCGATCACTGCGACGATTCTGGCCACCCTGGCCGGATGCGGCGATGAGGCTCCCCCTGACCGGGTTTCCGTACTCACCGCGCAGGAAACCAAGTCAGCTGCTCCCGACGGGGAAGCCATGCCCGGCTGGAAAGTCGAGAATGCGCCGCATATGACGTCGATGACGAGCGAGCTCGCCGAAGCAGCCTGCGGGGGAGGCGCGAAACAGACCTGCACAGACGCCCGCTACATGGGTACCTCCGCATACGAGCGTTCGGACCGGACGCGGGTCCTTTTCTGGGCCACTGCCTACAAGAGTGAGGCAGCAGCCAAGGCGGCGTACGGGGCGAACCTGAGCTGGTACTCCCGATCAATAGCCGAACCGAAGAACATCGACCTGGGCTCCTTGGGAGACCGCCGTGACGGCGTACAGGGCGGTGTTGGCTATGAAAAGGGAACCGAAGTCGGGGCATACGCACAGGTGAGAGACGGCACCTGCATCGCCGCTTTCACCGTCCGCGAGTCCGGTGCGGGTCCCATCGACGAAGAACTCCTCAAGGACCTCGCCACCATGCTCACCAACCGAGTCCGCCAAGCGCAGAACGGGGACACGCCCTCGGCAAAGCTGGAGTCCTGAGGCCGGGGGTCTATTGGCGGGCGCCGGGGTCCTGCTGGGGGTGCGGGGGTTGCGTACCCCCGCCGTGCCATGTTTGTGGTGCCTGCGCTGTGTGGTTCGGGTGGTACGGGTTCTGGGTGGCCGTCGGGTAGGGCGGCTGAGCCGGCTGGCCCGGGTACGGATACGGGCCGCCCTGGTGGGGTGGCTGCTGAGTTGGGAACGCCCGCTGCGTCGCGCCCGACCGCTTGCGCATGACGACAAACACGGCCACTGCTCCAAGGGCTACGACGGTGCCGGCTGAGCCCAGTACTGCCCAGAGCGCGGTGTTGCTGCCTTCGTCCGCCGCCTTGGCCGAGTCCGAAGCCGAAGCGTCCTCCGGCCCTGAAGCGGAAGCGACAGGGGAGGGCGAAGTCGATGCCGCGGCCGCCAGGTCCGGGAGCGGGTACTCGTCCGCCGGGCCCGGATCACCCGGGGTCTGAAGGGCGATGCGGGGGCGGACGATGCCGTAGCCGATGGAGTCGTTGCGCTTGGTGCCGTCCGTGGGGGCGCCGATGGTGTTGAGCATGACCCTGAGGACCTGGTTGTTGGTCCAGGTTGGGTGCTTGGACCAGATCAGGGCGGCGCTGGCGGAGGCGAGGGCGGTGGCGCCGCTGGTGCCGTGGCCACGGCAGAGCCCGCTCTCGCTCCCACAGGCGTAGACCAAGTCTTCGCCCGGCGCGGCCATGTCCACCTGCGGCCCGTACTCCGACTCGTCGGTTCTCCGCAGATCCTTCCCCACCGCCGTGACACCGACAACGCCCGGTGTAGCAGCCGGGTACATCACCTCATTACCCTGATCTCCGTCGTTGCCCACTCCCGCGAAGACCAACGATCCCTTGGTCAGGGCGTACTTCACCGCGTCTGTCAGCCGCGCAGAGCCCTCGGTGTGCGCCATGGAGATATTGATGACCTTCGCGCCTGCGTCCACGGCGTAACGCATCGCCTTGGGAGCCACGTCATTGAACTGCTTGTTGCCCTCGGCCTTGTTGGCTGCCGCCCCGGCATTGGGCATCCGGATCGGCAGGATCTTGACACCTGGGGCGAGACCGAACGCCCCCTTCCCACCGCCGTACGCACCGGTTCCGGCAATCAGACCGGCCATGCCCGTGCCATGGCCCTCGTAGTCGGTGTACTCGTTGCCCGGCTGGTCTTCGGCGAAGTCCTTACCAGGAAGTACGCGCCCCTTCAGGTCTGGGTTGGTCGGGTCGACTCCAGTGTCGATCACGGCGACCGTGACGCCCTTGCCAGTGCTGGTCTGCCACATCTGCTCGGCCTGCATGGCGTCGAGGAACCACTGCTGCTCGCGCGTCGACTCCGCGTGGGCCGGCGCACCTGCGGTGCCCACCAGCAGCAGGCCGAGAACCGCTGATGCCACAGCCTGGCGGCGCCCGCGTCGAGTACCGCTTCTAAGCATGTGCTCCCTCTTGCCTTCCTGATGTGTCAGTCGACGATCGGCGGCACGGTGCGGCGCCCGCCCTGCTGCCGAGTCTCATCGCCCCCGGTCGGGCGGCGAGAACGATCACTTCTATTGCCCGTACGGGGCGGGGAGGCCGACTGCGCCGTGCGGGGAGCGCCGTCGCTACGGCTCTCACCCGGGCGTCCCGCACTGGGCGCACCGCCCGAGATGCCACCTCTCGCGGCAGCGCCAGTGCTTCCGACCGCGCCAGAACTGCCGGGTACGGATGGGCGAGCTCCCGTACGGCCAGGCTGTTGCTGGTTGCCGCCGACGACGCCTCCGTTCGAGGGAGGGAGGGCTCGACCGGTAACCTGGCCCGGCCGACCGGTTGCCGACTGGGCCGGAGCGGCGGTGTTTGCGGTGGGGCCGATCGGGCCACGAGGGGTCGTACCCTCGCCGCCCACCACCGTGCCTCGCGGGATGGCGCCCATCGACCTGCCTGCGGGCGGCATGGTGGGACGGCCACCGACGATGCCGTTGCCGCCAGGCACGCGGCCGGGGTTCGCGGCGGGGGCTCCCTGGCCCGGCAGCGAGGGCGTCCGTCCGGTACCTGCCGCCCGCCCTGGTACCGCTGGACCAACAGGGGCTGCCCTACGGTCTCCAAATGCGGGAGGCACCATCCCTGTTGGTGGAGTCAGCCCAACCTCCGCCCGGCCAGGGACGGGCGGGCTTGCTGCCGGACCCGCCGGTGCCTGTGGGGTGCGCGGCAGCGTCTCCACCGAGTCGATGTCCATTCGAGTCGGTGGGGCGACGTCCACCAACTCGGAGCGATCGGGAGAAGAGACGCCCCGGCCCTGCGCCGCACCCGCCGAGGCACCGCCCCCCGAGGTACCCGCACCCTCTGCAGAGACATCCGGGCGGGCCATGGTTTCACCAGCGATGACCGTGTCGCTCTGCGGCGGCACAATCGCCCCCGGCGGCGGCGGAAACCTAGGCCGCTCCAGCGCGTTCATCTGCGTAGCCGACCAGGAGTACGTCTCCCCCAGCTTCCGCATCTGCGCCGCGGCCTGCTGCCGTACCTCTTCCTTGTCCGCCGCCAATGCCGCAAGTTCGCTCGCGGACTTGGCCCCGACGGACGCCGCATCCGGGTCGTTGCGCGCAGCGCTCGCCACGTCGAGATTCGCTTGCGCGCTTCCGGCGTCCCGCGGGATCGACACCTGCGCCTGGGCGATCGCGTCCGACGCCTGCCCCAGCCACTTCCCCGCGCCCTCGCTGAAGTCGCCCAGTCTCAAGGTGGAGTTGGCCAGATCCGCGCTCCAGGTGCGGAAGGCGTTCGCACCCTCGCCCTTCCACTCCACCCACTGCGGACGGATCTTCAACTCCTCGGCGATCTTGCGGATTTCCTTCGCCGCGGTGACCAGCCGGTCGGCGGCGGCCTGCACCGTGCCCGCGTTCGCCTGGTCCAGCCACGCCAGCATCTGCTCGTGGCTCATGCCCTCGAAGGGGGTGCCGCCACCCGGTCCCTTGGCCGGCATCAGATCGTGCCTCCCGCGTCGCCGCCCGTCGATGTCCTGCCGCCAGTACCGCTGCCCGCATCGCCGGCAGCACGCGGAAGCCCCGGCTCGTAACTGCCCCCGTAGTGCTCGGTCGTCTCCGTGCTGATCGCCGTCATCCGGTCCCGGATGTCCAGGTCGATGTTCTCGTAGCCCTTGTGCGACGCCAGGACCGCGATGCCCATGCCCTCCATGGAGTCCGACAGCAGCTTCGACAGGGTCTCCAGTTCGGGGATGACCGTGTTGTACGCCGCGAACAGCCCGGACGCCTCCGCCCACGCCCCGTCCCCGCCGCCGAACTGGTGGCGTACGAGTTGCTCCTCGCCGAGCTTGCCGGGGCCCGCCTCCGAGCCCTTCAGGTCATGGATCAGTTCGTCGACGCGCCTTCGGAACTCCGTGAACGACGACAGCTCGGCGGCCACGTCGGCGGTGGCAGCGGTGGCGGCGTCGAACAGGCCCGAGGCCCAGGACCCGCCCATCGCTCCGCCAAGGCTCGACGACACAACACCCTCCCCGTACGACCACCGTGGCGACCCGGGCTTTCGAAGTCGCACCCACCACTCTAACTACCGGCAGTGACAGCGGGCATCCGCCCTGTCTTGAACATGCACACATCCAACACCCGGACGAGACAAGGGACATGAGCACCGGCACTCAGAGGACAGAGCCGAAACACACCGAAGGGGCCGCCCGCACCACGGATGGCGGGCGACCCCTTCGGGGCGTTCAGTGACCGGTGGTCAGGAGGCCTTGGCCTGCTCGGCCTTCCGCTTCTCCTCGGCCTTGGGCTTGTCCTCGGCCTTGCTCGCGGCAGCGACCGGCGCCGGCTTGGCGGCCTCGTAGAACTCCTCGCGCGGAGTCTCCAGGGCACCGAGGGCGACGACCTCGCGCTTGAGGAACATGGCGAGGGTCCAGTCGGCGAAGACGCGGATCTTGCGGTTCCAGGTCGGCATGGCCAGACCGTGGTAGCCGCGGTGCATGTACCAGGCGAGACGGCCCTTGAGCTTGATCTTCATCTTGCCCATGACGATCATCGCGACGCCCTTGTGGAGGCCGAGGCCTGCCACAGCACCCTTGTTGGCGTGGCTGTAGTCCTTCTGCGGGAAGCCCCGCATACCGGAGATCACGTTGTCGCCGAGGACCCGCGCCTGACGGAGGGCGTGCTGGGCGTTCGGGGGGCACCAGGCGTTCTCCACGCCGGCCTTGCGGGCGGCGATGTCCGGAACCTGGGCGTTGTCGCCCGCGGCCCAGATGTAGTCCGTGCCCTTGACCTGGAGCGTCGGCTCGCAGTCGACGTGACCACGGGGGCCCAGCGGAAGGCCGTAGCGGCCAAGGGCGGGGTTCGGCTTGACGCCGGCCGTCCACACGATGGTGTTGGAGTCGACCTCCAGGCCGTTCTTCAGCACCACGTGGCCGTCGACGCAGGAGTCCATGGAGGTGGAGAGGTAGATCTCCACGCCCCGGCTCTCCAGGTGCTCCTTGCCGTACTGGCCGAGCTTGGGGCCGACCTCCGGGAGGATCTTGTCGGCGGCGTCGACGAGGACGAACCGCATGTCCTCGCGGGAGACGTTGTTGTAGTACTTGGCCGCGTCGCGGGCCATGTCCTCGACCTCACCGATGGTCTCCGCACCCGCGAAGCCACCGCCGATGAAGACGAAGGTGAGCGCCTTGCGGCGGATCTCCTCGTCGTGCGTGGAGTCGGCCTTGTCGAGCTGCTCGAGGACGTGGTTGCGCAGGCCGATGGCCTCCTCGATGCCCTTCATACCGATGCCCTGCTCGGCGAGGCCGGGGATCGGGAAGGTGCGGGAGACCGCGCCGAGGGCGACGACCAGGTAGTCGAAGGGCAGCTCGTACGCCTCGCCGACCAGCGGCGAGATCGTGGCGACCTTGCGGTCCTGATCGATGGTGGTGACCCGGCCGGTGAGGACCTCCGCCTTGGGCAGCACGCGTCGCAGCGGGACGACGACGTGGCGCGGGGAGATGCTGCCGGCGGCGGTTTCGGGGAGGAAGGGCTGGTAGGTCATGTACGACCGGGGGTCGACGACCGTGACGGTCGCCTCGCCGTAGCGCATCTTCTTCATGATGCGCCGAGCTGCGTACAGGCCTACGTACCCACCGCCTACTACGAGGATCCTGGGACGCTCCGTGGTGCTCATGCCATCGAGTATCCACCCGCCTCAGGGGGGTCGCTCGTGCGCCCCTTCACAAGCTTTCTGGTGGTGTGTGCTATCCTCCGCCGCTCGCGTGATCCACGTCATGGCGCGGAGTGGGAACCAGCGTGTACGGCAGGCCGTTGTCAATGCCGCGTGAGCTGCCTCTCTGGCCTCGAAACCCCTCTGCCAGACCCTCGCGAGAGACCCTTCCGGCGCCTCCGTGAAACGTCCTCGCACGCCTCTTTTGAACACGTTCACGCGGGTGTTGAACCCCCGGAGGGGTCAACGGGGACGCCTTCGTCCTCCGACAGGGCCGAATTCCTTGTGAAGAACTTCACGAACTTTCCCTGAGGAGTGTCACCGAGGGGCCCACCAGGGCCCCTCGGGTGTGCTCAAACGGGCATCCGGCCTGCTCAGCAGAGTGCTACGCGAGCTCTTCCGCCACGCTCCAGGCGATGCCGTCGAGGATGTCGTGCTCGCTGACGACAACCTCCGCCGCGCCGATCCGCTCCATGATCGAGAGCAGGACCAGGGCGCCCGCGGCGATGACGTCGACGCGGCCCGGGTGCATGGAGGGGACGGCCGCGCGTTCGGCGTGGGTGGAGTGCAGGAGCCACTCGGTGATCTCGCGGACGCGGTCGTGGGTGACGCGGGAGTGGTGGATGGCCGTGGAGTCGTACTCGGGGAGGTCCTGGGCGATCGCCGAGACCGTCGTCACCGAGCCGGCCAGGCCCACCAGCGTGTGCGCCTCGCGCAGCGGGACCGTCTGCTCGGCGAGGTCGAGGGCCGCCTCGATGTCGGCCCGCATCGCCGCGATCTGCTCCGCGGACGGCGGGTCGCTCACCACCCCGTCCTTCACCAGGTGCCGCTCGGTCATCCGGACACAGCCCACGTCGACCGAGCGCGCCGCGCGCACGTGGTCGTCGCCGACGACGAACTCGGTCGAGCCGCCGCCGATGTCCACCACCAGGTAGGGCTTGGCGAGGTCGTCGCGGCCGGTCAGTTCCTTGGTGGCGCCGGTGAAGGAGAACTCCGCCTCGTGGTCGCCGGTGATGACCTCCGGCTCGACACCGAGGATGTCCAGCACCCCTCGTACGAACTCGTCCCGGTTCTCCGCGTCCCGGGAGGCGGAGGTGGCGACGAAGCGCAGGCGCTCCGCGCCGTGCTCCTTGATGATCGCCGCGTACTCGCGGCAGGCGGCGAAGGTCCGCTCCAGGGCCTCGGGGGCGAGCCGTCCGGTGCGGTCGACGCCCTGGCCGAGGCGGACGATCGTCATACGGCGGTCCAGGTCGACCAGTTCGCCGGTCGCCGGCTCGGCGTCGGCGACGAGGAGCCGGATGGAGTTCGTACCGCAGTCGACGGCGGCGACCCGGGTCACTTGGCGTCCTCCTGAACGGACTGAGCACGCTGAGCGGGCTGAGCGGGCTCCGTGGATGTCTCCTGGAGCCGCGTCACACACGTCCCCTTCCTCCACCACTCCGGCAGCATCTCCAGCGCCTCGTCGCCCAGCGGGTTGACCCCAGGGCCGGCCGCCAGGGAGTGGGCGACCAGGACGTGCAGGCACTTCACCCGGTCCGGCATGCCGCCCGCGCTGGGGAAGCCCTTCAGCTCCTCGATCTCGTCGCGGCGCCGGATGTAGTCCTCGTGCGCGGCGCGGTAGGCGGCGGCGAGTTCCGGGTCGGTCGCCAGTCGCTCGGTCATCTCCTTCATGACGCCGTTCGCCTCGAGGGTGCCGATCGCGGAGTTCGCCTTGGGGCACGTCAGGTAGTACAGCGTCGGGAAGGGCGTGCCGTCGGGGAGGCGGGGGGCCGTCTCGACCACGTCCGGCTCGCCGCACGGGCAGCGGTGCGCGATCGCGCGCAGACCGCGCGGCGGACGCCCGAGCTGCTGCTTGAAGGCCTCGACGTCCGCGTCGGTGGGCTCGGTGCGCGGAGTAGGGGGCGGGGGCGTTTGCATGCCTGTCTTTCTATCGGTCAGTTCGCTGGTCTCACGAGTCTCACTGAGCGGAAGCGTCGGACTTGTCGACGCCGTCCCAGACGTTCGCGTACCAGGGGCGGTCGGCCGCCCCGAGGTCGGTGCGCGACTGCCTGGCCGCGTCCGGGTCGATGACGATGTAACCAGTCTCCCCCGGCATCACATAGTGCAGCCGCTGCCGGATCTGCTGCTCCGCGTACGCGTCGTCCTGCCAGCGCGCCTTGAGGTCGCGCAGCTGCTCGACCCGCTGCCGGGCCTGCTCCTGCTGCTGCTCGAGATCGGCGATCTCGGCGCGCTGGGAGACGTACTGCCTTATGGGATAGGCCAGGGCCACGATCAGCGTGCACAGGACCAGGGCGAGGAGCGCGGCCCGTCCAGTGAGCCGGGAGCGGCGGGCCTGCCGCTTGGTCTGGGAGCGGTACACACGGGCCGCGGTCTGCTCGCCGAGCAGCTTGATCCTGGTCGCGGTGGAGAAACGGTCCCGGTCCTTCACGGCCATGTTTCCCCGCCTCCCGTCTCACACGTGCGTACGTCCCCGCACACGGTACGGGACCGGTACGGGGACGTACGTACGACTGGCTAAGGCTTAACCCTGCTTGGCTCAGCCTTGGCCGGCTGAGCCCTGCTTCGGCTCAGCCCTGCTCGGCTCAGCCCTTGAAGCGGGGGAACGCGCTGCGGCCGGCGTACACCGCGGCGTCGTCGAGGATCTCCTCGATGCGCAGCAGCTGGTTGTACTTGGCGACGCGGTCCGAGCGGGCCGGGGCGCCGGTCTTGATCTGGCCGCAGTTCACCGCGACGGCGAGGTCGGCGATGGTGACGTCCTCGGTCTCGCCGGAGCGGTGGGACATCATGCACTTGAAGCCGTTGCGCTGGGCCATCTCCACGGCGTCCAGGGTCTCGGTCAGCGAGCCGATCTGGTTGACCTTGACGAGCAGGGCGTTGGCGGAGCCCTCCTCGATGCCGCGGGCGAGGCGCTCCGGGTTGGTGACGAAGAGGTCGTCGCCGACGATCTGGACCTTGTCGCCCAGCTTCTCGGTGATGACCTTCCAGCCGGCCCAGTCGTCCTCGTACAGCGGGTCCTCGATGGAGACCAGCGGGTACGCGGAGACGAGCTCCTCGTAGTACTCGGTCATCTCGGCGGCCGAGCGGGACTTGCCCTCGAACTCGTACTTGCCGTCCTTGTAGAACTCGGACGCGGCGACGTCGAGCGCGAGCGCGATCTGCTCACCGGGGACGTAACCGGCCTGCTTGATGGCCTCGAGGATGAGGTCGAGCGCGGCGCGGTTGGACTCCAGGTTCGGGGCAAAGCCGCCCTCGTCGCCCAGGCCGGTGGACAGGCCCTTGGTCTTCAGCACCTTCTTGAGGGTGTGGTAGACCTCGGCGCCCCAGCGCAGCGCCTCGGAGAAGGACTCCGCGCCGATCGGGGCGATCATGAACTCCTGGATGTCCACGTTGGAGTCGGCGTGCGAGCCGCCGTTCAGGATGTTCATCATCGGAACGGGCAGCAGGTGCGCGTTCGGGCCGCCCAGGTAGCGGAAGAGCGGGAGGTCGCTGGCCTCGGAGGCGGCGTGGGCGACGGCGAGCGAGACGCCGAGGATGGCGTTGGCGCCGAGGGAGCCCTTGTTGTCGGTGGCGTCCAGGTCGAACATCGCCTGGTCGATCAGGCGCTGCTCGGTGGCGTCGTAGCCGACGAGCTCCGGGCCGATCTGCTCGATCACGGCGAGGACGGCCTTCTCGACGCCCTTGCCCAGGTAGCGGTTGGGGTCACCGTCGCGGAGCTCGATGGCCTCGAAGGCGCCCGTGGAGGCGCCGGAGGGGACGGCGGCACGACCCGTGCTGCCGTCGTCGAGGCCGACCTCGACCTCGACCGTGGGGTTGCCTCGGGAGTCCAGGATTTCCCGGGCTACGACGACGTCGATGGACGGCACGAGCATCTCCTTCTTCAATGTGACGCGGTTCGGCAGGACCGCGGTGGGTTCTGCGAGACGAGCCTAACCGGCTCCGGGCGATCGGCCAGCCGGTCGACCACCGGATGGACAGAACCGAGAGTAAATTGTTTCCGAACGGAACAAAGAGTGCCGTGCAACTCGCGGGGAAATCGCACGGGACCGGCACGAAAAAGCCCCGCCCCGGTGCGTACGGGGGAAGACGCACCGGAGCGGGGAGCCCGTGGGGACGGGGGGTGGCCCTCACGAGGCCTCCACTATGGAGTCCACGGATAAGAGGGCGCTGTGGTTCAGCTGAGAGCCGCGTAGTACTTCAGGTGCGGCTCTTACCTTCGGGCGCAGCCCTTACTTCAGGTGTAGCCCTTACTTCCGGTGCAGCCCTTACTTCAGGTGCAGCTGCTGGCCCGGGTAGATGAGGTCGGCGTCCGTGACGATGTCCTTGTTCAGCTCGAACAGCTTGTCCCAGCCGCCCTTGACGTCGTGCTCCTCGGCTATGGAGCTGAGGGTGTCGCCGGAGACGACCTTGTACTCGCCGTCGCCCTTCTTGACCTTCTTGCCGGTCGGGGTGGTGACGGTCTTCTTCGCGGCCGGGCGGTCCGCGGAACGGGAGGCCGGCTGCTCGGTCGAACGGCTGCTGTCCGAGGAGCTGCTGTCCGAGCTGCCGGAGCCGCTGGACGTGTTCGACGAGGTGTCGGCGCTGCCGTTGTAGGCGGAGTTCGACAGGTTCACACCGCAGTTCGGCCAAGCACCCTTGCCCTGACCCGCGAGGACCTTCTCGGCGACGGCTATCTGCTGCGCCTTGGAGGCCTGGTTGGCCTGCGCGGCGTACTGCGTGCCGCCGTACGCGGCCCAGGTGGAGGCCGAGAACTGCAGGCCGCCGTAGTAGCCGTTGCCGGTGTTGATGGACCAGTTGCCGCCGGACTCGCACTGGGCCACGGCGTCCCACTCGGAGGCGGTGGCGGCGGAGGCGCTGCCGGCGGCCATCAGCGGGGCGGCGACGGCGGCACCGGTGACACCGGCGATGGCGATGGCACGGGTGGCCTTGGACGGACGGCGGTGCTTGCCCTTGGCGGAAAACAGCATGGTGGATCCCCTCACCGACGCCTGCGAGGTGAGCTGTCGGGTTCGGGCCGGTTGAGTTGCCCGGCCGTGCCTCGCGCTGTTTCGTGCGCGGCACGGCTTCACCCCAAGCCGGTCCCAGCTCAACTGCTGGTCCCGGCGCCTACCTTGGGTCCCCCGCTCCTGCCTACGGCGCATTACGCGACGACTGTTCCCGGGCGCCACTGGCAGGATTCGGCGTTGCGGCGGCCGGGGCTCGTGTTGGCGAGCGGTCCTGACGGTAGACACGCGATCCGCGGAATTTCAAAGACGATCAGGGCTTCTGAGACTCATCCCACACTTCGCCAAATCGGACATTCGGTGGCGAAGTGTGACGCGAACTCCCGCTAGTTTTCGCCCGATTCGATACCTACGGTGAGGGTCTGACCGGGCACGATGACGCTCGCGTCGGCGCCGATCGCCTGCTCGTTCTCCGCGTAGAGCTCACGCCACCCGCCTTGGAGGCCAAGGGAGTCGGCAATGGAGGCGAGAGTGTCCCCGGGGCGGACGGTGTACGAGTCCGCGCGGGCGGCGTGACGGCCGGCAGAGGCGCCCGTGTCGGCGTCGGCGGTACCCGCGTCCGCGCCTGTGGCCGCGGCCGTCTCGTCGGCGCTGTCGCCGCGGTGCTTGCCCGCACCGAGGGAGCCGGTGTCGACGAGGGCCGAAGAGCCGCCCTCTTGCCAGAAGTTGTCCGAGTCATCCGGATTCGTCGCGCCGGTGGAGTCACTGTCGGAGTCGTCGCCGGAGCCCTGCGAGGCGCCGGGGGTTGCAGCAGAATCAGACGAGGTGTCGGACTTGGCCGAGTTGTCGGCTTCGCCGGAAGAATCCGACCGGGCGTCAGAATCGGACGGTGTGGGCGACACGGACGACGAAGGCGCGTCCGAAGCCGCATCGCCGGACGAGTCCGCCGACGACTCGGAGGAGTCCGACAAGCCGGATGATCCGGATGAGTCGGGCGAGCCCGACTCATCCTCCGCACCCGACGTCGCGTCGTCCGCCACGCCCGTGTCGACGTCGGGCGCCGCGGTGTCCTTGCTGAGGCCGTTGAGCAGGCCGCAGGTGGACCAGTAGCCGACGCCCTGGTCCGCGAGGATCTTCTCCGCGACGGCTATCTGCTGGGAGCGGCTGGCCTGGTCGGCGCGCGAGGCGTAGTCGAGGCCGCCGTACTGCTCCCAGTCGTCCTGGGCGATGTGGAGCCCGCCGTAGTACCCGTCACCGGCGTTCTCGCTCCAGGAGCCGCCCGTCTCGCAGTTCGCCACCTGGTCCCACGTGGTGCCGGTCGCCGCGCTCGCGCCGGTGGCACCGAGGAGCGGGATCGCGATGGCGGAGCCGGTCACTCCGGCCGCCACAAGGATGGCCGGAGCCTGGCGGGGGCGACGATGACGGCCGTTCCCGGAGAGCATGCGGAAACCTTTCGCGAGACAACGGTGACCAGCGTGGCGGGTGAGGCTCGGCGCCGCGCTGGCGTGAACGTATAGGCAGCCGATCACTTGTCACAAGTTAATGCCGCGCAGATCACGTGAAGATCACAGACTTGAAGGCGCGTCACCTTTACGCAGGTGAGCGAGTCAGCCACGCGGCGTGAACTCGACGGGCAACGTCCGCAGCCCGCGCATGATGAGACCGCCCCGCCACCGCACATCAGCTGAATCCACCGCGAGTTGCAGGTCCGGGAGGCGGGTGAGAAGCGTCGCGAGCGCGGTCTGGCCCTCCAGGCGGGCGAGGGGGGCGCCGAGGCAGTAGTGGATGCCGTGGCCGTATCCGAGGTGCTGGTTGTCGCGGCGGGACAGGTCGAGCGTGTCCGGATCGGCGAACCGCTCCGGGTCCCGGTCCGCGGCGGCCAGGACGACGAGGACGGGGTCGCCGGTCGCGATGTCCTGCCCGCCGATGCTGACCGGCTCGGTCGCGAACCGCCAGGTGGCGAGCTCGACGGGGCCGTCGTAGCGGAGGAGTTCCTCCACGCCGGTCGCGAGGAGCGCCGTGTCGCCGGCGGCGAGCGCCTTCTGGAGTCGGTCTCGCTGTTCGGGGTGGGTGAGGAGGGCGTAGGTGCCGTTGCCGATGAGATTGACGGTTGTCTCGAAGCCTGCGAACAGGAGGATGAAGGCCATGGCCGCGGCCTCGTTCTCGGTGAGGTGCTCACCGTGGTCGGAGGCCCGGATGAGACCGGAGATGAGGTCCTCGCCGGGGGTGCTCTCGGCCGTCAGGGCCTCGCGTTTGCGGTGGATGAGCTCGGCGAGATAGCCCCGCATCTTCTTCACCGACCGCGCCACTCCGCCGCGCGGGCCGCCGCCATGACGGATCATCATCCCCGCCCAGTCCCGGAAGTCGTCCTGGTCCTCACGGGGGACCCCGAGCAGGTCGCAGATCGCGTAGATGGGGAGCGGGAAGGCGAAGTCGTGGATGAGGTCGGCGCTGCCCTTGTCGGCGAACTGGTCGATGAGGTGGTCGGTCAACTCCTGCACGCGGGGCGCGAATTCGGCGACGCGTCTCGGGGTGAACGCCTTGGAGACGAGCCGGCGCAGCCTTGTGTGGTCGGGCGGATCGATGTTGAGCAGATGCGTCATCAACTCGGCCTTGCGCTCGCCGGGGATGCCGGTCTTGCCCTTGGCGTGCGCGGGCTCGTCGTGGTGCGCGGGGTTCTTGGAGAGCCGCTGGTCGGCGAGAGCCTGTTTGGCGTCCGTGTAGCGGGTGACCAGCCATGCCTCCACGCCGCTGGGGAGTTCGGTCTTGTGGACGGGGGCGTTTTCCCGGAGCCAGGCGTAGGCGGGGTAGGGGTCCGTCGCGAACTCCCAGGTGAAGAGTTCGGGGGCAGGGCTCGTGGGGGTGGGCTGGTCGGTCACTCCTTGACGGTAGCTGGCTTCTTGGCGGGGACGTTCCTGGCGGCGGGGTGACCCCGAAATGCCCATGCCGACAGCTGTGCGGTACGCCTCTCTCTACTGCCTCTCTACTCCTCTCGCTCCCCCTCCCCTTGCGTCTCCGGCTGCGTCTCCGGCTGCGTCTCCGTCTCCGTCTGTCTGATCGCGTCCCGGTACGTCCGCGCCGCCGCTCGTAGGGCCGCCTCCGGATCCACGCCCTCCGCCTCGGCCCGTACCGCCAGTGCGAGCAGGTCGTAGCCGACGCCCTCGGCCGTGGGCAACGGCACGTCCAGGCCGGCCGTCCGCACTCTCGACGCCAGCTTCGCCGCCAGGGCGAGGCCCGGCTGGCCGAGGGGGACGCCGTCCGTCACCGACTCGCGCTGCTTCTCTATCGCCTTCGTGCGCAGCCAGTGCTCCTTGACCTCTTCGGGGGTTGTGGCGGTCTCGTCCCCGAAGACGTGCGGGTGGCGGTGGATGAGCTTGGTGACGATGCCGCCGGCGACGTCGTCGATGGAGAAGGGGGCCTCGGAGTCCTCCTCGGCGATGCGGGCGTGGAAGACCACCTGGAGCAGGACGTCACCCAGCTCCTCGCGGAGTTCGTCGCGGTCGCCCTCCTCGATGGCCTCGACTAGTTCGTACGCCTCCTCGATGCCGTACTTCGCCAGGCCCTTGTGGGTCTGCTGGGACGACCACGGGCACTCGGCGCGGATGCGGTCCATGACCTGGACGAGGTCGAGGAGGCGGGCGCCCGGCAGGTCGTAGGAGGCCGGGAGCAGCTCCAGGTCGGGCATGTGGACGCGGCCGGAGCCCGCGAGGCGTGCCAGGCCGTCCGTGAGGGCCGGCTCGCCCTCGCCGGTGGCGACCACGACGACCGTCCGTCCGCCGGCGCACGCGTCGACCAGTTCCTCGGCGGTCGGGGACGCCTCGTCGACCGTTATGCCCGCCTCGCGGAGATACGGCAGCTGCGGGTGCGCGCCGTCCGCGCAGAGCACCCGGTCGGCGGCGTGCAGTGCCTGCCAGGCGGGCCAGGACAGCAGGCCGGGGGCGACGCGGTGGCTGGTGGTGAGGAGGACGATGCGGCCGGTGGCGGGCTCGGGAGCGGTGGCGGCTTCGGGGCTGGTTGCGTTCACCATTCGAAGCTAACGCACGCCGCCGACGAAGCGATCAAGTTGTCCACAGGGCGGGGGGCTCGGTGTGATCGTATGAACAACCCCGCGGTGCGGTCAGGCCGTCTGCTGCGTCTCCGTCGCCGTGACCTCCCGCACCCACGGCGTCTTCGTGTCGACGCGGCTGCTCTTGTCCACGTCCCAGGTGCCGTAGCGCGGGTTGAGGTCGACGTTCAGTTTCTTGGAGGCCTCGGCCAGGACGTTCCAGAAGGCGGGGTCGCCGGTGTTGGTGCCGAGGCTGGTGGCGAGCTTCTGGGCCTCCAGCTGGAGGCGGAGGTTCTCGTCGAGGCGCTCGGGGGCGATGCCGTACTGCTGCAGCCAGGCGGCCTCCAGGGCCTTGGAGCCGCCGGTCTGCTCCTCGAGGCCGCTGCGCATCTGCTGGATCTCCTTGCGGCTGACACTCACGCCCGCGTCCTGGGCGGCGCGCTGCAGCACCCGCTCCAGGACCATGTTGTGCAGGGTGTCGCGGGAGAGCGTGCCGGTCTTGGCGATCGCCTGCTCGTACTGCGCGTCGTCCGGTACCGCCGCCCGCTGTGCCGCGCGCACCTCGTTCACCCGGGTTTCCAGCTGGGAGACGGTGATCCGCTGGCCGCCGACGACGGCCGCCGCGCCGGGATGCGCGTCGTTTCCGCAGGCGGTGATGAGGGGGGCCGCGGCAATCGCGGCGGAGAGGAGGAGCGCGGTGCGACGACGGCGGTGCAAGGAAGCCTCCCGAGGAGATTGTGCGGCGGTGCACAAAGTCTTGCGGTGATCGATGGTAGGCAGTGCGCAAGCTCTGGCCAACCCATTCGACCAACGATTCAGCAGTACTTCTGGCACCGCCGCGCCTCACCGGCCACGGCGGCTGCGGTACGTCTTGGCGCGCAAGGCCTTCGCCTCCCTGCGGGCGTGCACCTAACCCCGCGACTAACCCCGCGACTAACCCCGCGACTAACCCCGCACCTGCCCCAGCCACTGGAGTGTCCGGCGGATCTCCGCCGCGAAGGGGTGGCCGGGGCCGTGCAGGCGCTCCGCGTCGTGCAGCAGCCGTACCAGCGTGTCGTGGGCGGCGGCGCGGTCGCCCAGGGCGAGGAGGAGGTGGCCGATGCGGCGGCGGACGTCGTGGGCGAGTTCCGGGTCGCCGGCCACGTACTGGTTCTCGTAGTACGGCAGCAGCGCGCGGTACTCGGCGAGCGCCGCCGCCGGTTCGCCGAGCTGCTCCAGGCACTGGGCGGCCTCGTAGCGGTAGCGGAGCGACTGGGGGTCGGCCTGGCCGGCCTCGGCGGCGCGTTCGTCGGCGAGGCGGCGCAGTTCGGGCAGCGCGCGCCGGTACTGGCCGTCGTCCATGAGGGTGGCCGCGTACTGCTTGCGCAGGGTGCGCACGACCGGGGAACGCTCGCCGTGCTGTTCGGCCGCGGCCGGCAGGATCGCGCCGAGGATGTCGACGGCCTGGGTGATGCGGCCCTCTCCGAGGAGACGCTTGACCTCGTCGACGGCCCGGGCGACGTCCGGCTTCTCGGCGGCGGGCGGCACGGCCGCGGCGGGGGCTGGCTGGGGCGCGGGCGTGCGGGCGCGGTCCGGCCAGGGGGCGTGCGGGCGCAGGAAGGGGCGGGTGGGGTCGAGGGGCGCCCCGGTGGGCATCCCGCGCGCGGGCAGGAGCAGCGCCAGTTCCTCGTACACGTCCTGCGCGGAGGCCGGGCGGTGCTGCGGGTCCTTGGCGAGCAGGCGCAGGACGAGCGCTTCGAGGGGCTCCGGGACTTCGGCGCGGATCCGGCGCACGGGCAGCGGAGGCTCGTACAGGTGGCGGTGCAGCACACCGAGGGCCGTCGAGCCCGCGAACGGGACGTCTCCGCTGAGGAGCTCGTGCAGGAGTACGCCGAGCGCGTACAGGTCGGTGTACGGGCCGACCGCGCCGCCCATCGCCTGCTCGGGGGCCATGTAGGCGGGCGAGCCGATGGGGGTGCCGGTGTGGGTGAGGCGGGTGGTGTCGGCGTCCATCACGGACGCGACGCCGAGGTCGAGGACGGTGACCGTGCCGTCCTGCTTCACCATCACGTTGCGCGGCTTGAGGTCGCGGTGGACGATCGGCACGGCGTGCACGGCGCTCAGCACGGCGCACAGTTGCGCGGCGACCGCGACCGCCCACTGCCACGGGTACGGGTCGTGCTCCGCGAGGTGGTCGGAGAGGTCGGCGCCGTCGACGTACTGCATGACGAGGAACAGCTCCTCGCCCTCGCTACCCGCGTCGTGGACCGTGACCAGGCCGGGGTGGTCGACCTGCGCGGTCACCCGGCACTCACGCACGAAGCGGCGGCGCAGCTCGTCCGCCTCCTGGCCGGCCACCTTGTCTGGGCGCAGCAGCTTCACCGCCACGCGCCGGTCGAGCCGCTGGTCGTAGGCCGTCCAGACCTGGCCCATGCCGCCCTGCCCGATGAGCGTGGACAGTTCATACCGGCCGGCGACGACACGTCCCGTCGTCACGCTCACCTTCCGCCCTCGTGATTGCCGTCGTGGTGGCCGTCGTGGTGGCCGTCGTGGTGGCCGTCCTGGCGGCGCAGGTAGTCACTGAGCTCGTCGAGCTCGGCGCGCACCTGGTCGATACGGGCGGGCGCGGGGCGATGGGGCGGCGGGGCGGGGACTGCAGGGCCGGTGGGCGGCGGGGTCTGGGAGCCCGGTATCCCGGTTCCCGGGGGCTGCCGGAGCAAGGGTTGCTGGAACGAGGACTGTGGGATCGAGGATTGGTGGGGCAGGGGCTGCTGGGGCGGGGCGGGCGGTACGGGCATGGCCCCGTATGGTCCCGCCGGGCGGGTCTGGCCGTAGCTCCCGCCGACGGTCGGCGTGCCGAGCGGTGCGTAGCCGGAGGGCCAGCGTGCGGCGGCGTGCACACGAATGTCCGTCACCAGGAAGTACACGGTGGCCGCCGCGCCGATCAGCAGGACGAGGGCCAGGGCGATGTCCGTGCGGTTGTCGGACTCCGGCAGTGAGCCGACCACGGCGAGGCAGGCGATGGACGCCGGCAGGCTCACCCAGGCCACCACCCAGTCGAACCAGCGACCGCGCAGGACGGCGACCCGGAACAGCGGAACGCAGGAAAGCATGCCGCACGACAGGAGGCCGCAGGCGGCGAACAGCACGCGCAGAGTGATGACGGTGGCCGCGCTGCGGGACGGCGGCGGCACCGCGCTGTTGCCGTACATGACTGCTCCTGGACCGGTGTTGCCGACGTGACGAACGGGCGGACGGGGGTGGTGCGGTGTGGAAGTCCGAGCGTATAGGCCGACAACGGACAAGCGGTCCCGAGTTGTGCCGAACCGTTGTCGTACTGATCGCCGGTTGATCACTGGTTGATCACTGGCCGGCCGCGACCGTTCCGTCCGTCAGGCCGTCGTACATCCCACGCACGAGCTGCTCCCCGAGCCGGCCCGCCTGCCTGAGTGCCCGCTCGAAGTCGTCGAGGGCGCGGAAGCGCGCGCCGTAGCGCAGCTGTTCGTCGAGCGGCAGCCGGGGGAGCTGGAGGCGGCGCACATCGAGGCGGGTGGCGGTGGACGCGTAACTGCTGGCCTGGCGGTTGTTGGCGGTGCCGCGCAGGAAGCCGGCGAGGAACCACGGGTCGAGCGCCGTGGGATCGCGGCGCAGGAGCACGAGGTTGCGCCCCAGGGCGGCGCCCGCTGTGGCGTCGTCGATCACGCGCGTCACCGAGCCGCCGCCGACCACCGGCACCACTCCATCCCCCGCCTGCATGAGCACGGCCTCCTCGTCACTCTCGGGAAGCGTCCCCGAGGGGGCGTTTCCGGCGAGGACGTCGTGGTCGGTGAGGACGGGCACGCGCGCGTGGCCGCCGGTTCCGCCGGTACGCAGCACCAGCGCGCCCCCGCGCGCGAGTTCGCCGACGGTGGTGAGCGGCCAGCGCGCGGGCTGCGCGCCGGCCGCGGGGGACGGCGTGAGCTCACTGGTCAGGCGCAGGGTCTCGCCGAGGCGCTCGCGCACCGCGGTGAGCGCCTCGGCGCCGTCCGCCGCCGTCGCGGGCGGAGGTGGCGGGCCGGGGCGAAGTCGACGTCGTCGTCGAGGAGTTCGATGACGGGCACGGAACGGGCCAGCCCGCGCCGTTCGTCGAGACGGCCGGCCTTGTCCGAACAGGTCGGCTCGGTCGAGCGAGCCGAGCACGCCGGGTTCGTCGAACAACCCCGAGTGCGCCGAGCACGCCGAAGGACCCGTTCGCCGGGCTGGGCGCCGGTGCTTTCGTCGCAGGCAAAGGAGCCGGGCCTCGGAATCCCGAGGCCCGGCTCAGGGGTGCTCGTCCGCCGGCCAGGACCGGCTAGGACCGGCTAGGACCGGCTAGGAATTGAACGGTGTGGTGCCGTCGTCGGTGACGAGCCGCCACAGATGGTCGGCGGTGCCGGTGTCGTCCCACTGCAGGGCCGCGGCCCCGGATGATGTGGACATCCCGTCGATGCCCAGGACCATGCCGCTGTTCTTGTTGACGAGCTTGCAGTAGCCGTTACCTGCGTCCACCACGGACCACAAGTGGTCGGCGGTGAGGGTGTCGCCCCACTGCAGCGCGGTGGCACCGGCCGTCTTGGAGGCGTCCTTGATGCCGAGGACCTGGCCGCTGTTGGTGTTGAAGATCTTGTAGTAGCCGTTCTCGGCGGGGGCGATCGTCCATCGGTGGTTGGCCGTGGTGTTGGCCGTCTGCTGCTGGACAGCGCCTCCGGCGGCGATCGAGGAACCGGCGATGCCGAGTTCCAGGCCGCTGTTCTTGTTGACGATCCGCACCGCCGGTGTCTCCGGGTACCAGGACTCCAGCTCGGTGATGCCCACGAACTTGCCTGCCTGCGGGGTGAGGACGACCCGGAACTGGGCGGTCGTGATCGTCGGGAAGGTCACCTCGTTGGAGTTGTTCGCCCTCGGGGTCGCCGGGCTCTTGACCTGGCCGGGTACGGACGTCCACACGCCGTTGTTCAGGTACTGGACGGTGTAGCTCGCCGGGACGCGGATGTTCGCGCCGTCGTCGTAGGTGTAGAACTTGACCTCGTTGATCTTGCGTGGCGCACCGAAGTCGACTCCGAGGTGGTCGGTGGCGTTCGGGGAGCCGGAGTTGGTCCACCGGTTGTCGGGGATCTTGTCGTAGCGGATCCAGCCGTCGGTGGCCCGCAGCGGGGCGTCGAAGGTGGTGGGCTTGCAGGTCTGGCCGCTGTGGCAGTGCGGACCGTTGGAGACGGTGTTGGTGTAGGAGGCGAAGGCCTTCGGGTAGGGCTGCGTGACCGTGCGGCCGAGCCAGTCCTGCTCGGCGGTCAGCGGGTTGGCGGCCACGTTCATCATCCGCGGGGGCTGCGCCGGGGTGACGGGGGCGGCCACGTTCACGGTGGTGTTGCCGACCGTCGAGGACTGGTGGATGCGTACGCCGTCCTGGAAGACCTGCAGGCCGGTGCCCTTGCCGTAGTGCGTGCCGTCCCGGTCCCAGCGGATCGAGAGGGTGTGCCCGTGGTAGGGCACGTTCTCCGCCGCGAAGTAGTCCCAGCCGGACGGGATCAGCGGCTTCAGTACGAGCGTGTTGCCCGCCTGGGGCTTGATGCCCAGCAGACCGGAGAGCACCAGGTCGTTGAAGCTGGAGTGGTTGTAGTGCTCGCTGAAGTTGAAGCCGTCGTAGATCCAGTCTCCCGTGTCACCGTTGGCGGCCTCGGCGACATAGGGCTTGCCGTCCTTGTGCTGGAGGCCGGCGAACTGGGTCAGCATGGTCGCGTAGTCCTGCTTGGTGACGTAGCTCTGCGCCGGGTAGTCCTGGAGCAGGTTCGCCATGCCGGTCAGGATCTGGCTCGTCTGGAACGGCCAGCTCGGGCCGTTCCAGTGGCAGCAGTTGGCGTCGTCGCGCTTCTGCTCGGCGGGGATCGCCTGGTAGTTGAAGTAGGGGTTCGCGGCGATCCGGTCGAGCTCCGCGAAGCCCGTTCCCTTGGTGAACTTCAGCGTGTTGGCGCCGGCCTTCATCGGGACCTGCGCGGTGACGGACTTCGACTCCGAGAACTGGCCCCAGCTGCCGGTGGGGGCGTAGCTGACGGTGACCGGGTTGGCGGTGTCGCCATTCACGACGACCTGGTGGGTCGAGGTGCTGGAGGTGCCGTTGGCGTAGTGGACCGTCACCGGGTACGTACCGTCGCCGGGCGCGTCCACGGTGAAGGTGACCTCGCTGTCGGCGAAGTCGATCTGTCCGACGTACTTGCCGTTGGAGGCCGTCGACGAGTCGTGGGTGTTCGCGTGCGTGACGGCCGCCTGCTCGGCCTCGAAGTCGTGCACCCGCTCCAGCGTCGTGGGCCCGAAGGCCGCCCCGAACCGCTTCGGATCCGTCAGGTACTTCCACGCCGAGGAGTACTGCGCGTCGGGCAGGTTGAACGCCCAGGGGGCGAAGCCCATCGCCTCACGCCAGGTCGTCCTGGTCTGCTTGAGGGTGTCGTTGGTGCTGTGGGTGTTGTAGACCTGCATGAAGAACTGGCGCTGCGGGTCCCAGAGCGAGTTCTGCACCCCGGCTTTGAGCGAGGCGGCCTTGTCGCCGTACTCGGTCGCGGTCGCCGTGTCCCCGGTCATGGTGGCGATCTTGCTGATCGCCTGGGCGGCGCCGAACATGTACGCGTTGATCGTGGGCCGGTAACCGGGGCCGCCGCTGAACCAGTTGCTGCTGTGCATCGACGTCTCGGTGTACTCCGTGGCGTCGGACAGCGGGGTCTGGTGGTACAGGTCGCTGGTGGAGGCCGTGCCGTTCACCGTGATGTCGTTGGTGGAGTTCGAGTCCCACCTCTTGTACAGCGCGATGAGTTGCGGGAGTTCGGCCTTGATCTCGGTGGCGTCACCGGTGACCAGGAAGCGCTGGTACGCGGCGCTGGTGATCCACTCGCTGAAGTTCCGCGCGCCCGAGTTGCCCGCCCCGCGCAGCCAGAAGTCCAGGTAGTCACCGGCGTAGTCGCGGTTGTGCAGCCAGCGCCCGTCCAGGAGGTGGTAGCCGGTGGCGTCCGGGAGCGCGGTGTACGGGTTCCCGGCGTAGCCGATCGGCACGTCGTACTCGGTCGACACGTACCCGGTGCCCGGCACGGTGTAGCGGAGCGCGCGCTTGTAGGTGCTCCAGCGGTAGTAGTAGACCTCGTCGATGGTGTTGTCGGGGGTGTCCAGGAACGGGATGTTGTCCTTGTACCACTGCGGCTCGTCGAGCTGGTTGGCAGCGAGGATCGCGTCCTTGTCGAGTGCGACCGCGTTGGGGTCGTCGGCCGCCTGAGCGGTACCCGCCCCGGGCCCTCCGGCCAGCAGGGCCACGGCCAGGATCGAGCTGGACAGGGCAGCCGCCAGGGGTCTGCCACGTCTGGGGGATCGGTCGTGCATAGGGGTGTCCTCCGTCGCACACGCCACATTCGATTCGTCCGACATGTCGAACAATGTTCGAAATACTGCGCGACGGTAATGACACGCCCGAATTGAAGTCAAGAGGTCGGACAGAACCGGGCCGGCGCCTCACCGCAGAACCGGACCGGCGCGCCACCGCCCGACATCGCCCCCGCCTGCGCACCGATCTGTGTCGGAACTCTTGACGCACTTCCGTAGCAGGCAGTCTGATGTGCGGCAGCGTTCGATTCAGCCGAATTTTGTTCGGTTGTGGTCTGCCTTGATTCCCTTCGCGGATCGCCGGGGCAGCCGAGTGAAAGGGAAAGACCCTCGATGCGCCGTGCCTGGCTACTCGTACTCGCCGTGCTCCTCAGCCTCGTCCCCCAGGCCCTTTTGACCGGCACCGCGCACGCGGCGACCGTCACGATCTCCAACGGAACCCAGTTCACCGACCCCACCGGAGCCGTGGTGCACGCGCACGGCGGTGGCGTGATCAAGGTTGGCTCCTCCTACTACTGGTTCGGTGAGAACCGCAACGAGGACAACTCCTTCCGGTATGTGTCCGCCTACCGCTCGACCGATCTGAAGACCTGGGAGTTCCGGCGCCATGTCCTGACCCAGGCCACCGATCCGGAGCTCGCCTCGGCCAACATCGAGCGCCCCAAGGTCATGTACAACGCGTCCACCGGCAAGTTCGTCATGTGGATGCACAAGGAACTGGCCACCGACTACACCCAGGCCCGCGCCGCCGTCGCCGTCTCCGACACCGTCGACGGCGACTACACCTGGCAGGGCAGTTTCCGCCCGCTGGGCCACATGTCCCGCGACATCACCGTCTACACGGACGACGACGGCACCGGCTACATGATCTCGGCCGCCCGCGAGAACCGCGACCTGCACATCTACCGTCTCAGCCCCGACTACCTCACCGTCGAGACCCGTGTGCAGCTGCTCTGGGCCGGCCAACTGCGTGAGGCCCCGGCGCTGTTCAAGCGCAACGGCGTCTACTTCCTGCTGACCTCCGGCGCCACCGGCTGGCGGCCCAACCAGCAGATGTACGCGACCGCCTCCAGCATCACCGGCACCTGGAGCGACCTGCAGAACGTCGGGGACTCCACCGGCTACGGCTCCCAGACCACGTTCGTCCTGCCCGTGCAGGGCAGCGCGGGCACCGAGTACCTCTACATGGGCGACCGCTGGGGCAACTCCTTCGGCCAGAACGTCAACGCCTCGACATACGTCTGGCTGCCGCTCGAGTTCCCCACCGACACCACGATGACCATGGACTGGTTCGCGCAGATCAGCATCGACACCGCGGCCGGGAAGGTCGACGGCGTCGGCGGGCCCTGGGAGACGGTCACCGCGCGCCACAGCAACAAATGCCTCGACGTGCCCAGCAGGTCCCTGGACGACGGCACCCAGATCACCCAGTACACCTGCAACGGCGGCATGAACCAGTCCTGGTGGTTCAAGGACATGGGCAGCGGATACGTCCAGTTGGCCGCCCGGCACAGCGGCAAGTGCCTGGACGTGGCCAACAACTCCACCGCCAACGGCAACCCGGTCATCCAGTGGACCTGCGGTACCGGCACCAACCAGCAGTGGCAGCTCCAGGACGCCGGTGACGGCTGGGTCCGCCTCGTCTCACGTCTCAGCGGCAAGTGCCTCGACGTGTCGGACAAGTCCACCGCCGACAACGCCAAGCTCATCCAGTGGACCTGCGGCACCGGCACCAACCAGCAGTTCAAGCGCGGGGCCTGAACACCGGTGCCCTGCCCCACGGGCGGCGGAGGTCCCCGGCAAGGTGCCGGACCGGGCCGGCAGTAGGAACGGGCCGGTAGTAGAGGCGGGCCGCCGGAGCCGAGGCTCGGGCGGCCCGCCCTCACCCCGTCCTGTCTCCCCGGCCCGCTGGCCCTCGCCCTCTCCTCATTCCTCGCACTGCTCCAGCATCATCTGCCGGTCGGGCGCGGTCACCGCCAGTTCGTACTTGAGGGCGACCTGGGTGAAACGGACCGCGTAGGCGCAGCGGATCTGCTTGTTGGGCGGGAGCCAGGAGGCGGGTCCGGAGTCACCCTTGGACGAGTTGGCGCGGCCCTCGGCCGGGATCAGGTTGAGCGGGTCGTTGGCCAGTTGCTCGCGCTTGTCCTCCGACCAGCGTGCGGCGCCCATCTGCCAGCTGTAGGACAGTGGGACGACGTGGTCTATCTGCACCTCGGTGGCCTTCTGCTTGCGCCACTCGATGGTTGTACCGGTGTACGGGTCGTGCAGGGTCATGGCGATGACCACGCAGTCGGAGCCGGAGCGGAAGCGCAGGCCCTGGCCGTCGCGCTGCAGGAGGTCGTTGCGGGTGTCGCAGCCGTTGCGGGCCAGCGGGACTCCGTCGGCCGTGTCCATCCACGCGTAGCCGAACTCGTCCCTGTCGTAGCCCGTCTTGGGTCCGCGTCCCTTCGTCCGCAGGGTCTCGATGAGCTTGCGGGCCGCCGCCTCGTCGGTCTCGCTCGTCACGGGTGCGAGGCCCGGCTTGGTGCCGTCCGGGTTCTTCAAGGGACTGACGGCACGACCGTCCGGTGCCGGGGCACCGCTGTCCGTCGCAGTGCCACCCTCTTCGAGGGCTTCGCACCCGGTGGCGAGTGCCATGGCGGCGAACACCGCGATACCGGTCCTGACGGCGGCTGTCGCTCCGCCCTTCAGACGCCTCATGGTGCGCCCCTCCCCTTGCCTACCCGGTTTCCGCCCCTGCTCGGCGGGTTGCCGGTCTCACCGTAGCGGCCGAGAGGTCCAGACCATATGGGTCCTAAATGGGCATTGCTCGCGAGTCGGGCGTATGGTCGATTGCGAGTCACCTCCGGAAGGAGCTCTGGATGGGCATCCTCGACAGATTCAAGAACCAGGCGAAGGGCCGCAAGAGCAAGGACATGTCCGACGCCGCGGAACGGAAAGCCAACGAGAAGACGGGCAACAAGTACGAGAGCCAGGTCGACGACGCTCAACAGCGGATGGAAGGCCAGCTCGGTATGGATCGCGACAGGCCCGAACAGCCGTAAGGCCGGAGACTCACGGAGGTCATGGGGCCCGCCGGGCACAGCGTCCCGGCCGGGCTCCCTGAACCACCAGGTGAAACAGGGGCCGTCCGCGGAGACCCACCTCCCGCGGGCGGCTTCCTGTTTTTCACCGCACGGCGGGCCGGCGAGCCCGACTCACACCCGACTCACACCTTCCCGATCCCCAACGTCGTCTCCGAAGGCAGCAGTCCGGACGACAGCACCGCGACCCAGAAGTCACCGAGCAGGTCGACCAGGCGGTCGGCGCCGTCCCGTCCGAGGAACTGCCAGGGAGCGGCGGCGAGTCGGTCGGTGTCCTGTTCGACGCGGCGTCGCAGCGCACGGCCCGCCTCCGTGGCCGTACCGTCCTCGTCGACCAGACCGCGGGCGGACAGCCGCTCCCGTGCGGCCGCCCACTCCGCGGCACTCCAGCCGCGGCTCTCGAAGCGTTCGACGCTCGCGGCGCCTATCGCGGCGAAGGAGACGAGCGACTCGACCGGGTCGAGGCCTGCGACGAGCAGGGCTGCTATGTGTCCGTCGCCGCGGTGCTCGCGCAGGATCGTCGCCGCGTGCCACAGCTGGAGGTGAGGGGTCTTGGGCCACTCCAGTGCGGCGTTGGCCGCGGCGAGAGGACGGCCCGCGGTGTTCGCCGCCTCGGCCGCGCGCCGGGCCAAGGCCGCGGCCTCCGCCAGTTCGGCACTGTCCGTCCGGTCGCCGAAGATCGCGCGGTACGCCCCGTCAACCCCTCGCAGCCGCGCCTCCAGCATCACCTCGGGGCTCGCGACCGACCACGCCGATTCGACGTACTCGGCGACCATGCGCGGGCTGAAGCTGTAGAAGGCGGACGTCACCCGCTCGGCACCCACCGGGCCCAACGGGGCCGCGCGGTACGGGAAGTAGGTCGGCCAGCGCTCCCCGGTGTCATAGCCCAGTGCCGCGGCCTCCGCGAAGACCTCCGGCGCGTAGTACAGCACCGCGTGCAGCGGCTCCAGCAGCTGCCAGAGCTGACGCACGCGCGCGAGCTCCACAGCCTCATCGACCGTCCCGTCGATCCCGCCGCCGCACTCCCCCATGACCTACCTCCTCGACGCATCCCGCACCAGCACTCGCATCAGCACAACTTGACACTGACAAGATTGCCCGACCCGTCCGAACTTGTCAATGCCTAGATCGAGCGTACGCTGCTGCCCATGAGCCCCACCGAACCGAAGAAGACAGACGACGCCCCCCGCCGGTACCACCACGGCGACCTGCGCCGCGCCATCCTCAGCGCCGCGCTGGACGTCATCGCCGCCGACGGCCCCTCCGCACTGAGCCTGCGCGACCTCGCCCGCCGCGCCGGCGTCTCGCACGCGGCGCCCGCCCACCACTTCAAGGACCGCACCGGACTGCTCACGGCGATCGCGGCCGAGGGCTTCGGGCTGCTCGCGGCCGCGCTCAACGAGGCCTCGGACCTCAAGGACGCGGGCGTTCGCTACGTACGCTTCGCGCGCGAGCACCCCGCGCACTTCCAGGTGATGTTCACGCCCGAGCTACTGCGCGGCGACGACCTCGAGCTGACCACGGGCCGTGCCCTCGCCGCCGACGCCCTGCGCGTAGCGGTCTCCGCCGTGCGCGCCGAGGACTTCGGCGTCGACTCCCGCCTCGCCGGCGTCGCCGCCTGGTCCCTGGCCCACGGCTTCGCCACGCTGCTCCTCGGCCACAACCTGGACGGCGCGGTCGGCGACGGGGACCCCGAGGAGGTGTTCCGGACGCTGGCGACCACGCTGTTCCGTTCCGCCTGAGGCCCGCTCCAAGGGGCCGCCGCCGAGACTGAAAGCCCCGACCGAAAGCCCCTACTCCCCCGTTGCCAGGACCCCAGACCCTACGACCCCAGAATCGACGTCAGGAACTCCCCGACCCAGCCCAGCAACTCCCGCCCGATCAGCGGCTTCCCGCCCACCTTCGCGGTCTTCGGCCGCGGCACCAGCACCTGATGCGCCGCCGGCTTGATGACGGTCCCCGGGTACAGCCGCTTGAGGCGCAGCTCCTGGGACTCCCTCAACTCCACCGGGGCGAAGCGGATGTTGTTGCCCTGGAGGACGACCTCGCCGACGCCGCACGCGCGCGCGAGCATGCGCAGCCCGGCCACCAGCAGCAGGTTCTCCACCGGCTCCGGCAACTTGCCGTAGCGGTCGACGAGTTCCTCGCGTACGGCCTTGATGTCGTCCTCGGTGTTGACCGAGGCGATCGCCCGGTACGCCTGGAGGCGCAGGCGCTCGCCGGGGGCGTAGTCGTGCGGGACGTGCGCGTCGACCGGCAGCTCGATCTTGACCTCGAGAGGTGCCTCCTCCTCGACGCCGCCCTCCATGGAGGCGCGGTAGTCCGCGACGGCCTCGCCGACCATGCGGACGTACAGGTCGAAGCCGACGCCCGCGATGTGGCCGGACTGTTCGCCGCCGAGGAGGTTTCCGGCGCCGCGGATCTCCAGGTCCTTCATCGCGACGTACATGCCCGCGCCCATCTCGGTGTGCTGGGCGATGGTCGCCAGACGCTCGTGGGCGGTCTCCGTGAGGGGCTTCTCCGGCGGGTAGAGGAAGTAGGCGTAGCCGCGCTCGCGGCCTCGGCCCACCCGGCCGCGCAGTTGGTGAAGCTGCGAGAGGCCGAAGTTGTCGCCGCGCTCCACGATCAGGGTGTTGGCGTTGGAGATGTCGATGCCGGACTCGACGATCGTGGTCGACACCAGGACGTCGAACTTCTTCTCCCAGAAGTCGACGACCACCTGCTCCAGGGCCTGCTCCGACATCTGGCCGTGGGCGATCGCGATGCGGGCCTCGGGGACGATCTCCCTGAGACGGGCCGCCGCCCTGTCGATCGACTCGACGCGGTTGTGGATGTAGAAGACCTGGCCCTCGCGCAGCAGTTCGCGGCGGATGGCCGCGCCGATCTGCCGCTCCTCGTAGGGGCCGACGAACGTGAGCACCGGGTGGCGCTCCTCGGGGGGTGTGGTGATCGTCGACATCTCGCGGATGCCGGTGACCGCCATCTCCAGGGTGCGTGGGATGGGGGTCGCGGACATCGTCAGGACGTCGACGTTCGCGCGCAGCTTCTTCAGCTGCTCCTTGTGCTCGACACCGAAGCGCTGCTCCTCGTCGACGATGACCAGGCCCAGGTCCTTGAACTTGGTCTCGGCGGAGAACAGGCGGTGGGTGCCGATGACGACATCCACCGAGCCGTCGCGCAGGCCCTCCAGGACCGCCTTCGCCTCGGTGTCGGTCTGGAAGCGCGACAGGGCGCGGACGTTCACCGGGAACTGCGAGTAGCGCTCGCCGAACGTCCCGAAGTGCTGCTGCACCAGCAGGGTGGTGGGGACGAGCACGGCGACCTGCTTGCCGTCCTGGACGGCCTTGAAGGCGGCGCGGACCGCGATCTCGGTCTTGCCGTAGCCGACGTCGCCGCAGACCAGGCGGTCCATCGGGACCGTCTTCTCCATGTCCTCCTTGACCTCGGCGATGGTGGTGAGCTGGTCGGGCGTCTCCGCGTACGGGAAGGCGTCCTCCAGCTCGCGCTGCCAGGGGGTGTCCGGGGCGAAGGCGTACCCGGGGGCGGCCATCCGCGCGCTGTACAGCCTGATCAGGTCGGCGGCGATCTCCTTGACCGCCTTCTTGGCGCGCGCCTTGGTCTTCGTCCAGTCGGCGCCGCCCAGGCGGTGCAGGGTGGGGGCCTCGCCGCCGACGTACTTGGTGATCTGTTCCAGCTGGTCGGTGGGGATGTAGAGACGGTCGCCGGGCTGGCCGCGCTTGGCGGGGGCGTACTCCACCACCAGGTACTCGCGGGTCGCGCCCTGTACGGTCCGCTGGACCATCTCGATGTAGCGACCCACGCCGTGCTGCTCGTGGACGATGTAGTCGCCCATCTCCAGGGTGAGCGGGTCGATGGTCTTGCGGCGGCGGGCGGGCAACCGGACGCCGTCCTTGCCGGCCGCCTTCTGCCCCGTGAGGTCGGTCTCCGTCAGGACGGCGAGCTTCAGCCCCGGGTCGACGAAGCCGTAGTCGATCGAGCCGCACGCCACGTGCACGACGGAGGGGTTCAGCGTGGCGAGATCCGCGTCCAGACGGGCCGCGATGCCCTCCCCGCCGAGCACCTCGACGGTACGGGCCGCCGGGCCGTGGGCCTCGGTCACGTACACCGCGCGCCAGCCGTCGGCGAGCCAGCCCTTGGTGTCGGCGAGCGCCTTCGCCGTGTCGCCGCGGTACGTCTCGGGCGCGTGCATGCCGAGCTTCAGGGTGTCGGCATCGAGCTCCTCGTCGGCCGCGAACGGCGACACCGACCACCACATCATGTCCAGCTCGCGCGCGCGGTCCCGGACGTCCGCGATGGCCCACAGGGAGGCCGCGCCGACGTCGATGGGCGCCTCGCCGCCGCCCGCGGTGGCCGCCCAGGACGCCTGCAGGAACTCCTGCGAGGTCGCCACGAGGTCGGAGGCACGCGTGCGTACCCGCTCCGGATCGCAGACGACGGCCATGGAGCCCTTGGGCAGGACGTCCAGCAGCAGTTCCATGTCGTCGACCAGGACCGGTGCCAGGGACTCCATTCCCTCTACGGCGATCCCCTCGGCGATCTTTCCGAGCAGCTCACCCAGCTCCGGGTGCTGCTCGGCGAGGGCACGCGCACGCGTGCGGACGTCTTCCGTCAACAGAAGTTCACGGCAGGGCGGCGCCCACAGGCCGTGCTCCGCGACTTCGAGGGAGCGCTGGTCGGCGACCTTGAAGTAGCGGATCTCCTCGACGTCGTCGCCCCAGAACTCGATGCGCAGGGGGTGTTCCTCGGTGGGCGGGAACACGTCGAGGATGCCGCCTCGTACGGCGAACTCGCCGCGCTTCTCGACGAGCTCCACGCGCGCGTACGCGGCGGCGGCGAGGGCCTCCACGACCTCGTTCAGGTCGGCGGTCTGCCCGGTCCTCAGCGCCACCGGCTCCAGGTCGCCGAGGCCCTTGACCTGCGGTTGGAGCACGGATCGTACGGGCGCTACGACCACGGAGACCGGGCCGGTCTCGGGGTCGTCGGGGCGGGGGTGGGCGAGGCGCCGCAGGACGGCGAGGCGGCGGCCCACGGTGTCGCTCCGGGGGCTCAGGCGCTCGTGCGGGAGGGTCTCCCAGGACGGGTACTCCACGACGCCCTCGGGCGGGAGCAGCGAGCGCAGGGCCGCGGCCAGGTCCTCCGCCTCGCGTCCGGTCGCCGTCACCGCCAGCACGGGGCGGCCTGCCTCGCGGGCGAGCGCGGCGACCGCGAGGGGGCGGGCGGCGGGCGGGCCGACCAGGTCGACGTGCATGCGGTTGCCGTCTGCGGCCGCGGTGATCGCTTCCGCGAGGGCGGGGTCCTTGACTACGGCGTCGAGCAGACCGTGCAGGCTCATTCGGGGGCGGCTTTCGTCTGAGGGCGGGCATCGCGAAGGGCCCGACGCGGGGACCGGCCGGGGGGTCTCCAGCGTACGTCGCTGCGCGGGCGGGTGCGGGAGCTGTGGATAACGCCCTGTGGATAACGTGCGTCGCCTGGTGCTCGGCGTCGGTGTGGGCGTACCAGGGGGCTCCGCCCACTGGACCCCCGGGCCTATGCCCACCCACCACCCGAATCGGTGGGTCGAAGGGTGGGCCTCGCCCGACTCGGTCCGCCGGAAAGTGAACCTCGGCAGACAGCAACGAACCCGGCGCCGAGAAGTCCCCCTGACTTCTCGGCGCCGGGCATCCCCCGTCCGCGGTGGCTACTCGGTCGCGATCGCGTTCAGTACGTTCATCCGCCCCGCCCGGAACGCCGGGATCAGCGCCGCGAACAGGCCCACGAAGGCCGAGCCGATGAAGACGCCGATGATCGTCGCCCAGGGGATCTCGAGGACGTTGAGGCCCTCCAGGGCGAGCAGCTTCTGGGCGGTGGCGCCCCAGCCCATCCCGAGCCCCAGGCCCAGCAGCGCACCGAAGAGCGCGATCACCACCGACTCCATGCGGATCATCCGCCGCAGTTGGCGCCGCGAGAGGCCGATCGCCCGCATCAGGCCGATCTCGCGGGTCCGCTCGACGACCGACAGGGCCAGGGTGTTCACCACACCCAGGACCGCCACGATGATCGCCAGGGCGAGCAGGCCGTAGACCATGTTCAGGAGCTGGCCGATCTGGTCCTTCAGTTCCTGCTTGTAGTCGGTCTGGTCGCGGACCTGGTACTGCGGGTAGTTGTCCAGCGACTTCTTCAGCGCCGCGTACGCCTGCTCCGTCTGGCCTTCCTTCGCCTTGGCGAACATGATCGTGTTCGGCGGGATCTGGTCGGCCGGGACGTACTTCCGCATCGTCTCGATGCTGATGTAGCGCGCACCCTGGTCGAGGGCGCTGTCGTCGCTCGTGATGGCCGCGACCTTCAGCTTCGCCGTCTCGCCGCCCTTGAAGGCGACGTTGACGGTGTCGCCGACCTTCACGCCATGCGCCTTGGCGTAGTCCGAGCCGACCGACATGGCGTCCTTGCCGTAGGCGGCCGTCAGAGTGCCCGCCGTGGTCACGCGGCGCAGGTCCTCGGCGTACGAGGGGTCCGCGGCGGTGACGCCGGAGGCGTCGGTCTTGCCGTCGGGCGAGGTCAGCGTGGCCTCGAGTTCCTTGTAGCTGGTGACGTGGGCCAGGCCGGGGCTCTGCTCCATCGCCTTCTCGGCCTGCGGGACGATCCGCTGGTTGCCCTGGACGATGAAGTCCGCGCCGACCGACTTGTCGAGCTCGCTCGTCGCCGAGGCGACCATCGAGGAGCCGACCACCGAAAGGCAGGCCACCAGGGCCAGGCCGATCATCAGCGCGGCGCCCGTGGCTCCCGTACGGCGCGGGTTGCGCAGGGCGTTGCGTTCGGCCATGCGTCCCACCGGGCCGAAGGGCCGCAGCAGCACCGTACTGATCACCCGGACGACCCCGCCGGCCAGCAGCGGACCGATGATGACGAAGCCGATCAACGACAGCACCACGCCCGCGCCCAGCATCAGCGAACCGTCGCTCGCCTTGTCGGCGGTGCCGGCCGCGTAGAGGGCGAACACGCCCGCACCCGTCAGAACCAGCCCGATCAGGCCGCGCACCAGCCCGGCCCTGCCGTCGGCCGGCGTACCGGCGTCGCGCAGTGCGGCCATCGGGGAGACCTTTCCGGCGCGGCGGGCCGGGAGGTAGGCGGCGAGGACGGTGACCACGACGCCCAGCAGGACACCGGCGACCGGGGTGGTCGCCTTGATGGTCAGGTCGTCGGTGGAGAGATTCATGCCGGCCGCCGACATGAGCTTCATCAGGCCGATCGCGATGCCGACGCCGGCCCCGACGCCCAGGATGGAGCCCACGATGCCGAGCAGTGTCGCCTCAACCAGCACGGACCGGTTGACCTGCTTGCGGGACGAGCCGATGGCCCGCATCAGGCCGATCTCGCGGGTGCGCTGGGCGACCAGCATCGAGAAGGTGTTGATGATCAGGAAGATGCCCACCAGGAACGCGATCCCGGCGAAGCCGAGCATGGCGTACTTGATGACGTTCATGAACTCGCCGACGTCCTTGCGGTTCTCGTCGGCGTTCTCCTTGGCCGTCTGCAGCTTGAACGTGCCGTCCAGCGCCTGAGCGACGTTCTGCTTGAGCTGCGTGTCACTGACGCCGGCCGCGGCCGTGACGTTGAACTGCGTGAACCGGCCGGTGGCGCCGAGGAGTTCGCGCTGTGCGGTCGCGGTGTCGAAGAAGACGATCGAGGCGCCGGGGTTGGTCACCTTGAAGGTGGCGATGCCGACGATCTTCGCCGTGAAGTCACCGGCGACGGAGATGGTGCGCAGTTCGTCGCCGAGCTTGAGGTCGTGCTTGTCGGCGGTGTCGGCGTCGACCGTCAGCTCGGTCGGCCCGCGCGGGGCGTGCCCGGAGGTGATCTCCATCGACCGCAGGTCGTTCTTCGTCCAGTTGCCGGCGATCGTCGGGGCGCCGCTGGTGGAGCCCATGTTCTTGTTCTCGCTGTTGACGACGGTCACGGCCGACGAACCGACCACGCCCTCGGCCGCCTTGACGCCCTCCGCCTGCTTCACCTGCTCCAGCAGGGAGGCGGGCAGTGACTCGGGCTTGCCGTTCTGCGGCGTGTCGTCGCTCTTGGCCTCCTTCGGGGAGACGGTGACATCGGAAGCGGTCGTCGCGAACAACTTGTCGAACGTCGTGTTCATGGTGTCCGTGAACACGAGCGTGCCGCACACGAACGCCACCGACAGCAGGACCGCGACGGCCGACAGGGCCATGCGTCCCTTGTGCGCGAAGAAGTTGCGCATCGAGGTCTTCAGGACAGTCATGACGTACGCCCCCGGGCGTCGAAGTCCTTCATGCGGTCCAGGACGGCCTCGGCGGTCGGCTTGTACATCTCGTCGACGATCCGGCCGTCGGCGAGGTACAGCACGCGGTCCGCGTACGAGGCGGCCACCGGGTCGTGCGTGACGATCACGATGGTCTGGCCCAGCTCGTCCACCGACTGCCGCAGGAAGCCCAGTACTTCGGCACCCGCGCGCGAGTCGAGGTTTCCGGTCGGCTCGTCACCGAAGATGATCTCGGGCCGGGCGGCCAGGGCACGGGCCACGGCGACGCGCTGCTGCTGTCCGCCGGAGAGCTGGGTGGGCCGGTGCTTGAGCCGGTCGGAGAGCCCGACGGTGTCGATGACCCGCCCCAGCCACGCCTTATCGGGCTTGCGCCCGGCGATGTCCATGGGCAGCGTGATGTTCTCCAGGGCGTTCAGCGTCGGCAGCAGGTTGAACGCCTGGAAGATGAACCCGATCCGGTCCCGGCGCAGCTGCGTGAGCTTCTTGTCCTTCAGCCCGGTGATCTCGGTGTCGTCCAGGTAGATCTGCCCGGACGTCACGGTGTCGAGCCCGGCGAGGCAGTGCATCAAGGTGGACTTGCCGGACCCCGAAGGGCCCATGATCGCGGTGAACTGGCCGCGGGCGATGTCCACGTCGACATGGTCGAGCGCGACGACACGGGTCTCCCCTGACCCGTACGCCTTCACGACCTGCCGCGCTCGCGCGGCAACGGCCGTACGCCCGCCAGTGCCCCCGTGCCTGGTGATGGTCACAGCCGATGTCACGGTATGTCTCCTATGTCGGTAAGCAGGTGAATCTGTTGTCCAGCGGATGCTCAGCAGCTGCTCAGCGGATGAGCCGTTCGCCTTGGTGCGTCGAAGTGGTACGCCGATGAGTCTGGCGCCCGGAGAGGGTCCGGCGCGCTGGTGCCGGGCCCCGTCTTGTGCTGGGGAAAACCCCACCCCCGGACGTGCGGTGAACCGCCCCCCGACCGTCCCCAGCGGCATAAAGCCAGGTTAAGGACCATCCCGGTGCCGTCTCGTCCTCCGGCGGTACGAACCCTCCCCCAGCCGTAGTACGGAGGTACCCCTAGGGGCAGTCCACCGCCGGGTGGAGCCGCTCTCGGGGTTCGCTCCACCTCTCGGCCCACTCAGCCTCCACCCTCCCGCGGCGTCAGGGTCAAGGCCTCCCGCGATGCACACGTCGGATGGGAAGCTGTCCGACGGCAGATAGGTGCACGGGGAAAGGACTTCGCGTGGGCGACACGCAACCCGCGATACAGCAGGCAGCGCAGCGCACCACTCCCGACCGGCGCGGTGCCGTGGTCGCCGCCCTGATGCTCGCGATGGCGCTGGCGGCCCTCGACTCCACCATCGTCTCCACCGCCGTACCGCAGATCGTCGGCGACCTCGGCGGCTTCTCGGTCTTCTCCTGGCTGTTCTCCGGCTATCTGCTCGCCGTCACCGTCACTCTCCCCGTCTACGGCAAGCTCTCCGACACCTTCGGCCGCAAACCGGTACTGATAGCGGGCGCGGTCCTGTTCCTCCTCGGCTCCCTGCTCTGCGCCCTGGCCTGGAACATGGGCGCGCTGATCGCCTTCCGGGTCGTACAGGGCCTGGGCGGAGGCGCGTTGCAGGGCACGGTCCAGACCCTCGCCGCCGACCTCTACCCCCTCAAGGACCGCCCCAAGATCCAGGCCAAGCTGTCCACGGTCTGGGCGGTGTCCGCGGTCGCGGGACCCGGCGTGGGCGGCGTCCTGGCGGCGTACGCGGACTGGCGCTGGATCTTCCTGGTCAACCTGCCGATCGGCGCAGTCGCCCTGTGGCTGATCGTCCGCCACCTCCACGAGCCGCAGCGGGACGTACGACCTGAGGAGGAGGGAAAGACCGCCACGCGCGCGCGTGTCGACTGGGCCGGCGCGCTCGCGGTGTTCGCGTGCGGCGGCGTCCTGCTCACCGCGCTGGTGCAGGGCGGGGTGGCCTGGCCATGGCTGTCGGCACCCTCGATGGCCCTGTTCGGTACGGGACTCGTGCTCGTGGCGGTCGTGGTGCTGGTGGAGCGCAGGGCGGCCGAGCCGATCATCCCCGGATGGGTGTGGCGTCGCCGTACGATCGCCGCGGTGAACCTGGCCCTCGGCGCACTGGGGCTGCTGATGGTCGCCCCGGCCGTCTTCCTGCCGACGTACGCCCAGTCGGTCCTCGGCCTGGGGCCGGTGGCCGCCGGATTCGTACTCTCCGTATGGACGCTCAGCTGGCCGGTGTCGGCAGCGCTGAGCCAGCACGTCTACCGGCGCATCGGCTTCCGCAACACCGCGATGCTCGGCATCGGCACGGCGACGCTGATCCTGTTGGCGTTCCCTTTCCTGCCGTATCCGGGTGAGGCGTGGCAACCGACGCTGCTGATGCTGCTGTTGGGCGGCGCGCTGGGGTTGTTCCAACTCCCGCTGATCGTCGGCGTCCAGTCCACGGTGGGCTGGGCGGAGCGCGGCACGGCGACGGCCTCGGTGCTCTTCTGCCGCCAGACCGGCCAGACCATCGGCGCGGCCCTCTTCGGCGCGGTCGCCAACGGCGTACTGGCCGCACGGCTCGGCGGCGCGAGCGACCTGGACTCCGTGACCCGGGCCCTGGACGCCGGCCCCGCGCCCGAGGCCACCCGGCACGCGATCGCGGACGCGGTGCATGCGGTGTATCTCGGGGCGGCGGGTGCGGCGGCGATCGCGTTCGTGGTGCTGCTGGTGCTCGCGCCTCGGCGCTTTCCGGTGCTGACGGAGCAATGACGGGTGTCCTGCGGGTGTCTTGCAGGTCCTTGCGGCGTGGTCGGCTCACGCAGTCGGCTCACGTTTATTCAGGTGCTCGACAGCCGCCCCCCGCATACCCTGCACCGCATGGTGAAGCTGGAACGACTGCGCCCCGACCACGCGGACGCACTCCTCGCCTTCGAGCGCGCGAACCGCGCGTATTTCGTCCGCTCCATATCGGATCGCGGCGACGCGTACTTCGCCGAATTCGCCGTCCGCCACAAGGCGTTGCTCGCCGAACAGGACGCGGGTGTCTGCCATTTCCACGTGGTGCTGGACGAGGAGGGCGAACTGATCGGCCGGGTGAACCTCGTGGATGTGACGGCGGACGGCTCGGCCGAACTGGGCTATCGGGTGGGCGAATCCGCGGCGGGGCGGGGCGGGGCCACGGCGGCGGTGGGGGCCGTATGCCGGCTGGCCGCGACGAGGTACGGGTTGACCTCCCTCACGGCGGTCACCACGCTCGACAACCTGGCCTCCAGGACCGTCCTGGAACGCAGCGGCTTCTCCGCCGAGGGCGAGATCACGGTGGGCGGCCGCCCCGGCATCGCCTACCGGCTCGCGTCCCTCTCACACCTCGGCCACTGACAGGGCCACACCAGCCGTCAGTCACGTACACGCGCCGCCCCCTTGTCGCCGGCTGCCTCCTTCCGGATGAGTTGAAGGAACGTCGGCGTGTTCTCAGTCGTGCGTACGTCGACGAAGGCGCGAACGAAGGCGCGCACATGACCGGCGTCGACAACCTGCCGTACCAGCTCATGCGCGAGATCGGTCCGCGCTGTGTACCGGCCGGGCAGGCGCGACGTGCCGACCCCGTAGTCGCTGACCGTGTCCGTGTCGAAGAGGCCGCCGGGGCGGAGGATCGTCCAGTCGAGGTCGGTGTCGCGGACGACGGCCTCCATGCGGCGCATGTCGTCGTAGACCGTGCGGCCCATGAACCGCATGACGGCCGGCTCCAGCACCTTGCGGAACAGGAGGTTCTCGCCGGGCGCAGACGTGCCGAAGAGGACGGTGGAGGTCACGGCGACGAAGCGTCGTACGCCGTGCTTGGTCATGGCCTGGGTGATGTGGGTGGCGCCGGCGGAGTACACGGTCACCGGGTTCTTGCTGTACGGAACGCCGAGCGCCGAGATCACGGCGTCCTGCCCGGCCACCGCACGCTCGACCGCGACGGGGTCGTGCACATCGGCCTCGACCACCCGCAGTCGCGGGCCCCGCACCGGAAAGGCCTCCGGGTGGCGTGTGACGGCGGTGACCGCGTGCCCCTCCGCCCCCGCCCGCTCGACGACCAGCCGACCCGTCGGCCCGTTCGCTCCGAAAACGACAATCTCCATTGCGCTGTCTCCTCCTGAGGTCCTGCCAACCAGAGGAGCCGGGCGGCCGTGAGTGTGACACGCCCCTCAAAAATCGGAGTTAATGCGGGTAACACCCCTGGTCAGCGGAGTAAGCGCGTACCGACCAATCAGTTTGGTGAAACCCTCGCGCACACGCCTACCTCCGAGTAGCGTGCGTGGCTCCGCTCGCCCACCCCCAACTCCTGAGCCGCGCAAGGAGCACCGGGATGTCCTACGACCCGTCACCGTCGTACCCGCATCAGCAGTACCCCCCGTATCAGCCGTATCAGAACCAGCCGCACCAGCCGCACGACTCCTCACCGCCCTACTCCACCTACCCCTGGCAACCCGCCGCCCCGCCCGAACCCCCCAGACAGCGCCCGCAGCACCGCCCCGCCCTCGGTCACCACAGCGACCTGCGGATCCTGCGCAGCGCCTACCGCTGGCAGCGGCGGACGGCCACGCTCACCGCGCTCGGGTACTTCACGCTCTTTCTGATCCTGTCCGCGTTCGCCCCGGGGTTCATGTCGAGCACGGTCGCCGACGGAATGCCCACGGGCCTGCTGCTCGCGATGATCCAACTGCCGGTCACCTGGCTGGCGATCGCGTTGTACGAGCACACGGCCCGGCGTTACGTCGATCCGATCGCGGACCGTATCCGCAGGGAGTCCGAGCTGAACGCCAAGCGGGAGGAGGAGGCGGGGCGATGACGGGATTCAGTGATTCCGCGCAGGCGATGTCCTTGGTGGCGTTCTCGACGGTCGCCACCATCACGCTGCTGCTGTGCGTGATGACCGGGCCCGACCGGGACGACCTCGACGAGTTCTACACCGGCTACAGCTCCCTGTCCCCCATGCGCAACGGCCTCGCGATCGCGGGGGACTACATATCCGCCGCGACCGTGCTCGGCACGGGTGGCGTGATCGCTCTGTACGGGTACGACGGTGTCGTCCTCGCGCTCAGTACGGCGCTGTCGCTGATGCTGCTGATGTTCCTGCTGGCCGAACCCCTGCGCAACGCGGGTCGGTTCACGATGGGGGACGCGCTGGCGCGGCGGATGCCGGGGCGCGGTGTGCGGATGGCCGCGTGCGTGGTGACGATCGCCGCGCTGCTGCCGCTGATGCTGGTGCAGTTGGCCGGGACGGGGCAGTTGCTGGCGTTCATCCTCGGGTTCTCCGGCGATTCGCTGAAGACCGGCTGCATCATCGGACTGGGCGCGATGATGATCAGCTACGCGGCGATCGGCGGCATGAAGGGCACGGCCCTCATCCAGATCATGAAGATCGTGATGCTGCTCGGGTCGGGCGCGGTGGTCGCCGTACTGATCATGAACAGGTTCGACTGGGATCCGGGCGCGCTGTTCGACACGGCGGCGGAGAAGAGTGGCGTGGGGTCCGCCTTTCTGCAGTCGGGGCTGGAGTTCGCGGGCAGTCCGCATCCCCGCCTCGACATGATCAGCTCCCAGCTGGCCGTGGTCCTCGGCGGGGCGTGTCTGCCGCACGTCACCATGCGCATGTACACCGCCTCCAGTGCCCGTCAGGTCCGCCGGTCGATGTCCTGGGCGGTGTCGTCGGTGGTGCTGTTCGTGCTGGTCATCACGGTCGTCGGGTTCGGCGCGACGGCGTTGATCGGCCGGGCGGTGATCGCGCAGGAGGACCCGCAGGGCAACACGGCGTATCTGCTGGCCTCCCGGGCGGCCTTCGGTGCCGACGTCTCCACGGCGGAGACGCTGCTGTTCACGACCGTGACCACGGCGCTCTTCCTCACCCTGCTCGCCTCCGTCGCCGGCATGATCCTCGCCTGCGCCAACTCCCTTGCCCACGACGTGTTCGCGGCCCGTGTGCACGAGATGTCCGAGCGCCGCGAGATGATGCTGGCGCGGGTGTCGGCGCTGGCGGTCGGGGTTCCGGCGATCGTGCTGGCCACGCTGGTCCAGCACCGCAGCCTGCAACCCCTGGTGACCCTGTCCTTCTGCCTGGGCGCCTCCGCCATCGCGCCCGCCCTCGTCTACAGCCTCTTCTGGCGCCGCTACACCCGAACCGGCCTGCTCTGCACACTGATCGGCGGCTCGCTGGTCGTGGTGCTGCTGATGCCGGGCACGAACCTGGTCTCCGGCTCCCCCTTCTCCGCCTTCCCCGAGGCCGACTTCAACTGGTTCCCGTTCACGACGACGGGCCTGGTGTCGATCCCGGCGGGATTCCTCTTCGGGTGGCTGGGCACGGTGGCCTCGGGAAAGCGGAAGTCGGAGGAGCAGCGGCGGCAGTACGAGGCGGTGGAGGGCTGGATCCTGGCGGGGGCGGTGCGGAAGGGCGGCTGACGCCGTCGAGGGGCGCCGTTCAAGGCCGGGCGCGCTGTCGATGGGCGCCGTTCAAGGCCGGGCGCGCTGTCGATGGGCGCCGTTCAAGGCCGGGCGCCCCTCGACACACAGGCGCCCGTTCACGGTCGGGCGCCCCCTGACACGGGCCCGGCTGCACGGCGGCCCGGTACCGCCGGATCCGGCGGATCCGGCGGATCCGCCGACGTCACTCCATCGCCGCCCGCCCCGTGAGCGCCGTCAAACTGTTCCGTACGTGATCCATCTGCGCCCGTACGTCGTCCCACCGCTCCCCGTGCTCCCGCAGCACCCGCTCCGTCTCCCGGGCGATGCGCTCCTCCCGCGCCCGCGCCTCCGCGAGCACGGCGGCCGCCCGCGTCCGTGCCTCCTCCTGCCGGCGGCGCGCGGACGCCTCCGCCTCGGCGAACGCCTGCTTCGCCTCCGACAACGCCGCTTCGGCCCGCGCCACCCGCTCGGCGTTGTGCGCGTCCAGCGCGGCTGCCCGCTCCTCCGCCTCCCGCTCGGCCTCGGCCCACCGTTCGGCGTGCTCCTTGGCCTGTTCGCCGAGCATGCCGGTGGTGCGCTGCCGCACCTCGCGCAACGCCGCGAGGGCCTCCCCGCGCCCCTCCTTCACCTCGCGCCGGGCGCCGATACGGATCTCGTCGGCCTCGGCGCGCGCCGCGAGCAGGCGGTGCCGGGCGCGTTCGTCGGCCTCGGAGCGCACCGCGTCGGCGTGCGCCTGCGCGGCTTCGCGCACGCCGTCCGCACGCTCCCGCGCCTCCTCGACGAGGCGCTGCGCCTCCTGCCGCGCGCTCTCCCGTACGGCGTGGGCCTCCTCCTGCCCCAGCTCGAAGAGCCGGCGCGCACGCTCCCCGAGCGCCTCGTACGTCTGCGGGGCGAGCGCCGCCACGGTCTCCCGCAACCGCGCCGCCTCCGCCTCCATCTCCTTGGCGAGCACGGTGAGACGGGCGGCGCGCTCCCAGGCGGCGTCGCGGTCCCGGGAGAGGGCACCGGCGTACGCATCGACCTGTTCGGGGCGGTAGGCGCGCCCCCGTACGGCCACGAATCCATGTGGTGAGACCGATGCGCTGCTCATCCTGGAACCCCTCTCCGTCGAACTCTCCGCCGGACTGCCGGACTGCCGGACTCTTCTCCGAACCGACACGAATGGATGCGAAATAATGATTTCGCGGACATCTTGATGTATCGGACGGAAGTGTTCATAACGCGACACTCCGCACATCGGTTACGGGTCACGCGGCGCACACAAAAGGGCCGGGCCCGGTCACACGACCGGGCCCGGCCCTTTCCACACAGGGTGTCTCAGCTGAGGCGTCTCACAGCAACCCGTCCCACATCTGCTCCAGCAGCACCGACCACCAGCTCTCCGGCGAACCGAGCGCCGCCGGGTCGAGCGCGGCCAACTGGGCCTGGAAGTCGACGGTCCAGCGTCCCGCCTGCTCCTGGTTCAGCCCGAACCTGAGCCGCCACATCCGGCCGAGCAGCGCCAGGCACCGCTGGAACTCGGGCAGCCCCGTGTTCACGAACTGCGGCGGTACGGGCGCACCGCCCGGCCCCGCCTCCACGGGTACCGCCACGATGTTCGCCGTGCCGTACTGCACGCAGACCGCCCGGCCGAAGTCGCTGCCCATCACGAGGTACGAGCCCGCGTCCGAGGCCGGCTGCACCCCGCGCTCGGCCGCCAGTTCCGCCAGCGTCGGCACCGGCCGGCCCGGCTGGGCCTGCGCCCAGAAGAACGGGCCCATGTCCATCGGCAGCCCCGCCACCACCAGCGAGTGCGCCACGACCGGCGGCACGCCCTGCCGGGAGACGGCGGCCTGCTCAAACCGGAAGACCCCCGGCCCGAACGCCCCCGCCACCTCCTGCGCCACGCCCTCCGGCGGAATCGGCGGCGCGGGCGGCACCTGCGGAACCGGCACCCGCACCGGAGCCGGGCGGGCGGGCCCGTCGGCGACCTGGTGCAACTCGCCCTGGTGCTCGAGGAGTTGCTGCATGCCCTGCTGCCGGCTCGCGTGATCCGTGCCGTACGGCGCGATGCTCGCGATCCGTGCCTGCGGCCACTGCTCCCGGATCATCCGCGCACAGTACGCACCCGGCAGCTCGCAGGACTCCAACTCCGTGTGCAGCTCCAGCACCTGGTCCGGCGGCACGTTCATCGCCCGCAGCTCGTGGAAGATCTGCCACTCCGGATGCGGCGTCCCCGGCACCGAACGCCGGATCAACTGCTGCTCCGACCCGTCCTGCGCGCGGTACCGCAGTACGGCCTGATACCCGGGCCCGACCGTCGGCTGTCCCTGCTGCTGCGGATATCCGTACGCCGACGGCTGCCCCGGCATGGGCTGCCCGGGCGGCGGCATCGCCCCAGGAGGCACGGCACCGGGAGGCGGCATGGCACCGGGCGGCATCGACTGCTGGGCACCCGGGACGCCATGCCCGCCGGGGGCACTGGGTACGCCCGGGGCTTGCGGCGGCGGAGGCGCGCCGGGGGCGCCCATCGGGGGCCCGGCCAGCATGGTCTCCGCGTGGTGGACGGCACCCCGCGCGCCGGGCGCACCAGGGGCACCGGGGGTGCCAGGAGGCTGCGGCGCGCCAGGCGTGCCCGGAGCGCCGGGCGGCTTGGGCGCACCAGGCGCACCAGGAGCTCCCGGCGGCTGCGGCCCGCCCCCGCCGGGGCCCACCCGCCCAGGATCGGCAAACATCGTGGGGGCATGGTGGACCTCGCCCGGAGGCGTACCGGGGGGAGCCTGCGGGGCAGGCCCTACAGGACCCTCAGGGCCGTCGGGGCCGAGCGCCGACACCATCTGAGTCGGCACGTACCCGCCGGCCGCGTGCGCACCCGGCGCACCGGGACCACTCGGCGGGGGCGTGCTGCCCGGACGCGCCCCCGGCGTTCCCGGGGCACCCGGCGGAGGCGGCGGAGGCGGCGGGTTCGCCCCGGCACGACGCGGCGGAGGCCCCGCCTTGCTCGTCGCCGCGTCGGCGATGTCCCCGGCGTTCGGCGCGAGCGACCGCCCGCCCGGAGCACCGGGCCCGGCGACGGGAGGCTGAGGCGCCCCCGCGGCACCGTGGGGCGCCTGCGGAGAGCCGTACGAGGAAGGCGCACCCGGCGGAGGCGGAGGCGTCGCCCCCGGCACGGGCCCACCCGGAGGCGGCGTACCCGGCACACCCGGGCCCTGCGGATACCCGTACGACGAAGGCGCACCCGGGCCCTGCGGATACCCGTACGACGAAGGCGCACCCGGCGGAGGCGGGGGCGGAGGCGGAGGCGTCGCCCCCGGCACGGGCCCACCCGGAGGCGGCGTACCCGGCACACCCGGCCCCTGCGGATACCCGTACGACGAAGGCGCACCCGGCGTCCCGGGCGCCGGCGTACCGCCCTGCCCACCAGGCCCGCCCTGCCCACCCGGCGCGTTCGGCTCGTCGACCGCCGGAGCGAGCGCCGTCGGCGGGAGCCCGCTGCCACCCGACATCAGCGCCGTCTTGGCGTCCGGCGGTGCGTCCCCGTCGTCGGCACCGCTCAGCGGCGGCGCGAACACGGTCGCGGGCAGTGGAACGGAACGGTCCTCGCCGGCATCCGCGTTGGTGTCGGTCCCGGCCCACGGCGTCGCCCCGGCGGGCACACCGGAAGGCCCGGCCTGCGTCTCAGGAAGCGCCTCCCCGGCCCGAGCCTCCGCACCAGCACCAGCAGCCACACCGCCACCCGAACCCGCGGACGCCCGCCGATCCGGAATCCCCAACTTGTCCGCCGCCTCCTGCAACCACTCCGGCGGCGTCAACAGGAACGACGTCTGGTTCAGGTCCACCCGAGCCGCAGGCGCCGGCACCGCGTCGGCGACGGCATCGGCACGGCCGTACTCCTCCTCGTACCGGCGGATCACCTCGCCCACCGGCAGCGAGGGCCACAGCGTGGCCTCCCCGCTGTCCCGGGCGATGACCAGCCGCTGACCGCCACCGTCCGAACGCGGCCCGTCCGCACGGTCCTCGGCCCACATCACGAACCCGAGGTCGAACTCCCGTACCCGCACCTCACGATGCTGGTACGACGGCACATCCCCGTTGATCCACTCTTCGGCGCGCTCCTGCGCCTGCGCAAACGTCACCATCGTTCAGCTCACTCCCCCACCGACGAGACGGGCACGGACCGCGCGAACCCGCCGTCCACCATCAGGTTCGCCACCGTCTCCAACTCCGGCGGACTGCCCGCGAGCCGCGACAGGAACGCGTCGAAGTCCTCACCGCACGGCAGCAGCAACCGCTCCACGCGCTCGGCCGGCGCCCACGACGGATCGACGTCCCGCGCGTCGTCGTACGCGCAGAACCACACCGAACCGGCCCGCTCGCCCTTCACCTTCACGGCCAGCAACCCGCCCTGGACGAAGCCGACTCCCAGGTAGTCCTTGGTCAGATGGTCCCGCAGGCACTTGTTGACGTACACGAGGTCGTTGACCGCCGCCTCGTCCCGCACCGTGAAGAACGGCTGGTCGATCAGCAGGCCCAACTCGGCGTCCAGGGCGGTGCCCACCGGCGCGCACCCGCCCGCCGCCTTCAGGAACGACCGGTACGCACCCGGCAGCCGGTACCCGAGGTCCTCCTCGACGCCCAGCACCTGCGACTCGGTCACCGCCACACCCGACTTCGGCAGCCCGAAGTGCGCGGGACGCGTCTCCTGGAGCGGCCGCGTGCCCCTCTTGTTCTGGTCCACGGCAGCCGTCGCGATACCGCCGTGATGCCGCAGCAGCGCCTTCACATCGACCGGCACCAGTTCCAGCCGCCGCGAACCCGCCGCGTGATGCCACGTCCAGCCGTGCGGAGTCGCCACCGCGGGCACCGTGTCCCACAACTCGTGCCCCGAAGCCGCCAGGGCCGCGTTCGCCGACACGTAGTCCGTCAGCCGCAGCTCGTCGACGCCGAAACCCTCCGGAGGATCCGCGATCTCCGCGACCGCACGCGCGTAGGGCGAGAAGACGGGGAAGCCGTGCTCGTCCACCCGCACCCCTCTCGGGTGACGGGCCGCCCGGACCGGATCCGGGAAATGCACGACCTGCCCGGCGTAGGCCGCGTTCGGCGGCGCGGCTTGCTGCCCGAGCCGACCTGTCGTCATGGCGGTTGCCCCCTGCGGCACTCTGGTACGACCCGCAGCGACCCCCTTCGGCCACTACGCACCGTATCGACTGTCTCGTCCGACTCCACGCGTCGACCGCGTGGATCGCGGTGCGGACAGCCTATGCGGTACGACAAGACCGGTCACCGGACACCGGTCAGCACCCCTCCGCTTCCGTGACCAGCCGTCACCTCGTCGTGACTGCCTGCCCAAACCCGGGCGTGTCGCACCGCCCCAGCTTCCGCACCAGCCACGCCGTTTGGCACTCTGTGTCGTCCGGGGGATGCTCGGGAGGGGATGACGATCATGAACGCGACGCAGACGGGACCACACGCAGGACCGCGACCAGGCACGTCCGGCGACCCCCGGACGGCCCGGCAGACACCACCACACACAGGCCCGCACACCGGCCCGCACACCGGCGCCTCCGGCGACCCCCGCGTCGGCTGGAGCAGCACCGAGACCCCGCACGCCCCCACCCTGCGCCACCGCCGCGACGGCATACTCCCCACCGTCGCCGCCGCCCTCTCCGTACGCGGCGCCACCCTCACCGGCACCGCCGCCCGCGGCGACCAGCCGCCCGCCCTGCACCCTCTCGTGCAGGACTTCCTCGACACCCTCCCCAGCGACCGACGCGACCGCTTCACCGGACGCTGCGCCGAAGCCATGCTCATCTCACGCCACATCACGGCCATCGACGCCGCCCGCACCAGACGCGCCGCCCGCAGACCGATGACCAACGGCGAGGCCCGCAAGGCCCTCAAGCAGGCCAAACTCACCACCAGACGCATCCGCGAGGACGGCGACCCCCTCCACGGCAGCTTCGCCGCCCCCTGCCGCGCCTGCGCAGCCCTCAGTGCCCACTTCGGCGTCCGCGTGGTCGACTCCACGGCGCCGGACGACTGAGTCCACACGACCGGGTCCGGACGACCGGGTCCGGACGACCGGGTCCGGACGACCGGGTCCGGACGACTGAGTCCAACGGGCACGCCTCACGTACATCCTCAGGACGTACCCCGACGATCTCGACGAACCAAGGGAAGATGCACCCCGACCGCACCTCCACCACACGCTTCCCCGTCCCCGTCGACGCCACCCTGCGCGCCGCCGGCTGGCAACCCGGGCGCTGGGACATAAAGCAGGCCGAGATCTGGGCCGACGCCCTGCGCGACCACGCCTCACCCGCCGGACACCGGCACGCCGTCTTCCCCGCCGCCGTCGAGGCCTGGGCCGAATTCGGCGGACTCCACCTCACACCCACCGGCCCCGGCCGCCAGATCGCCCCCGCCGCCGTCCACCTCGACCCCCTGCACGGCCTTCACATGGCCCGCACCCTCGGCGACCTCGGCCGCGCCCTGGACACCGAGGTCTGCCCGCTCGGCGCCGAGACCGACACCCAGGCGATCCTCGCCATCGACACCGAGGGCCGCGTCTACGCCCTCGACCACACCGGCGACTGGTACCTCGGCCCCGACCTCGACCAGGCCCTCGCCGCCCTCGTCGCCGGCATCGAACCGACCCGCCTGACGGCGGGCTGACGCCTCCCGAGCGATCGCGCTACGAGGCCGGAATCACCGCCGACACCCGAAAACCCCCCGCGTCCGTCGGCCCCGACACGAACACCCCGCCCAGCGCCACGACCCGCTCCCGCATGCCCACCAGCCCGTTGCCACCGGACGGCAACCGCGCCGACGACTCCGACGCCACCTCCGGCGGCGGCTCGTTCTCCACCTGCATCGCGATCTCCGACACCCGATGCGCGAGCCGTACGTACGTCTTCGCCCCCGCCGCGTGCTTGTGGACGTTCGTCAACGCCTCCTGCACCACCCGGAACGCCGTCTGCTCGATGTCCGAGGCATACGGCCGCGTCTCCCCCTCCACCGACAGGTCGACCACCATCCCCGCGGCCGCCGACTGCCCCACCAGCACATCCAGATCGGACAGCGAAGGCCCGGGCCCGTCGCCCGCACCCTCGTCCTCGGCGACCCGGGAAGCCGCCACCGCCGCGGCCGCCCCCACCGCCGCCAACGGCACCTCCTCGCGCCGCACAGCGGCCGCTCTGCCGTCCCCGGTCCGCAACACCCCGAGCATCTCCCGCAACTCGGTCAACGCCTGCCGCCCCATGTCCCCCACAAGCGCGGCATTTTTCACAGCCTTCTCGGGATCCTTCCGAGCAACGGCCTGCAGCGCGGCAGCATGCACGACCATCAGGCTCACCCGGTGCGCCACCACATCGTGCATCTCCCGCGCGATCCGCGTGCGCTCCTCGTTCCGCGCCCACTCGGCCCGCTCCTCGGCCCGCTCGGCCAGCAACTGCAGCTCCCGCTCCAGACTGTCCGCCCGCTCCCGCAGGCTCTCCATCAGCCGCCGCCGCGCCCCCACATACATCCCGAACAGCAACGGCGGCGCGGTCAGCCCCAAGGACGCGGTGATCGCCGCGAACGGCAGGAACCAGTCCCCCAGCGTCAGGTCCCCCCGCACCATGTCCTGCCGCACCCGCACGAACGTCACGATCAGCGTCCCCACCAGCTGCATCCCCGCCAGCGAACCGATGATCCGCCTCGGCAACTCCGACGCCGCCAGCGTGTACAGGCCGACGATGCCCATCAGGAAGCCCATCTGGGCGGGCGTGATCGCGATCGACACGAGCACGACAGCGATCGGCCACCGCCGCCGCAACACCAGCACCGAGCCGGCCAACAGTCCGAACACGATCCCCGCGGCGACCGGAATCCCCGCGTCCCGCGCGAAGGGATACCCCTCCACCGCACACTCCACCGCGGACACCACGGCCAGACTCACGTCCAGCACCGCACTGCGCCGCCTGACCCACCACCACGGCCCTCCCAAGGCCGTCGTGTGGTCTTCCCCCGTCGTGGTCATGCCTCCAGCCTACGGGCGCCGGGTGCCCCTTTTCCGGCGAGTTTCCGTGACTGGCCTACACCACACTCCGCGACCGAACGGCGACGAAACCACCCGATATCCCTCGAACTGCTGAATCGCTCACCGTTCGACCCCGGAAGATCGGATTCCGCCCGGACGGTATGCCCATGGCACATCCACAAGTCAAGTACGCGGACTTCGAGGCGTTGCGGGAGCGGGCGGTGGCGCTGCGGCGGGCGGGACTCAGCCGACGCCAGATCCGCGACCGGCTGCACGTCGACAACAACGACATCCTCAACCGGCTTCTGGAGGGCGAACCGCCCCCGGAATGGACGAATCGGCCGAACGCGAAGGACGACCTGAGGCACAGGGCGAGGGAACTCCGGCTCCAGGGCTGGACATACGACCAGATCCAGGTGGAGCTGGGATGCTCCAAGAGTTCGATCTCGCTGTGGGTACGGGATCTGCCCAAGCCGGAGCGCCGAAAGCGGACGCGCGAGGAAGCATCGGCGATCGCCAAGCGCGGGTGGGAAGCGACGCTTAATCTGCGAGAGGAGGAGCGCCAGCGAACCAAACAGTCGGCAGCACAAGAGATCGAGAAGCTGACGGACCGCGAGCTGTTCTTGGTCGGCGTAGGCCTCTATTGGGCCGAGGGTTCGAAGAGCAAGCCGTATCGGCGGCAGGAGCGCGTCACCTTCGTGAACAGCGACCCCGGCATGATCACGCTCTTCCTGGCCTGGCTCAACCTGCTCGGCGTGGAACCGGAGCGCCTCAGGTTCGCCGTACAGATCCATGAGACCGCCAGCGTGGCAAGCGCCGAGCAATTCTGGGCAGATCATGTCGGCGTCGAACTAGTCGCGTTCCTCAAGACGACGCTCAAGAAGCACAACCCCAGCACGAACCGGAAGAACACCGACGAGAACTACTACGGCTGCCTGCGCATCGACGTCCGAGCAGGAGCCGACTTGTACCGTCGCATCGAAGGCTGGTGGTCTGGCATGGTGGTGGAGGCCAAGCGGCGAACCGCGTAGGCTGCACTCCATAATCCCCCGTGGTGTAATCGGCAACACGCGTCGCTTTGGACGATGTATTTCAGGTTCGAGTCCTGGCGGGGGAGCCATGCTCGGTTCGGGCCCTGACACCACTGTCAGGGCCCACTCTCATGTCCCCCACGAAACGCCCCGGTATCCTGCGGATGTCCAACCCTCCCCCTCCACAGCCGAAGGGCAACCCCGTGAGCGCCATTCGCCCGGCAGCCGTCGTCGTTCTCGCAGCGGGTGAGGGCACCCGTATGAAGTCGGCCACACCCAAGGTTCTGCACGAGATCTGTGGCCGGTCCCTCGTGGGACATGTGCTTGCCGCCGCGCGTGAGTTGCAGCCCGAGAACCTCGTCGTGGTCGTCGGCCACGCCCGCGAGAAGGTCACCCCGCATCTCGCCGAGATCGACGCCGACGTACGTACCGCGGTGCAGGCGCAGCAGAACGGCACGGGTCATGCCGTGCGGATGGCCCTCGAAGAGCTCGGCGGCACGATCGACGGGACCGTGGTCGTCGTATGCGGGGACACGCCCCTGCTCACCGGCGAGACGCTGCGGCAGCTCGCCGCCACGCACTCCGCCGACGGCAACGCCGTCACCGTGCTGACCGCCGCGGTTCCGGACGCGACGGGTTACGGCCGTATCGTGCGCGACGAGGTTTCCGGGGCCGTCACCGCGATCGTCGAGCACAAGGACGCCAGTGAGACGCAGCGGGCCATTCGGGAGATCAACTCAGGGGTGTTCGCCTTCGACGGGCAGCTCCTCGCCGATGCCCTGGGCAAGGTGCGTACGGACAACTCCCAGGGCGAGGAGTATCTGACCGACGTCCTCGGGATCCTGCGTGAGGCGGGGCACCGGGTGGGCGCCTCCGTCGCCGGTGATCACCGTGAGATCGCCGGGATCAACAACCGGGTGCAGCTCTCCGAGGCGCGGCGGATTCTCAACGACCGGTTGCTGAACCGCGCGATGCTCGCCGGCGTGAGCGTCATCGATCCGGCCACGACCTGGGTCGATGTCGACGTCACTTTCGAGCAGGACGCCGTCGTGCATCCGGGAACGCAGCTGCACGGCTCGACGCACCTGGGTGAGGGTGCCGAGGTCGGGCCCAACTGCCGGCTGACGGACACGCGGGTGGGTGCCGGGGCGCGCGTGGACAACACCGTCGCGGACGGCGCGGAGGTCGGGCCGCAGGCGACCGTGGGGCCGTACGCCTATCTGCGGCCGGGTACGCGTCTTGGGCTGAAGGCCAAGGTGGGTACGTACGTGGAGACCAAGAACGCCTCGATCGGCGAGGGGACGAAGGTTCCGCACCTGTCCTATGTCGGTGACGCGACGATCGGTGAGTACACCAACATCGGTGCCGCCAGCGTCTTTGTGAACTACGACGGGCAGGACAAGCACCACACCACCGTCGGGTCGCACTGTCGCACCGGTTCGGACAACATGTTTGTGGCGCCTGTCACGGTCGGGGACGGTGCGTACACCGCTGCCGGGTCCGTGATCACGAAGGATGTGCCGCCCGGTTCGCTGGCCGTGGCCCGCGGTCAGCAGCGGAATATCGAGGGTTGGGTGGCTCGTAAGCGTCCGGGGAGCGCGGCCGCGAAGGCGGCCGAGGCGGCCTCCCGGCAGAGGGAGAGCGAAGGCTGACCGGAAACGGCTGCGTCAAACACGGCGTACCGTGATAAGTGCACATCCGCACGCCCCACCAGCCGAGACGGCCTCTCGCAGCCAGCTGAGACGGTCTGTCGGCACCCAGTTGAGACACCTCTGAGGAGACAGTGCTGTGACCGGGATCAAGACGACCGGCGAGAAGAAGATGATGTTCTTCTCCGGCCGCGCCCACCCCGAGCTTGCCGAGGAGGTCGCCCAGCAGCTGGGTGTCGGGGTTGTCCCGACGAAGGCCTTCGACTTCGCGAACGGGGAGATCTACGTCCGTTATCAGGAGTCGGCGCGCGGTGCGGACTGCTTTGTGATCCAGAGCCACACGGCTCCGATCAACCAGTGGATCATGGAGCAGTTGATCATGATCGACGCGCTGAAGCGTGCCTCGGCCCGCTCCATCACCGTCATCGTGCCGTTCTACGGTTACGCGCGGCAGGACAAGAAGCACCGTGGGCGTGAACCCATCTCGGCGCGTCTGATCGCGGACCTGATGAAGACGGCCGGTGCTCACCGCATCCTGACCGTGGATCTGCACACGGACCAGATCCAGGGCTTCTTCGACGGCCCGGTGGACCATCTGTTCGCCCTCCCGCTGCTCGCGGACTACGTGGGCAAGAAGGTCGACAAGGACAAGCTGACGGTCGTGTCCCCGGACGCCGGCCGGGTGCGTGTCGCCGACCGCTGGTGCGACCGGCTCGGTGCGCCGCTGGCCATCGTGCACAAGCGGCGCGACAAGGACGTGGCGAACCAGGTGACCGTCCACGAGGTCGTGGGTGAGGTCAAGGGCCGGGTGTGTGTGCTGGTCGACGACATGATCGACACGGGCGGCACCATCTGCGCGGCTGCGGACGCCCTGTTCGCGCACGGCGCGGAGGACGTCATCGTGACGGCGACGCACGGTGTGCTGTCGGGTCCGGCGGCGGACCGGTTGAAGAACTCGCGGGTGAGCGAGTTCATCTTCACGGACACGCTGCCGACGCCGGGTGAGCTGGGCGCGGACCTGGACAAGATCAAGGTGCTGTCGATCGCGCCGACGATCGCGAATGCGGTGCGTGAGGTGTTCGAGGACGGTTCGGTGACGAGCCTGTTCGACGAGCAGTAAGCACTGCCTCGAAGATCCTTTTGGGTGTGGCCTCCCCGCCGAGTAGACTGCTCAAGTTGCTCGGCGAGGGAGGCCGTACCGCTTTTCAGGAGGCGTACGGCGGTCCGTTATCGACGCGCTCTTCGTAGCAGGCCGATTGTTTGGCCGGGTGACCACCTTCCCCGACTGTTCTACGAGGAGTGACCATGGCTGACGTCAAACTCGCCGCCGAGACCCGTACCGAGTTCGGTAAGGGTGCGGCCCGCCGTATCCGCCGTGACAACAAGGTTCCCGCCGTTGTCTACGGTCACGGTGCCGAGCCGGCCCACATCACGCTGCCGGGCCACGAGCTGCAGCTCGCCCTGCGCACCCCGAACGTCCTGCTCACGCTGGACATCGAGGGCAAGACCCAGTTGGCGATCCCGAAGGCCGTGCAGCGCGACGCGATCAAGGGCTTCCTGGAGCACGTCGACCTGCTTCTGGTGACGCGCGGCGAGAAGGTCAACGTCGAGGTCTACGTCCACACCGAGGGCGAGCTCGCGCCGGGCGCCTACCTGCTCGAGCACGTGCTGAGCACGCTGAACGTCGAGGCCGAGGCCACGCACATCCCGGAGTCGGTCACCGTCTCCATCGCGGGCCTGGAGGCCGGTGACTCCATCCTCGCCAAGGACATCCCGCTGCCCGAGGGCACCACGCTGCTGACCGACGAGGACGCGGTCGTCCTCCAGGTCCTGGCCGCCCAGGCCGAGGAGGCCCCGGCGGAGGGCGAGGCCGAGGCCGAGGCCTGATCCTCCCCGGAATACCGGCTGCCGGCCGCCGCTCCCCTCGGGGGCGGCGGTCGGCGCGTATGAAGGAGACATGCACGTGACGACCGATGCGAACGCCCCCTGGCTGATCGTCGGCCTCGGCAACCCCGGGCCCGAGTACGCGGCCAACCGGCACAACGTCGGCTTCATGGTCGCCGATCTGCTCGCGGAGCGGATCGGGGGCAGGTTCAAGCGGGCCGGTAAGGCGCAGGCGCAGGTCGTGGAGGGGCGGATCGGGCCGCCCGGGCCGGGGAACCGGCGGGTGGTGCTGGCAAAGCCGATGTCGTACATGAACCTGTCGGGCGGGCCGGTGAACGCGCTCAAGGACTTCTACAAGGTGCCCGTGGCGAACATCGTGGCCATTCATGACGAGTTGGACATCGACTACGGGGTGCTCCGGCTGAAGCTCGGCGGCGGGGACAACGGGCACAACGGGCTGAAGTCGATGACGAAGGTGATGGGTCCGGAGTATCACCGGGTGCGGTTCGGGATCGGGCGGCCTCCGGGGCGTATGCCGGTCGCGGACTTCGTGCTGAAGGATTTCTCGTCGGCGGAGCGCAAGGAGCTGGACTACTTCGTGGACCGGGCCGCCGATGCTGTGGAGTGCCTGGTGATCGAGGGGCTGGAGCGGGCGCAAAGCACGTACAACTCCTGACTTGTCGGGTCGGCCGATCAGGCGGAGTTGACTGTCGGTCCGGGCATGGCCAATGATCCCCGCCATGCCTGCCACACCCACCAGTTCCCGTCAGGCCTCGCTCGTCGCGTTGCGCTTCGGTCGCCTCGCGGCGATGGCCACGGTCGCGGCGCTGATCCTGATCGCGGGCGTGTGGGGGTCCTGGGGCACCGCTCAGCACGTGATGCTCACCAAGGGGCGGGAGCGGGGCACGGTCGAGGTGACGCGGTGCGGTGCCAAGACCTGTACGGGGCCGTACACGCCGATGTCGACCGGTTCGACGGCGCGGAAGAGCGTCGTCATCGAGCACACGGTGGCCGTGCGCAAGGGGCGGACGTACGACGTGGTCGTGAAGCCCGGCAGTGACGACGTGGTCCGGTCGGGTCCCGCCGGGATCCTCTACTCGTGGGTGCCGATGGGCGGCGCGCTGCTGCTCGCGTCCGTGGTGGTGGCGGGCGGGCTGCGGCGGACGCGGCTCGCGTGGGTGCTGGCGGGGTCGGGAATCGCACTGCTCACCGCTGTCTTCGTGACGATCTGAGGGGTTTCGGCGTTCTCAGGTCCTGTGGAGGAACTGAGTGTTGCCTGTTCGTGATTGACCTGTGGTCATTCCCGGCTGGAAGCTGAGCCACCCCCTCCACATCTTCCCGTTCACATCTCGAAGATGGACTACTGACCCATGCGTACCCTCTCTCGCGCCGGCGTCCTGTCCGCCGTCGCAGCGGCGGCCTTCCTGGCCGCCCCCCTCGCGCACGCCACCCCTCTTGCCACCAGCCCTGGCGACAACGGCACCGTGAAGATCCACGACGCCTCCACCGGCGAGGAGCTCCGCAAGAACGAGCCCCACGTCTGCACCTTCTACCTCGACGCCTTCGGCTTCGACGCCGTCCAGCAGGTCGACTGGCACATCGAGGCCTGGGCCCCGACGGCCGACGTCAAGGGTGAGACGGTGACGTCCGGCGAGATCGCCCTGGACGACGACGGTCACGGCCGTACGGACGACCTGTCGCTGCCCGACGGGCACTACAAGCTGTTCTGGAACTTCGAGGGCGAGAACGGCGCCGCCAAGCACAAGGTGTTCTGGACCGACTGCGAGGACGAGGGCGAGCCGGGCGGCGGGACGACCTCGACGCCGAGCGCGTCGGCATCCGTCTCTCCGTCCACGTCCGCGTCCGCGCCTGCTTCGGGTGCGGCTTCCCCCGCTGCCTCCGACAGCCCGGCCGCCTCCCCGTCCCCGCAGGGCGGCACCGGCGGCGACCTCGCCGAGACCGGCAGCGGCGCCCCGGTGGGCCTGCTGTCCGGGCTCGCGGCCGCGCTGGTCGCGGGGGGCGGTTACCTGATGTTCCGTCGCCGTAAGGCCTGATCGCACGTACAAACACGCACAAAGGTGCCCCCGAGTCTCCTGTATGAGGCTCGGGGGCACCTTTGTGTCCGATGTGTGTCCGAAGGGACCGTCAGCCGGTGTTGCGCAGGCCCGCCGCCACGCCGTTGACCGTCAGCAGCAGGGCCCGGGACAGCAGCGGGTCGGGCTGCTCGCCCGCGGCTGCCGCGTCGCGCTGGCGCTTGAGGAGGGTGACCTGGAGGTAGGAGATCGGGTCCAGGTAGGCGTCGCGGATGGTGAAGGTCTGCTTCAGCACGGGGGTGGCGTCGAGCAGTTCCTTCTCGCCCGTCACCTTCAGCACCTCGCGCACGGTCAGTTCGTGCTCGGCCCTGATCGTCTCGAAGACGTGCTTCAGGTCGTCGGGGACGAGTGTGTCGACGTAGTGGGCGGCGATCCGCAGGTCCGTCTTGGCGAGGGTCATCTCGACGTTGGAGACGAAGTTGCGGAAGAAGTGCCACTGCTCGTGCATCTCGTCGAGCACGGTGGCACCTTCCTGCCGCAGGCCCGCCTCGCGCAGCGCCTTGAGGCCGGAGCCGACGCCGAACCAGCCGGGCACGATCTGCCGGGACTGGGTCCAGCCGAAGACCCACGGGATGGCGCGCAGGCCGTCGAGTCCGGCGCCGGAGTCGGGCCGCCGGGACGGCCTCGATCCGAGGTGCAGGTCGGCGAGCTGGTCGACCGGGGTGGCCTTGAAGAAGTACGCGGGCAGGTCGGGGTCCTCGACGAGCCTGCGGTAGGCCGAGTGGGCGGCGTCGGACACCAGGTCCATGGCCGCGTCCCAGCGGGCCAGGGCGTCGTCGGACTGGCGGGGCGCGGTGTGCAGGGCGGAGGCCTGGAGGGTGGCCGCGACGGTCAGCTCCAGGTTCTCCCGGGCCAGGGACGGCACGAGGTACTTGTCGGAGATGACCTCGCCCTGCTCGGTCACCTTGATCTCGCCCTCCAGGGTGCCCCAGGGCTGGGCGAGGATCGCGTCGTGCGAGGGGCCGCCGCCGCGGCCGACGGTGCCGCCGCGGCCGTGGAAGAGCCTGAGGCGCACCCCGTACCGGTGTGCCACGTCGCGCAGGCGCCGCTGGGCGCGGTGGATCTCCCACTGCGAGGTCGTGATGCCGCCGAACTTCGAGGAGTCGGAGTAGCCGAGCATGACCTCCTGGACGTCGCCGCGCAGCGCGACCAGGCGCCGGTAGGACGGGTCGGAGAGCATGTCCTCCAGGATGGTGTCGGCGGCCTTGAGCTCGTCGGTGGTCTCCAGGAGCGGCACGATGCCGATCTTCGCCCAGCCGGCGTGCAGGTCGAGCAGGCCGGCCTCGCGGGCCAGTACGGCCGCCGCGAACACGTCGTCGGCGCCCTGGCACATCGAGATGATGTACGACTCGATGACCTCGGGCCCGAAGACCTCCAGGGCCCGCTTCACGGTCTGGAAGACACCGAGGGTCTTCTCGCCGGCCGCGTCCACGGGTGCCGGGGTGGGGCCGAGCGGGCGGCGGGAGCGCAGTTCCTTCGCGAGCAGCTTGCCCCGGTACTCGCGGGGCATGTCGGCGTACCGCCAGGACTCCTCGCCGAGCCGGTCGAAGAGCTGGCCGAGGGCGTGGTGGTGGGCGTCCGCGTGTTCGCGTACGTCCATGGTGGCGAGCTGGAGGCCGAACGCGGCGAGCGTGCGGATCGTACGGTCCATGCGGCCGTCGGCGAAGAGGCCGCCGCGGTGTTCCCTGAGGGAGGTCTGGATGAGCTTGAGGTCGGTCAGCAGCTCGGCGGTGCCGAGGTAGTCGCGGCCCGGCTCGTGCGGGATGCCCTTGGCCAGGCGGGTCTTGGTGTTCTCCAGCTTCTGCCGGATGCAGGTGGCCTTGAGGCGGTAGGGCTCCTCGGCGTTGAGGCGCTTGTAGCGGGGGCTGATCTCCGGGAGGCGCTCCAGGTCGGTGCCGAGGGAGTCCAGGAGCTCGTCGGTGGCGCCGGTGTAGCGGATGGAGTTGGAGAGGAAGCCGCGCAGCTCGTCGATCATCTCCAGGGCGTCGTTGATGCCGTGCTCGTGCTGGAGGATCAGGACGTCCCAGGTGACCTGGGGGGTGACGTTCGGGTTGCCGTCGCGGTCGCCGCCGATCCAGGTGCCGAAGGTGAGGGGCCGGGTGCTGTCGGGGAGCTTGACGCCGACCCGCTCCAGCTCGGCCGTCAGGTCCTCCAGCACGTCACCGACCGCGCCGGCGTGCAGCTCGTCCAGGTAGTAGATGGCGTTGCGGGCCTCGTCGGCGGGCTCCGGGCGTACGACGCGCAGCTCGTCCGTCTGCCATACGAGGTCGATGTTCTCGGCCAGGCGGGTGTCGTAGCGGCGGCGGTCGGCCTCGATGACCGGGACCTCCAGGAGGGCCGCGATGCGCCGGAGCTTGTTGAGGACCGAACGGCGGGCGGCCTCGGTGGGGTGGGCCGTGAACACCGGGCGGACGTTCAGGTTGGCGACCGTCTGGCGCAGGTGCTCGGGGTCGGCGTCCTTGAGGCGGTCGGCCGTGCGGGCGAGCAGGCTGCCCTCGGCGGCGCGCTTGGCGCGCAGTTCGCGGCCGCGGTGGACCTGCTCGGTGACGTTGGCCAGGTGGAAGTAGGTGGAGAAGGCGCGGACCAGCTTGGCCGCGGTCTGCAGTTCGGTGCCGCGCAGCAGCTCGGCGGCGGCTTCGCCGTCCTCACGGGTGAGGCGGCGGACCTTCTCGACCAGTTCGAGCAGCTCGGGACCCTCCTGGCGTACGAGGGTCTCGCCGAGCAGATCCCCCAGTCGCCGGATGTCGGCGCGCAGCTCGCTGCTGGTCGACATGGTGCTCGTCGTCAGGTCGTCGGCACTGCTCACAGGTGCGGCTCCTTGCAGTGTTGAAGCTCGTCCGGAGGGGAACCCGGATGGCGGTCGGGCGGCTGCTGCCGCATACGGGCCGGACATCCGGGAAGAAATCAGTGCGGACGGCGCTGTCCGACCGACACAAGGATAGGTGTCGATGCGGACGCGCAAAATGTCGGGCTCTTGCCGCAGGGCGGCACGCTGCCATACTTACGACGCCGTAGGTTACGGAACCGTAGGGAGCATCGCACGGTTCCCGCTGTCCGGCACCTGCCTCAATCCCAGACCCCACAGGGGACGCGCATGACCTCAAGCTCCGACGTGATCGAAGACCCTTCGAAGGCGGCCGACGACACCCCCACGCCCTCCGCCACCCTGGGTGGCGAGCAGAAGCGTTCTCTTGAGCAGATCACGCTGCTGCTCTTCATCACCGTCCCGTTCCTCGCGCTGCTGGCGGCCGTGCCGCTGGCGTGGGGCTGGGGTGTGAGCTGGCTGGACCTCGGCCTTCTGGTCTTCTTCTACTACCTGGGCTGCCACGGCATCACGATCGGTTTCCACCGCTACTTCACGCACGGCTCCTTCAAGGCGAAACGGCCCCTGCGGATCGCGCTGGCGATCATGGGGTCGATGGCGGTCGAGGGGCCGCTGGTGCGCTGGGTGGCCGACCATCGCAAGCACCACAAGTTCTCCGACGCCGAGGGCGATCCCCACTCGCCGTGGCGTTTCGGGGAGACGGTCCCCGCTCTGATGAAGGGCCTGTGGTGGGCCCACATCGGCTGGATGTTCGACGAGGAGCAGACCCCGCAGGACAAGTACGCGCCGGACCTGATCAAGGACAAGGCGATCCGGACGATCTCCCGGCAGTTCATCATGTGGACGCTCGTCTCGCTGTCGCTGCCCGCGGTGATCGGCGGTCTGGTGACGATGTCCTGGTGGGGCGCCTTCACCGGCTTCTTCTGGGGCTCGCTGGTCCGGGTGGCCCTGCTGCACCACGTCACCTGGTCGATCAACTCGATCTGTCACGCGGTGGGCAAGCGGCCGTTCAAGTCGCGCGACCGCTCGGGCAACGTGTGGTGGCTGGCGGTCCTGTCCTGCGGCGAGTCCTGGCACAACCTGCACCACGCCGACCCGACGTCGGCACGGCACGGGGTGGAGCGGGGCCAGCTGGACTCCTCGGCACGTCTCATCCGCTGGTTCGAGATGCTCGGCTGGGCCTATGACGTGCGCTGGCCGTCACGCTCGCGTATCGATTCCCGCCGTAACACGGATCAGGACGGTTCCCGACGCAAGAGGGAGACGGCCGAGGCGGCATGATTGACGGCGTGGCGACCGACTCCAGCAGCACCCCGAGCAATGAGAAGCCGCGGCGCGCGCGTCGCACCCGGATGACCGGTGTGGAGCGTCGCCAGCAGCTGCTGGAGATCGGTCGCACCCTCTTCGCCGCGAAGGGCTTCGAGGGCACCTCGGTGGAGGAGATCGCGGCGAAGGCCGGGGTGTCCAAGCCGGTGGTGTACGAGCACTTCGGCGGCAAGGAGGGGCTGTACGCGGTGGTGGTGGACCGCGAGATGCGGCGCCTGCTGGACATGGTGACCAGCTCCCTGACCGCCGGCCACCCCCGCGAACTGTGCGAACAGGCGGCCTTCGCGCTCCTGGACTACATCGAGGAGTACACGGACGGTTTCCGCATCCTGGTCCGTGACTCCCCCATCCCCCAGTCGACGGGTTCCTTCGCCTCCCTGATCTCGGACATCGCCACCCAGGTGGAGGACATCCTGGGCCGCGAGTTCAAGAACCGCGGCTTCGACTCCAAGCTGGCCCCGCTGTACGCCCAGGCGCTGGTCGGCATGGTCGCGCTGACCGGCCAGTGGTGGCTGGACGTCCGCCGCCCGAAGAAGGCGGAGGTGGCCGCGCATCTGGTCAATCTGGCGTGGCACGGGCTGGACGGGCTGGAGGCGAAGCCGCACTTGATAGGGCGCCGGAAGAGCTGAATGGCCGGTCGCAGGGCCGGCTCTGTGGGACCGTGGGGGCGTGATCAAGATGTCGACCAGCGCGGCCCGGTCCCAGCTCGACGACCTGGTGCGCCGCGTGGCCCACGGCGGGGAGACCATCGCACTCACCGACGGCCCGGTGACCGCGCTCCTGGTCTCGCCCCAGGTCATCGAGGACCTCGAAGACTCCCTGGCCATCGCCGACTACCAGCGGCGCAAGGCCGAGGGCACGCTCGAAGAGGGCGTCCCGCACGAGGAGGTCAGGCGCAGGCTGGGCTGGGTCCGCGACGCCCCTGATCAGCGGTGACGTGATCCGCAACCTCGTCACCCGCCTGGGCCGCACTCCCAGACCACCGGCTCCAGGAACTCCAGCCGGTTGCCCACCGGGTCATCGGAGTAAAAACGCCGATGACCCGGGAGGTCGTCGTCCCAGGTGACCGTCGCTCCACGGGCCTCCAGCGCGGCCGCGTAGGCCCCGATGTCCGTCACCCGAAGGCCGGGGTGGGCCTTCTTCGCGGGCCGGAAGTCGGTCTCGATCCCCAGGTGCAGGTGCACGGAACCCACCTGGAACCAGCACCCCCCGCGCGCCGCGAGCACCGGCGGCTTCGGGAGTTCCGTCATCCCGAGGACGCCGACGTAGTACGCCCGCAGCCGCTCCTCGGAGCCGGGCGGGGCGGCGAGCTGCACATGGTCGACGGCGGTGATCATCACGCCTCCTTGCGGGCGACCGCGAAGAGGCGGCGGAAGGGGAAGGGCGTGCCGTGCGGGCCGGTCGGATAGGCCTCGTGCAGGGCGGCCCGGTAGGTGCTCACGAACTCCTCCCTGGCCGCCGGGTCGTCGGCGAGGGCGGTGAGGACGGGGCGCAGGCCGGTCCCCTTCACCCAGTCGAGCACCGGGTCCTCGCCCTCCAGCAGGTGGACGTACGTCGTCTCCCACACGTCCGCCGTGCAGCCGAGGTCGGCCAGCCGCTCCAGGTAGGCCTCGGGCGTGAGGACGGCGTCGCCGTGGCGCAGGGTGTCGGCGAGGCGGTCCTTCCAGCGGGCGGAGTGGGCGAGTTCGCGCATCAGCCGGTGGCTGGGGGCGTCGAAGTTGCCGGGGACCTGGAAGGCGAAGGTGCCACCGGGCACGAGGCCCGCCACCCACTGCGCGAACCGCTCGACGTGCCCCGGCACCCACTGGAGGGTGGCGTTGCTGACGATCAGGTCGTACGGCTCCGGCGGCGCCCAGCCGCGTACGTCGGCGTGGGCGAAGTCGAGGCGGCCGCCGCCGGGGGTGGGGCCGGCGTGGTCCGCGTGCGCCCTGTCGAGCATCTCCGGCGAGTTGTCGTATCCGGTGATGTGCGCGGCGGGCCAGCGGTCGGCGAGCAGGGTCGTGACGTTGCCGGGCCCGCAGCCGAGGTCGGCGATGCGGGGCGGGGCGCCGGGGAGATCGGGGACGCGGGCGAGGAGGTCGACGAAGGGGCGGGCGCGGTGGTCGGCGTGGCGCAGGTACTGGGCGGGGTCCCAGGTGGGGGCGGTGGCGGGCATGGGCGGGCCTCCTCGTCGTGACCGTGTCCGACGTCCCAGCCTGCCGCCGACTTACCTTGACGTCAAGAGTGTTGACGTCAAGAGACTTCACATCGACACAACCACTACACTGATCGTCATGGAGGACGAGGTCGATCGGCTGGTATCAGCATGGCGCCGGGAGCGCCCGGACCTCGACGTGGAACCGCTCGAGGTACTCAGCCGGGTGAGCAGACTGGCCCGGCATCTGGACCGGGCACGCCGGCTGGCCTTCGCCGAGCACAGCCTGGAGCCCTGGGAGTTCGACGTGCTGACGGCGCTGCGGCGCGCGGGCACGCCGTATCAGCTCTCGCCGGGACAGCTGCTGACCCAGACCCTGGTCACCTCGGGCACGATGACGAACCGCATCGACCGCCTGGCCAAGAAGGGCCTGGTCGAGCGGCTGCCCGACCCCAGCGACCGGCGCGGCGTGCTGGTCCGCCTCACGGACGACGGCAAGGACCGCGCCGACCAGGCCCTGGCCGGGCTCCTGGACCAGGAGCGGGCGATCCTGGCCGAACTGTCCCGCGCCCAGCGGGGCGAGCTGGCCGGACTGCTACGCCAGTTGACCGCCCCGTTCGACAACATCCCCGGCTAGGTCGACCGGACCCACGCCCGCCCGCCGCGCCAGCGCGACGGCGGCCAGCGTGGAGTGCACGCCGAGCTTGCCGAGCACGTTCTGCATGTGTGTGCGGACGGTGTGCGGGGAGAGGAACAGTCGCTCGGCGACGGCCTTGCGGCCCAGCCCCGCGACCATGCAGCGCAGCACTTCCCGCTCCCTCGGCGTGAGGGACTCCACCAGCTGTTCGCTCTCGGTGCGGTGCTTGCGCGCGGCGGTCAGCTCCCGCAGGACACCGGTGAGCAGGGCGGGCGGCAGGTGGGTCTCGTCGCGCAGAACCCCTCGGATGACCGTCAGCAGCCGGGACAGCGAGCAGTCCTTGGCGACCCAGCCGGAGGCTCCGGCCTGCAGGGCGAGCGCGGCCCGCCTCGGGTCGTCCTTCTCGGCGAGGACGACGATCCGGACGGCCGGCTGCGACGAACGCACCCCGACGACCAGCGAGATCCCGTCGACGAGGCCGTCCTCGTTGGCCTCCTGAACAGGTACGGCGGGCCGGACACCGAGGGCGTTGCCGCCCAGGTCGGCGTCGACCAGCAGCACGTCGTAGCGGCGCCCCTCGGCTGCCGCGCGCTCCAGACTGCGCACGGCGGCGGGACCGCTGCCCGCCGCGGAGACGTCCACGTCGGGCTCGGCCGCCAGCGCCGCGGCGAGTGACTCGGCGAAGATGCGATGGTCGTCGACGACCAGGACTCGGATGCGAACCACGAAACCCCCTTCCCCAAGCTCCTGAAGAGCAGGGGATACCTCAAGGTCGGGAGAACGAAGACGGATTCGCGGGTACGACGCCCGGAGGCATCGGTCACCGCACGGCCGCCGCCGTGCAGTACCTGCTACCCCCACTTCGGGCGTCGTACCCGACTGTCTCGCCCCCTGATCAGCACCGGCCCCCACCGGTGCTGCTCATCAGGGTACGGCCGGGGGCCGGGAGCGGAAGGGCATTTGCAGAACTGACTGTCCGACGCGTTTATGGTGAGCCGCATGTTTCGTATGGAGACAGAAGTCGACAAGGAACGGCGCGATCTTCTCCGGACCCGGCTGCGGGAGACGAACACGGCGGCCTCTCCCGTGCTGCGCGCCCTGCGCGGCACCCCCGGCGAACGCGAACACCCGCTGCACGTCTGGATCCTGGACGAGGCCGACCGCCTGGCCGGCGGCCTCGTCGGCCACACCTGGGCGACCTGGCTCCATGTGACGTACCTGTGGGTCGACGACCGCCACCGCGGCGCGGGCCTGGGCTCCGGGATGCTCGCACAGGCGGAGCGGACGGCCCGCCGGGAACGGGGCTGTGCGGCCGTACGCCTGGAGACCTGGGACTTCCAGGCGCCGAGGTTCTACCAGAAGCAGGGGTACGAGGTGGTGTGCGTGATCCCCGACTATCCGCCGGGGATCACCGAGTACACACTGACGAAGCGGCTCAGCTGAGCCTGCGCGCTCCCGCCGCCGGGACGGCCTCGAAGACCCGCGGTGCGGTGAAGTCCGCCGCGGCGAAGGCCTCCTGGACGGCCTTGGTGATGGTGTCGACGTCGGCGGCCTCCGCGAGGACGATCGCCGAGCCGCCGAAGCCGCCGCCGGTCATCCGGGCGCCCAGCGCGCCCGCGCCCAGCGCGGTGTCCACCACCAGGTCCAGCTCCGGGCAGGAGATGCGGAAGTCGTCCCGCAGCGAGGCGTGGCCCTCCACCAGCACCGGGCCGATCGCGCGGGTGTCGCCCGACTCCAGCAGGGACACGACCCGCTCGACCCGCTCGTCCTCGGTGACGACATGGCGGACCAGGCGGCGGACCTCCTCCTCGTCGCCGAGGCGGTCGAGGGCCGCGTCGAGTTCGGCGTACGGCACGTCCCTGAGCGCGTCGACGCCCAGCAGGGCCGCGCCCTTCTCGCAGCCGGCGCGGCGCTTGCCGTACTCGCCGTCGCTGTGGGCGTGCTTGACCTGGGTGTCGACGACCAGCAGGCGCATGCCCTCGGCGGCCAGGTCGAAGGGGATCTGCTTCTGGGAGAGGTCGCGGGTGTCGAGGAACAGGGCGTGGCCGGCCTCGCAGCAGGCGGACGCGGTCTGGTCCATGATCCCGGTGGGGGCGCCGACGTAGACGTTCTCGGCGCGCTGGCACAGGCGGGCCAGCTGCCAGCCCTTGAGGCCGAGCTCGTACAGGTCGTTCAGGGCGAGCGCGACCACGACCTCCAGCGCCGCCGACGAGGACAGGCCCGCGCCGGACGGGACGGTCGAGGTCAGGTGGACGTCCGCGCCGGTGACGGCGTGACCGGCCTCGCGCAGGGCCCAGACCACGCCCGCCGGGTACGCCGTCCAGTTGCGGTCGGTCTCCGGGGCCAGGTCGTCGACGCGCAGTTCCACGACGCCGCCGTCGATGTCGGCCGAGTGCAGGCGCAGTACGCCGTCCTCGCGCCGGGACACCGCCGCGACCGTGATGTGCGGCAGGGCGAACGGCATGACGAAGCCGTCGTTGTAGTCGGTGTGTTCGCCGATGAGGTTGACCCGGCCCGGCGCCGCCCACACCCCCTCGGGACCGGCCCCGTACAGCTCCTCGAACCGCTCGGCGACAGCCCCTGCGACAGCCTCGCTCATGCCCTGACCCTGACCTTTCCGTACGTACTCGTTGGTACTACTTGCCCCGCCGCTGCGCGAAGTCCCACGCGTCCGCGACGATCCCCGCGAGGTCCGCGCGGGACGGGTTCCAGCCCAGTTTCTCGCGGGCGGCGGCGGCCGAGGCCACCAGGACCGCCGGGTCGCCGCCGCGGCGGGGGGCCACGACCTCGGGGATCGCGTGGCCGGTGACCTGCCGGACCGTCTCGATGACCTCGCGGACGGAGAAGCCGTTGCCGTTTCCGAGGTTGCAGATGAGGTGTTCGCCCGGGGTGGCGGCCTGCACCGCGAGGAGGTGGGCCTCGGCGAGGTCCGCCACGTGGATGTAGTCGCGGACGCAGGTGCCGTCCGGCGTCGGGTAGTCGTCACCGTAGACGGAGATCGCGTCGCGCTTGCCCTGCGCGACCTGGAGGACGAGCGGGATGAGGTGCGACTCGGGGTCGTGGCGCTCGCCGACCATGCCGCTTGAAAGCGTGCCGTACGCGCCCGCCACGTTGAAGTAGCGCAGGGAGACCGCCGCCAGTCCGTGGGCCGCCGCCTCGCTCGTGATCATGTGGTCGACCGCGAGCTTCGTGGCGCCGTACGGGTTGGTGGGCTGGGTCGGCGCCGACTCGACGATCGGGACCTCGGTCGGCTCGCCGTAGGTGGCGGCCGTCGAGGAGAAGACGAGCCGGCGCACGCCCGCCTCGCGCATGGCGCCGAGCAGGGCCATGGTGCCGCCGACGTTGTTGTCCCAGTACTTCTCGGGCTTGACGACCGACTCGCCGACCTGGGAGGAGGCCGCGAAGTGCAGGACGGCGTCGAAGGACGAATCGAGCCATTTGGCGGCGTCGCGGATGTCGCCCTCCACGAAGGTGGCGCCCGCCGGCACCCCCTCGCGGAAGCCGGTGGAGAGGTTGTCGAGGACGACGACCTCGTGACCCGCCTCCAGCAGATGCTGGGCGACCACGCTGCCGACGTATCCCGCACCGCCCGTGACCAGATACTTGCCGCTCATGAACTCGCTACCTCTCGCAGTCGCTCGGCCGCGGCTTCCGGCCGGATGTCGTTGATGAACACGTTCATGCCCGACTCGGAGCCCGCGAGGAACTTCAGCTTGCCGGAAGTGCGGCGGATGGTGAAAAGCTCGAGGTGCAGCGCGAAGTCGTCCCGGCTGACGCCCTCGAAGTCCTCCAGCGCACCGAACGGCGCCTGGTGCCAGGCGGCGATGTACGGCGTCGGAGACTCGCCTTCACCGAATATCCGGTCGAAGCGCCTCAAGAGTTCCAGATAGACCTTGGGGAACTCTGTGCGTGTCTCCTCGTCCAGTCCGAGCAGGTCCGGCACCCGGCGCTTCGGGTACAGGTGCACCTCGTACGGCCAGTGCGCCGCGTACGGCACGAAGGCGACCCAGTGCTCGCCCTCCAGGACGATCCGCTCGTCGGCGAGTTCGCGCTCCAGGACGGCGTCGAAGAGGTTCTCGCCTCCGGTCGCCTCCTTGTGAGTCGCCACTGAACGCAGCATCAGCGCGGTGCGCGGGGTGGTGAAGGGGTAGGCGTAGATCTGGCCGTGCGGGTGACCCAAGGTCACACCGATCTCCGCACCCCGGTTCTCGAAACAGAACACCTGCTCCACGGAGGGCAGATGCGACAGCTCCGACGTCCGGTCGGTCCACGCGTCCAGGACCAGCCGTGCCTGCTCCTCCGTCAGGTCGGCGAAGGACGCGTTGTGGTCGGAGGTGAAGCAGACCACCTCGCAGCGGCCCGAGTCGCCGGCCAGCGAGGGGAAACGGTTCTCGAAGACCACGGCGTCGTACGACGAGTCCGGGATCTCGCTCAGCCGCTCGCCCCGCGACGGGCACAGCGGGCACTCGTCGGCCGGCGGGTGGTAGATGCGGCCCTGGCGGTGCGAGGCGACGGCGACCGCGTCGCCGAGCAGCACATCCCGGCGGACCTCGGACGTGGTGACGGTCGGGTCCAGCGGACGGCGGTCGACCGCGTCCCGCACGGTGTCGTCACGCAGGTCGTAGTAGATCAACTCGCGACCGTCGGCCAGTCGGGTCGAGGTCTTCTTCACGCCGGACTCCTCATTCGAGCCACCGAATCATCACCGAATCATCAAACAGAACTAAACACATCGAAACACAACTCCCCACAGCCGTCAACATCACAATCAAACAAAAAGCGTCGACCAGAGTGTTCAATCACTGAACGCGGAGGCATAGGTTCCGGTCCGGATCAGTTCACGCAACGAAGCGAGTGCTTCGACGGCCGGAACAGCCCGCCCGACTCCCTGGCCTCGGAGGGCGGGCCAGCCGACGGTCCCGGCGAAGCAGGAGACGGACCAGGGCTTGCCGGCCTTGGGCGGGAAGTTCACGAGAAGGTGGACGTGGCCGTTCCCGCCGTTGAACTCCACCAGCTCGCAGTCGAAGTCCGTACCCGCCGACCGCATGATCTCCCCATGCACGTCAGATGCACATCGGTGAAGCCCTTGCGCCGGAACTTGATCACGAAAACACAGTGCTTGCCAGTTCTGATCTTCTTCATCTCACCCGCAACCCACGTACGTAGCGTGGCGGTCATGCAGCTTCGGTACAGCTTCCGCCTGCATCCGGACACCCCTCAACGGGCCGCACTGGCACGGGCGTTCGGGTGCGCCCGCGTCGTGTTCAACGACTCGGTGCGCGCCCGCGAGGACGCCCGGAAAGCGGGCAAGGGCTTCCCGACGGCCAGTGAATTGTCCAGGACGTTGATCACCGAGGCGAAGCGAACGGTGGAGCGGTCCTGGCTGGGCGAGGTCTCCTCCGTGGTGCTCCAGCAGTCCCTGCGCGACGCCGACGCCTCTTACAGGAACTTCTTCGCCGCACTCAAGGGCGAGCGCAAGGGCGCGATGATGGGTGCGCCACGGTTCAAGTCCCGCAAGGACAGCCGTCAGTCGATTCGGTTCACCGCCAATGCCCGCTGGTCGGTCACCGATTCCGGGAAGCTGAACCTCCCGAAGATTGGCGCGGTGAAGGTGAAGTGGTCCCGGACCCTGCCCACGAGGCCGTCCTCGGTCACCGTGGTCAAGGACGCTGCCTGACGGTACTTCGCCTCGTTCGTCGTTGACACCGACCAGGGCGCCGACGACGCCCGGATGCCCGACACCGACCACACGGTCGGCATCGACCTCGGCCTGAGCCATTTCGCCGTCCTCTCCGACGGCACGAAGATCGACTCCCCGCGGTTTCTGCGCCGTGCGGAGAAGAAACTCAAGAAGGTACAGCGGGAGCTGTCCCGCAAACAGATGGGCAGCAAGAACCGCGAGAAGGCCCGCCTGAAGGTCGCCCGGGCCCACGCCACAGTGACCGACGCCCGCCGGGAGTTCCACCACCAGCTCTCCACGAAGCTGATCCGCGAGAACCAAGCGATCGGTGTGGAGAATCTGGGGGTCAAAGCACTGGCGCGCACCCCGTTGGCCAAGAGCGTCCACGACGCCGGATGGTCGGCGTTCGTAACCATGCTGGAGTACAAGGCAGCGCGGTACGGCCGGACGCTGGTCAAGATCGGCCGGTTCGAACCGACCTCCCAGACCTGCTCGGCCTGCGGCATCAAGGACGGGCCCAAGCCCCTGAACGTCCGGGAATGGACCTGTACCGCCTGCGGGACCCTTCACGACCGGGACCACAACGCCGCGATCAACGTCAAAGAGGCCGCCGGACTGGCGGCATCAGCCTGCGGAGCGACGGTAAGACCAGGACCTGTCCCGGCACAGCGCGAAGAAACAGGAAGCCACGGATTCCCGCCCGAAATCTGCGCCGCGTAGCGGCGCAGATTTCGGGCGGGAAGGCCAGAATCCCCGGGCGCCAGCCCGAGGAGCGAGTCAAATCCCGTTCTCGTTCTGATCACAGGAGGATTGAGACACCATGACTGAGCACTCCAAATTCTCCGAGAGGAACGTCCAGCGCCAGGTCTCCGAACTGCAGACCAAGTCCGCGACCGCGGCCCGCCTCTTCGACATCCGCCGCATCATCGGCGGCCTGTTCGTCGTCTACGGCGTCATCGTCACCATCGCCGGCCTCACCGCGTCCGACGCCGACATCGACAAGGCCGAGGGCGTCAACATCAACCTGTGGACCGGCTTGGGAATGCTGGCCCTCGGCGTCTTCTTCCTGGTCTGGCTGAAGCTGCGCCCGGTGGCTCCGCCGCCGCCGGATGTGGTGGCCGAGGACGAGACAGTGAGGTGAGGGACGGGGCGGGGACGGCAGCCGGGCGTCCCGGGTGCCGTCCCCGCCCCAAGCCGGCCGGACGTCATCCGGCGCCCGCCTCCTCCGACGAGTGCGGTACCGGCCCCGCCCGGTCCAGCAGACCCGTCCGTGCCGCCAGTGCCGCCGCCTCCAGCCTTGACCCCACGCCCAGCTTCATCAGTACGCGCTGGACATGCGTCCGGGCCGTGGACGGGGCGATGCCCATGCCGGCGGCGATCAGCCGGGTGTCCTCGCCGTCGGCGACCCGGACCAGGACCTCGACCTCCCTGGGGGTCAGCATCTGCAGCAGGCGCTGGCCCTCGTCGTCGGGCTGGGCCACCGGGTTGAGCAGTTCGCTGAACGCGCCCTGGAGCAATTGCGGCGCCACCGCCGCCTCGCCCGCCCGGGCCTTCATGATCGCGCGCTCGACCCCCTCGATCCGCTCGTCATGCCGTACATAGCCGGAGGCTCCCGCGGCGAACGCCGCCGCGATCCCGCGCGGACTGGGCACCGGGCCCAGCACCAGCACCGCGACCTGCGGACGCTCCCGCTTGATCCGTACCACCGGGTCGAACATCCCCGGCTCCGCCGGTGTCGCCGTCCCCAGCAGGCACACCTCCGGCGCCCGGCTGATCACCAGCTCCGCCGCGCCTGCGGCAGGCGCCGCCGCGGCGAGCACCCGGTGCCCCCGCAGTTTCAGCGCCGAGGCCAAGGCCTCGGCGAGCAGTCGGTGGTCGTCGACCACCATGAGCCGCACTCCCATCGAGCCCAACCCCCCAGTCCCCCAATGGATCCCCATGCATCAACTGTGAGTGCATCACTGTGGATGCCCCACTATGGATGCCCACTGGTCCGCACGGACAGAAGCCCCCTCCCGGCTCCCCCCGTCCTTCATGCCCCCGGAAGCTACACGCTTGTTCGACGTTGCGCTTCCCCTACCGGGACAGAAGTGCCCCGGATCGACGGAATTTCTGGTTTTCCTCGCATTCGAGGGTGATGAGCGGTACGCGCACGGCCCCGCCCCTGAGCAGGGACGGGGCCGTGTCAACGAAGGTCCACAAGGCGACTCGAACGGTTCAGTTCGCGCCGAACGCGATCACCAGGTACTCCTTCTCGTCGCCCGTACTCCCCAGGTCACTGGCGAAGATGTCGGACATGAACAGGTGTCCCTGCGAGTAGAGGATCTCGGAGTAGTCCGGCGACATGCTGGTCTCCACGTCCCGCACCGACTCCGTGGCCGGGTTCTCCAGCAGCTTGGTCTCCTTGAAGGTGCTGCCGTCGATGCTGACGATCTGACCGCCCTTGTCGTACGGCGGACGCTTGTACGCGATGATGTTCGTGCCGTCCATCCGCAGCGGCATGATCGTGTAGTCGTCGCCCGCGTCGGCCCGCTGGCCGGCCAGCTTGCCGGTGGCGAGGTCGATTGCGACGATGTGGTTGGTCTGCGAGAACTCGCCGGAGCCGTCTTCCTCCTCGGTCGCCACGTAGAGCCGGTCCTTGCCGACCGCGAGCTGGTGGCACTCCTCGATCTTGGTGATGCCGTCGCAGCTGGCCGCGTACTGGTCGCTGGGCGCCGAGATACGGGTGCGCAGCTTGCCGGTCTTGTTGTCGATGGAGAAGAAGTCCGAGATGCCGCTGCCGTCCTTCGCGGACTCGCCGACGTCGGCGGCGACGACCAGCGGGTCGGTCGACACGACACTGGCGTAACTGATTCCGGTCGCCATCTTGTAGTCGGAGATCACCTTCCCGGACTTCGGGTCGATGGTCTGGATGTGCAGCTCGGGTGCGTCGTACGAGCCGCACCTGCGCACCGCGACCAGCTTCGCGCCACCGCCGTACCCGGTGTCGTAGCAGGTGTCGGTCGGCTTCGGGGCCCACAGCTGCTTGCCGGTGCCGAGGTCGAAGGCGGCGCCGCCGCTGGAGCTGCCCAGGGCGACGGTGTTGCCGCTGACGGTGATGTTGTTGAAGCTGATCGCCTCGTCACCGGAGTTGGCGGTCTTCGTCCACAGCTTCTTGCCGGCGGCGAGGTCGATCGCCGCGATCTGGCTGCAGCCGTGCGAGGGCTCGGCCTTGGTCGGCATCTTCGGCTGGTAGGTGATCGCCGTCCGGCCGTCGGTGGTGACGTGGTTGCTGCCCTGGCACACCGGGCCGGGGAGCTTGATCGTCCACAGCTTGGTGCCCTTGTCCGGGTCGTAGCCGACGACCTCGGCGACGCCGCTCTTGGCGTACACCTTGTCGGTGAGCCAGGAACCGGCCGTGGAGATGGTGCTGTCCTTGCTGACCTCGGGCGCCGGGACCTGGAAGAGGACCTTGGAGGCGGGGTTGCCGGGGACCTTCTCCACCGGGGTGGTGGAGGTGCCGGTGGTGCCGCCTTCGGCGTCGCTCCCGCCGGTGCCGCCCCCGTCGCCTTCCTTGTTGTCGTCGGTGCCGCCGGTGTCGCCGGTACCGCCGCTGGAGCTGGCGGTGTCGTCCTTCTTGCCCTCGTCACCGGAGCTGGACGCGTACCAGACGCCGCCGCCGACGATCAGCGCGATGGCCACGACGGCCGCGACGATGATGGTCAGCTGCGCGTTGAACTTCCGCCCGCCGCCCGGCCGGCCCGGCTGCGGCTGGAGGGGCATGGTCCCGTGCGGGTAGCCGTAACCGGGCTGCTGGCCGTACGGGTTCGGCTGCTGGCCGTAGGGGGCCGCAGGCTGCTGACCGTAGGGGGCGGCAGGCTGTTGACCGTACGGGTTCGGCTGCTGGCCCGGGTAGCCGTAGCCCGGGGGCGGCGGCGGGGTCTGGGGCGCCTGGGGTGCCGGCGCCTGCGGATAGCCGTAACCCGCAGGGGGCTGCGGCGGCTGGGACTGCTGCTGCGGGTAGCCGTAGCCCGGCTGCGGCTGGCCCGCCGGAGGCGTCTGCGGGGCGGCCGGGGGCTGCGGCGGCTGGTCCTGCGGCGGGCCGAAACCGCCTTGCTGCGGGGGCTGGTTGGGCGGCGGAGGGGGCGGTTGGGTCATGACGTGAGTACCTCGGGAGCGGTGTCGGCGGGGACGGCGGGGACGGCGGCGACGGCGGCGACGGCGGCGACGGCGGGGACGGCGGGGACGGTGAACTGCCGGAAGAGAAGGGTCACTTGCCGTAGGCGAGCATCAACTTCTCCTTCTTGTCGGTGTCTCCGGCCAGCCGCGTGGTCGAGAGGTAGAAGCGCCCGTCGACCCAGTCGATGTCCTTGGAGTAGAACCCGCTCTCGATGTCCACGGTGCCCTCCGGCATCTGCAGCAGCGTCGTCGGCGTGCGCGTGCTGCCGGTCGTCGGGATCGAGACGATCCGGCCGCCCGCGTCGTACGACGGCTGCACATAGGCGACGAGCCTGCCGCCCTCGGTCTTCATCGGCAGCATCGACTCGTCCGCCGGGGACTTCACGCGCCACTTCTCCTTGCCGTCGGCGAGGTTGATCGCGACGATCTCGTTCGCCCCGGTGGTCGCCTCGGTGGGCAGGTAGAGCGTGTTCGCGTCGGCGGCCACGCCCTCGCAGGCCTGGAGGTCACCGCCGAGGAATCCCCAGCCGCACTCGGGGGCGAAGTCCTCGTCGACGGCGACCTGCGAGCGGAAGGTGCCGGTGGCGGTGAGTGTGGAGATGTTCCACGCGTTCTTGTCGTCGTTGGTGCTGTAGACGACGAGCGGGTCGGCGGAGTACACGTGCTCGACGGTCCAGCCCTTGTCGAACTTCTGGGTCCACTTGACCTTGCCGGTGCTGGGGTCCAGCTCCTGCATCTCGTCGTGCTCGGTCGTCTTGCTCGCGTCGCAGGAGGCGACGACGAGCAGCCGGGCGCCGCCCGCGAAGGCGGTCGGGAAGCAGGCGGTGCCGTACTTCTTCTTGTCGAACAGCTTCTTGCCGGTCTTCACGTCGTACGCCGTGCCGGACTGCGAGCGGCCCACCATCAGGGTCTTGCCGGTGATGGACAGCTCGATCGAGGCGGTGCTGTCGAACAGCGCGCCGTCCTCGACCTCGCCGGTCCAGCCCTTCACACCGGTGTTGAGGTCGATCTCCTGGAGCTGGTTGCACTCGGCACGGTCGCTGGTGCCGTTCATGTACGCGACGACGATCTTGTTGTCGGCCGTCTTCTGCGGGGTGACCGCGCAGATCTTCTGCTCGAAGGTGATGGTGTCCCAGGAGGGGGCACCGTCACCGACGTTGTAGGCGACAAGTTGCTTGTACGCCGCCTTCACCGCGGTCTTGTCGGTGATCCACATGCCGGGGGCGTCGGCTCCGTCGCCGGGTGCGTCGGGTGCCTCCTTGTACCAGAGCACCTTGGCCTCGCCGGCCTTCCGGCCCTCGTTGAGGTTCTCCGGGTCCGCGCCGCCGGCACCGCTGCCGTCGCCGGGGTTGATCGGGGACTCGGAGGCGGAGGGCTTGGGGTCGTCGCTCTTCTGGGCGGTCGGCTTCTTGTCCTCGTCACCGCCGCCGGCGACCGCGAACACGGTCCCGCCGATGACGAGCAGCGCGGCCACGGCGGCACCGATGACGAGGGCCGGCTTGCCCTTGAAGCGGTTCCCGGAGCCGGGCGGCGGAGTGCCGGGCGCGCCCGGGTACTGGGGCTGCGGCGGGTAGCCGTACCCCTGCGGTTGCGCGTACGGTCCCGGCTGCTGCGGCTGGCCGTACGGTCCCGGCTGCTGCGGCTGTGCGTACGGCCCCGGTTGGCCGTAGGGGCCGGGCTGCGGCGGGGCGTACGGACCGGACGGCGGCGCGGGCTGCTGCGGATAGCCGTAACCGGGTTGCGGCGGCGCCTGCGGTGGTGGCGGGGCCCCGAATCCCCCGCCCTGCTGTGGTGGTGGCTGGTCCTGCGGTGCTCCGAAGCCACCCTGCGGCGGCTGGTTGGGCGGCTGGGTCATCAGCGCGTTCCCCCGTTCAGTCACTGATTTTTAGCCACGCCCTGAGGTTCGTGTCGCGCCCAGAGTCGTACTCAGAAAGTTCTCAGACGGCCATTTCTATCACTCGGGACCACAACGCACCGGGCCGGTTCTGCCCCTGTTCCCAAGGGAAGACCGGCCCGTGATGCCGCCGTTATGCGCCTTCACGCACCCTTCACGCGTCGTCGGCGAGTTCCAGCCAGCGCAGCTCCAGTTCGTCCCGCTCGCCGGCCAAGTCGCGCAGTTCGGCGTCGAGTTTGGCCACCTTCTCGAAGTCCGTGGCGTTCTCGGCGATCTGCGCGTGCAGCCTGGCCTCCTTCTCGGAGACCTTGTCCAACTGCCGCTCGATCTTCTGGAGTTCCTTCTTGGCGGCACGCTGGTCGGCCGCGCTCTTCTCCGGTACGGCCTTGTCGGCGACCGGCGCGGGGGCCGAGGCTGCCGCCGCCTCCTCCATGCGCCGACGCCGCTCCAGATACTCGTCGATGCCGCGCGGCAGCATCCGCAGCGTGGCGTCGCCGAGGAGGGCGAAGACCCGGTCGGTGGTGCGCTCGACGAAGAACCGGTCGTGGGAGATCACGATCATCGAGCCGGGCCAGCTGTCGAGCACGTCCTCCAGCTGGGTCAGGGTCTCGATGTCGAGGTCGTTGGTGGGCTCGTCGAGGAAGAGCACGTTGGGTTCGTCCATCAGCAGCCGCAGCAGCTGCAGCCTGCGCCGCTCACCGCCGGACAGGTCGCCGACCGGCGTCCACTGCTTCTCCTTGTTGAAGCCGAACGTCTCGCACAGCTGCCCGGCGGTCATCTCGCGCCCCTTGCCGAGGTCGACGCGCTCGCGCACCTGCTGCACGGCCTCCAGCACCCGCAGCTTGGGGTCGAGTTCGGTCACCTCCTGGGAGAGGTAGGCGAGCTTGACGGTCCGTCCTACGGCGACCCGCCCGCCGACCGGCTGCTTGTCGCCCTGCGTCCACGCGGCCTCGGCCATGGCGCGCAGCAGGGAGGTCTTCCCGGCGCCGTTCACCCCGACGAGGCCGATCCGGTCGCCCGGGCCGAGCTGCCAGGTCACGTGCTTGAGCAGCACCTTGGGGCCGGCCTGGACGGTCACGTCCTCCAGGTCGAAGACGGTCTTGCCGAGCCGCGAGGACGCGAACTTCATCAGCTCGCTGCTGTCCCGGGGCGGCGGCACGTCCGCGATGAGCTCGTTGGCGGCCTCGACGCGGAAGCGCGGCTTGGACGTACGGGCGGGCGCGCCGCGCCGCAGCCATGCCAGCTCCTTGCGGACCAGGTTCTGCCGCTTGGTCTCCTCCGTGGCGGCGATGCGCTCACGCTCCGCGCGCGCGAAGACGTAGTCGGAGTAGCCGCCCTCGTACTCGAAGACGTCGCCCTTCTGCACGTCCCACATCCGGGTGCAGACCTGGTCCAGGAACCACCGGTCGTGGGTCACGCACACGAGCGCGGAGCGGCGCTCGCGCAGGTGCCGGGCGAGCCAGGCGATGCCCTCGACGTCGAGGTGGTTGGTGGGTTCGTCCAGGACGATCAGGTCCTGCTCCTCGATAAGCAGCTTGGCGAGCGCGATCCGGCGTCGCTCGCCGCCGGAGAGCGGGGCGATGACGGTGTCGAGCCCCTGCGGGAAGCCGGGCAGGTCGAGCCCGCCGAACAGCCCGGTGAGTACGTCCCTGATCTTGGAGTTTCCGGCCCACTCGTGGTCGGCCATGTCCCGGATGACCTCGTGCCGGACGGTCGCCGTCGGGTCGAGGGAGTCGTGCTGGGTCAGCACGCCGATCCGCAGGCCGCCGGAGTGGGTGACCCGGCCGGTGTCGGCGTCCTCCAGCTTGGCGAGCATCCGGATCAGCGTCGTCTTGCCGTCGCCGTTCCGCCCGACCACGCCGATGCGGTCGCCCTCGGAGACGCCGAGCGAGACGCCGTCCAGCAGGGCACGGGTGCCGTACACCTTGCTGACATTCTCGACATTGACCAGATTGACGGCCATTACTCTCCTGACAAGGGGGACGATCGACCTTCCAGAGTAGTCGGCGGGGTGGATGGTCATTCCCGGCCGGGTTTCTCGCCCCCGCCGCCCCTACCCGTCCCATCCTCCAGGGGCTCTGCCCCTTCGACCCCGTACCAGGGGGCTCCCGGGACCTGGACCCCCGGGACCTTCGCCCACCCACCACCCGACTCGGTTGGATGAGAGGTGAACCAATCAAGAGACCGAGACCGGTGGTGGGTGGGCACAGGTCCGGGGGTCTGGGGGCGGAGCCCCCAGGAACGCGCACCCCCACCGGGGATCAGCGCGTGACCGTGGCCCCCGGCGCCGGCCCTGAAGTCGTCCGTACGCTCCGGCACGTGCCCGACGTCCGCAGCGCCTGAGCCACCTTCGCCGCCGGCTCGGCGTCGCGCGCGAGGAAGGCCGTGGTCGGGCCCGAGCCCGAGACAAGGGTCGCCAGGGCACCCGCGGCCCGCCCGGCCGCGAGGGTGTCGGCGAGTTCGGGGAAGAGGGAGAGGGCGGCGGGCTGGAGGTCGTTGGAGACCGCGGCGGCGAGCGCCTCGGGGTCGCCCTTGGCGAGGGCGTCGAGCAGGGGCTGGGAGGCGACCGGCTCGGGGATGTCGAGCCCCTCCGTCAGCCGGTCGAACTCGCGGAAGACGGCCGGGGTCGACAGCCCGCGCGACGCCATCGCGAACACCCAGTGGAAGGTGCCACCCACATCGAGGAGCCGCAGCTTCTCCCCGCGCCCGGTGCCGAGCGCCGCGCCGCCGACCAGACTGAACGGCACGTCACTGCCCAACTCGGCGCAGATGTCGAGGAGTTCCTCGCGGGAGGCCTGCGTGCCCCACAGCGCGTCGCACGCGAGCAGGGCCCCCGCGCCGTCCGCGCTCCCGCCCGCCATGCCTCCCGCCACCGGGATGTCCTTGTTGATGTGGATGTGCACGTCCGCCGTACGGCCGTACCGCAGGGCCAGCGCCTCGGCCGCGCGCGCCGCCAGATTCGTACGGTCCAGGGGGACCTGGCCGGCGTCCGGCCCCGCGCAGGTCACGCGGAGTGCGTCGGCCGGGGTCACCGTCACCTCGTCGTACAGGCCGACCGCGAGGAACACGTTGGCCAGGTCGTGGAACCCGTCGGGCCGGGCGGCGCCGACCGCGAGCTGGACGTTGACCTTGGCGGGGACGCGGACGGTGACGCTCACTGCTCGGCCTGCTCCTTCGGGGGTTCGGGGGTCGCCCCCCGAGTTGACGCGGCCTCGGCGATCCGCGCGAACTCCTCCACCGTCAGGGCCTCGCCGCGTGCCTGCGGCGAGACGCCGGCGGCGACGAGGGCGGCCTCGGCGGCGGCCGCGGATCCCGCCCAGCCGGCGAGCGCGGCCCGCAGGGTCTTCCGCCGCTGGGCGAACGCGGCGTCGACGACGGCGAAGACCTCGCGCCGGGAGGCGGTCGTCTTGAGCGGCTCGGCCCGTCGCACCAGCGAGACCAGCCCGCTGTCGACGTTCGGCGCGGGCCAGAAGACCTTGCGGCCGATGGCACCGGCGCGCTTGACCTCGGCGTACCAGTTGGCCTTGACCGACGGGACGCCGTACACCTTCGAGCCGGGCGGGGCGGCGAGCCGGTCGGCCACCTCCGCCTGGACCATCACGAGGGTCCGCTCGATGCTCGGGAAGGTCTCGAGCATGTGCAGCAGGACCGGTACGGCCACGTTGTACGGCAGGTTCGCGACCAGCGCGGTCGGGGCGGCACCCGGCAGCTCCCGCACCTGCATCGCGTCGGAGTGCACCAGCGCGAACCGGTCGGCCCGGTCCGGCATCCGCGCCGCGACGGTCGCGGGCAGCGCCCCGGCGAGCACGTCGTCGATCTCGACGGCGACGACCCGGTCGGCGGCCTCCAGCAGCGCGAGCGTGAGCGAGCCGAGTCCCGGTCCCACCTCGACCACGGTGTCGTCGGGGCGGACATCCGCGGTGCGGACGATACGGCGGACCGTGTTCGCGTCGATCACGAAGTTCTGGCCGCGCTGCTTGGTGGGACGCACACCGAGCGCGGCCGCGAGTTCACGGACGTCGGCGGGCCCGAGGAGGGCGTCTGGGGCGGGGCTGCTCACGGGACAAGAGTACGGGCCGCGGTTGACGTGGCTGGCCGGCTTGCCCGGCGCCGGGGCCGGGGCCGGGGCGGCACGAGTCGGCCCCGGCCGCGCCTCATCCCTGCAGCCGCGTCCCACAGTGCGGCCAAGGACTCGTCCCCCGCCGCACATACAGCTTCTTCGCCCGGAACGTCTGCTCCGCGGCCGACGCGTCCTGCGGCCGCCCCTTCCCGCCGAGGCTCTGCCAGGTCCGGGTGTCGAACTGGTAGAGCCCGCCGTACGTCCCCGAGGAATCGACCGCGCCCGGCCGCCCCCCGGACTCACACTCCGCAAGTCCCTGCCAGTTGAGATCGTCGGCTCCCTGCACGGACGTCGGCATCGGCTTCGTGCCCACCTTCACCACCTGCGCGCGCGGCTCCCGCACCAGCTCGGTCCGGGTCCGCCGCGGCTTCTGCTTGACGCCGTTGACGGTCCGCAGGGAGTAGGTGACCCGCCGCAGCCCCGGCTGCCCGGCCCGCTCGACGACCTCGGTGCCCCGGAACAGGGAGGGGTCCTCGGTCCGGTGCACCTCGCAGGGGATCGCCTCGTCGCGGACCTCCTTGCTGCCGGTGATCCGCAGCACGGTGACGGTCTGCCCGTCGCGCGGGAAGCTCTCCGGCGCGACGGACGTGGCGTCCTGCCCGCGCAGGGTGACCCCGGCCTCCTCGACGACCTCGCGCACGGTCGCCGCGTTGGTGCGGATCGTGCGCGCCCGGCCGTCCGCCATGACCGTCACGGCCCGCTCGGTACGCACGTCCAGCGCGAGCCCCTCGCGCCCGATGCGCCGGGAGCGCGAGGCGGACAGATACGCGCCCTCCGCACGCACCCCCATCTGCTGAAGCGCCCCCTCCACCGTGCGCGCCGTCGTCCACACCTCGCGCCGGTGCCCGTCGAGCGTGAGCCGGACGGGACGCCCGTAGCGCACCGCGACCTCGTCGCCGCTGTCCAGTTCCTCGTCGGGGGCGGGCGCGACCACGTCGTGCGCGCCGACCCGCACGCCTTCCTCGGCGAGCAGTTCGGTGACGTCGTCCGCGAAGGTGTGCAGGGTGCGCGGCGTGCCGTCGACGCTGAGCTCGATCGCCTTGTCCTTGGCGACGAACGCGGTGGTGCCGCCCGCGAGGAACGCGACGACCAGCGCCTGCGGCAGCAGTCGGCGCATGGTCCCGTCCGAGCGCTCGGCGTACCGGGCCCTGCGCCGGCGCGCGGCCCGCGCGTTCCCACCGTCCTCCGCCACGGGCTCCGGCACGGGCTCCGGCACGCTGTGCCGCGGCGGTCCGGGCTCGCGCGCCTCGTAGGCGGGCGCGTACGTGTCGTCAGCGCGCGGGGACATGTCGTCGGCCGGCGGATACAAGTCGTCGTACGACGTCGGCGCCACGTACACGCCATAGGCCAGCGTCTGCGCGCTGTGCACGTCGGTGTACGGCTCGCTCGGGCCGTACGTCTCGTACGTCTGGTAGTGCGAGTTGCTCACGCCGACACGCTCCAGGGGCCGGAGGGGTCCAGAGGGGTCCGGATCGGGCCCCCAGAACCTAGCGGAGCGACTGTCACTCTCCAAAGCGATGCGGCTACCCAGAGTTGCGTTCGGACGGGTCGGTAACGGAACGGTCGCGGCTCAGTAGCCGAACGCGCGTGCCGTGTTGGCGGCGAGTGCCGACGCCAGCGCGTCCTCGTCCATGCCGCGCACGGCGGCCAGCGCGCGCACCGTGACCGGAATGAGATACGGGGCGTTGGGCCGTCCGCGGTACGGCACCGGCGTCAGGAACGGCGCGTCGGTCTCCACCAGGAGCAGCTCCGGCGGGGCCACGGCCACGGCGTCCCGCAGGTTCTGGGCGTTCTTGAAGGTGACGTTGCCGGCGAAGGACATGAAGTACCCGGCGGCGGCGCAGATCTCGGCCATCTCGGCGTCGCCCGAGTAGCAGTGGAAGACGGTGCGTTCGGGGGCGCCCTCTTCCTTCAGCACGCGCAGCACGTCGGCGTGGGCGTCGCGGTCGTGGATGACCAGGGCCTTGCCGTGCCGCTTGGCGATCTCGATGTGGGCGCGGAACGACCTCTCCTGCGCTTCCTTGCCCTCCGGCCCGGTGCGGAAGTAGTCGAGGCCCGTCTCGCCGACGCCCTTGACCTGCTCCAGCCCGGCCAGCCGGTCGATCTCGACGAGCGCCTCGTCGAGGCCCGCGTCTCCGCCCGGCGTGCGCGCGCCCTGCCGGGACCAGCCGTCAGGGTCACCGTGGACGATCCGCGGGGCCTCGTTGGGGTGCAGGGCGACGGTCGCGTGGACGGCGTCGTACCGCGCGGCCGTCTCGGCCGCCCACCGGGAGCCGGCCACGTCGCAGCCGACCTGCACGACCGTGGTCACGCCCACCGACGCGGCTTTCGCGAGCCCCTCCTCCACGGTCCCCGACTGCATGTCGAGGTGGGTGTGGGAGTCGGCGACCGGCACCCGGAGGGGTTCCGGGAGCGGCGGGGCGGCGTTCTTGTCGGCGGCGTTCGAAGGCATGCCCCGATCCTACGAAAGGGGCACGCGGCCTCGGCCGGCGATCAGCTCAGCTCGCCCTGCGCTGGAACGGGTGCAGGAGATCGGACAGGTGCCAGTGATGGCCCTCCCCCTGCTCCCTTTGCTGCTCACCTTCGCGCTGCTCACCTTCGCCCACCGGCGCCTCCACCGGTCCGGCGGGCGGCATGCGGTGCTGCCGGTGCGCCGCGTCGCGGGCCGAGGCGACCCGGCCCGGCCGCATGATCCGTACGACGTGGTTGTCGCAGTTGGTGCACGTGGGCCGGGAGAGCGGGGAGGGCACCACCTGGCCGTCCGCCACGTAGAGCACGAACTCGTGGTCGTCGGCGTCCACGTGGTGCTCTATCTCGTACGACTGCTCCCACCCGTGCCCGCAGCGCATGCAGGCGAAGGAATACGACTCGTGGACGACGGCGGTCGCGCCGGCGCGGAGGCCGTTCTGCGTCTGCCCTGCGATCTCACTCATGCCAGCTCCTGGTGTCCGCTGGGGACGACTGGGACGGGTACGTCCTCTTCAACCCAGTGGACGCCTCGGCGGGCATGAAGGCAGCAGACCTGTCGACTGTTGGCGGCGATTTGGGCGTCCCTTGCCCTACTGCCCCGTTGACCCGCTCCCGGCTTTGCCTTTTGAGCTGACTCTTTACGCACCCATGGGGCGCACCACCGGGGCGCCCGCTCAGCGGAGATACGCCCTGCTCAGAAGGAGTTTCACGCCCCCCGGTCCAAGGCGTTCACGCCCCCGTCCAAGGCGATCACGCCCCCGCGTTCTTCGCCGCCACCACCGCGTCGAACACCTGCCGCTTGGGCAGCCCCGCGTCGGCGGCCACCGCGGCGATGGCCTCCTTGCGCCGCTCCCCCGCCTCCTCGCGCACCCGCACCCGCCGCACCAGCTCCGCGGCGTCGAGTTCCTCGGGGCCGCGCTCCGGCGCCCCCTCCACCACGACGGTGATCTCCCCGCGTACGCCCTGAGCCGCCCACGCGGCCAGCTCGCCCAGCCCGCCGCGCCTGACCTCCTCGTACGTCTTGGTCAGCTCCCGGCAGACGGCGGCCCGCCGGTCGGTGCCGAACACCTCGGCCATCGCGGCGAGGGTGTCGTCGAGCCGGTGCGGGGCCTCGAAGTAGACGAGGGTGCGCCGCTCCTCGGCGACCTCCCGCAGCCGGGACAGCCGTTCGCCGGCCTTCCGCGGCAGGAACCCCTCGAAGCAGAAGCGGTCGACGGGCAGCCCGGACAGCGCGAGCGCGGTGAGCACGGCGGACGGTCCGGGTACGGCAGTGACCCGGATGTCCTTCTCGACGGCGGCGGCCACGAGCCGGTACCCGGGGTCGGAGACCGAGGGCATCCCGGCGTCCGTGACGAGCAACACACGCGCGCCCTTCACCAACTCCTCGACCAGCTCCGGCGTACGGGCGGCCTCGTTGCCCTCGAAGTACGAAAGAACCCTCCCCTTGGGCGTCACCCCCAGCGCCTGCGTCAGCCGGCGCAGGCGCCGCGTGTCCTCCGCGGCGACGACGTCGGCCCCGGCCAGCTCCTCGGCAAGACGGGGCGGGGCATCGGAGATGTCGCCGATGGGAGTACCGGCAAGGACCAGGGTTCCGGGCGCAACTGTCACGTTTCCATCCTCGCAGGGGCCCAAGCACGGGACTCACACAGCGCCGTTCCCTACGATGGCGCGGTGACCAGTACCGCGTCCTCCATGGACACCCGGCAGGAGCAGGCCCTTCAGGACCAGCGGCCGTCGTGGCAGCAGCGGCTGCGCCGTTTCGGCTATGCGGCGGCGCCCAGAGGCGACGTACGCGACCGCCTGGTGCCGCCGTACGTCGAGCCCAGCCCTCGGCTGTGGCAGGTCCTCGGGGTGTCGAAGGAGTTCGCCGGGCGGATCGGCCGCTGGTCGGCGTGGGGCGGTCCACTGCTGGTGACGCTGTTCGCGGGCGTCATCCGGTTCTGGAACCTGGGCAGCCCGAAGGCGGTGATATTCGACGAGACGTACTACGCGAAGGACGCGTGGGCGCTCGTGCACCGCGGGTACGAGGTCAACTGGGACAAGAACGTCAACGACCTGATCCTGTCGAACAACGGGAACGTCCCGATCCCGACGGACGCGGCCTACGTCGTGCACCCGCCGGTCGGCAAGTACGTCATCGGGCTCGGGGAGCTGATCTTCGGGTTCAACCCCTTCGGCTGGCGGTTCATGACCGCCCTGCTCGGCACCCTGGCGATCCTGATGCTGTGCCGGATCGGCCGCCGTCTGTTCCGCTCGACGTTCCTCGGCTGTCTGGCCGGCGCGCTGATGGCGGTGGACGGCCTGGCGTTCGTGATGGCCCGCACCTCGCTGCTCGACGGTGTGCTGATGTTCTTCGTGCTGGCCGCGTTCGGCTGTCTGCTGATCGACCGCGACCGGGCGCGCGAGAAACTCGCCGCCGCCCTTCCGGCCGACGCCGACGGCCGGGTCCGCCCCGACGCGCACATCGCGGAGACCACCCGCTTCGGGTGGCGCCCCTGGCGCTGGCTGGCGGGTCTGATGATGGGCCTGGCGATCGGCACGAAGTGGAACGGCCTGTACGTCCTGGTCTTCTTCTGCGTGCTGGCCGTGCTGTGGGACGTCGGCTCCCGCAAGGTCGCGGGCGCGGGCCGCCCGTACGCGGCGGTGCTCAGGCGCGACGTCGGCTTCGCGTTCCTGGCCACCGTGCCGGTCGCGATCGCCACGTACGTCCTGTCCTGGCTGGGCTGGATCCTCTCCCCCGCCAACGGCAGCGGCGGCTACTACCGCAACTGGGCCGCGACCGACGGCAAGGGCGGCAGCTGGACCTGGCTCTTCCCCGACTGGTGGCGCAGCCTGTGGCACTACGAGCACGAGGTCTACAAGTTCAACATCAACCTCTCCTCGCCGCACACCTACCAGTCCAACCCGTGGAGCTGGATCGTCTCCGGCCGCCCGGTCTCGTACTTCTACGAGTCCCCCGCCCCCGGCAAGGACGGCTGCCCCACGGACGCCGGCGAGAAGTGCGCCCGCGAGGTCCTCGCCATCGGCACACCGCTGCTGTGGTGGGTGGCCTGCTTCGCGATCCTGTACGTCCTGTGGCGCTGGTTCTTCCGCCGCGACTGGCGGGCCGGCGCGATCGCCTGCGGTATCGCGGCCGGTTACCTGCCCTGGTTCCTCTACCAGGACCGCACGATCTTCTTCTTCTACACGATCGTCTTCGTCCCGTTCCTCTGCCTGGCCGTCGCCATGCTCCTCGGCGCGATCATCGGCCCGCCGGGCTCCAGCGACACCCGCCGGGTGGCGGGCGCCACGGGTGCGGGCGTCCTGGTCCTGCTGATCGCCTGGAACTTCATCTACTTCTGGCCCCTGTACACCGGCACCGCCATCCCGATAGACGAGTGGCGGTCGCGGATGTGGCTGGACACATGGGTCTAGCCGGCCCGTGAGCAGCCGGAGTACTTAGTCACAGACCTCGCCACATTCGCTCAACAAAAGGGAAACATCCGTTACAGCAGCCACACCTTCCGCATAGAGTGCGACCCGTTGGCAGCCTTTCTGAACGCGTTCAGAAGATGCGTGGAAGGCACAAGGGGGAGGGGAAGCGCCGTAATGGGCAAGGGGGTAAAGACCGCCGTCGTCGGTGGTGTGTTTGCCGTGATGGTCGGCGGCGCCGGGTACGGGGCGTACAACTTCGTGTCCGCGCTGAACGAGGACGGGGGCGGCGGGACGGGCACGGCCGCCGGGCCGGCACCGGTCAAGAGCGGGCCGCCGAGCGCGGACGAGGTCAAGGAGACGACCGCCAAGTTCTTCGCGGCCTGGGAGAAGGGCGACGCCGCGGACGCGGCGGCGTACACGAACAACGACACGGCGGCCGAGCCGCTGCTGACGGCGTACGGCGCGGCCGCCCACATCGGTGACGTGAAGATCACTCCCGGTACGGCGTCCGGTGCGACCGTTCCGTACACCGTGAAGGCGAAGGTGTCGTACGACGGGAAGTCGAAGCCGCTGACGTACAAGAGCGAGCTGACCGTCGTGCGCGGGGTCACCACCGGGCGGGCGCTGGTCGACTGGCAGCCGTCCGTGATCCATCCCGAACTGCAGCGGGACGACACCCTGGTCACCGGGGAGGCGGCGAGCCCGCCGATCGAGGCCGTCGACCGCAACGGGACCGTGCTGACGGAGGAGAAGTACCCCTCCCTCGGGCCGGTCCTGGACGCGCTGCGCGGCAAGTACGGCGACAAGGCCGGCGGCACCCCGGGCATCGAGCTGGTGATCCGGCACCCGGAAGGGGGCGCCGCCGACACCCCGCTGGTGACCCTCGCCAAGGGCAGGGCGGGCAAGCTGGAGACCACGCTCAGCGCGACCGCGCAGGCCGCGGCGGAGAAGGCGGTCAAGCAGTACGCCCAGTCGTCGGTCGTCGCCGTCAAGCCCAGCACGGGTGAGGTGCTGGCGGTGGCGAACAACCGCAAGGACGCCTTCAACGCGGCGTTCGAGGGCACGGCCGCGCCCGGCTCCACGATGAAGATCATCACTGCCGCGATGCTCATAGACAACGGCGTGACCTCGATGAACGGCCCGGCGCCCTGTGAGAACACCGCCGTGTGGCAGAGCCAGACCTTCAAGAACCTGACGGGCATGAAGCCCAACCTGAACGCCACGCTCGCCAACAGCTTCATGCGGTCCTGCAACACCGCCTTCATCAAACTCATCGACGAGAATCCGCTCACCGACGAGTCGCTGACCACGGAGGCCCAGACCCGCTTCGGCATCGGCCTGGACTGGAAGACCGGCATCGTCTCCTTCGACGGCAGCGTCCCCGCCTCCGGCGGCCCGGACCGCGCGGCCAACGCGATCGGGCAGGGCCAGGTCCAGATGAACCCGCTGAACATGGCCTCCGTGACGGCCACCGCCATCACCGGCGACTTCCGCCAGCCCTACCTGGTCTCGCCCAAGCTCGACGACCGCCAACTGGCCACCGCCAAGGGACTGCCGTACAACACGGCCTCCCAGCTGAAGCAGATGATGCGGCTCACCGCGACCCAGGGCACCGCCCAGGAGGCGATGTCGGGGCTCGGCGGGGACATCGGCGCGAAGACCGGCTCCGCAGAGGTCGACGGGCAGGCCGTGTCCGACAGCTGGTTCACCGGCTTCCGCAACGACGTGGCGGCAGCGGCCATGACCCAGCAGGGGGGACACGGCGGCGACGCGGCGGGCCCGATTGTCGCAGCTGTGCTACGAGCTGCCGGCTGAAGTCACCCGCACAGCACGGGACCCTAGGGTGGTGTCGTCGTTGAGGTGGAATGAGGGCAACGGGGACCCTGGGGATCGTGCGGAGGATCGAAAGCTGTGGGTAACAGAAGGCGCGTCGCCGAGCGACGACGGAAGACCAAGCCCGCCGTGATCGGCGGGATGATCGCCGTGGTCGTCGGCGGCGCCGGCTTCGGCGTCTACGCGCTGTACGGCGGCGGGGCGGCGGCCGACGACCGGACGCAGACGACGTCCGCCGGCGAGAAGGCGAAGGACATCCCGTCCGGCCCCCTCTCGGCGACCGAGGTCACCACCGCCGCGCAGACCTTCCTCACGGCCTGGCAGCAGGGCAAGGTGGCCGCGGCGGCCGCCGCCACGGACGACGCGAAGTCGGCCACCACCTCGCTGACCGGCTACACCAAGGACGCCCACATCAAGGGCGTCACGCTCACCCCGGGCGCCCGCACCGGCGACAAGGTGCCCTTCTCCGTGAAGGGCACGGTGTCGTACAAGGGCGTCGAGAAGCCGCTGACGTACGACAGCGCGCTGACGGTTGTCCGCGGCACCACCGACGGAAAGCCCGTCGTCGACTGGCACTCCGCCGTCCTCCACCCCGACCTCCAGGACGGCGACACCCTGGTCACCGGCGAGTCCGGGACCCCGCCGATCAAGGCGGTCGACCGGGACGGGGGCGAGCTGACCGCGGCGAAGTACCCGTCGCTGGGCCTGGTCCTCGACGGGCTGCGCGAGAAGTACGGCAAGACGGCCGGCGGCAAGGCGGGCATCGAGCTGCGGGTCGTCCGCGCCAAGTCCGCGAAATCGTCGAAGGCATCCGACAAGACCCTGCTCGAGCTGAGCAAGGGCACGCCGGGCACCGTGAAGACGACCCTGAGCCCCAGGCTCCAGGCGGCTGCGGAGACTCAGGTGGCCAAGAAGGCGCGGTCGTCGGTCGTCGTCATGCGCCCCTCCACCGGCGAGATCCTCGCCGTCGCGAACGCCTCCCACGGCTTCAACACCGCCTTCCAGGGCTCCCTCGCCCCGGGCTCCACGATGAAGGTCATCACCTCCACGCTGCTGATCGACAAGGGCCTGGCGTCGGCGGACAAGCCGCATCCGTGCCCGAAGTACTTCACGTACGGCGGCTGGAAGTTCCAGAACGACGACAAGTTCGAGATCAAGGACGGCACCTTCAAGGCGAGCTTCGCCCGCTCCTGCAACACGGCCTTCATCAGCCAGGCGCCCGATCTGGAGAACGACGACCTGACCAAGCAGGCCCAACAGGTGTTCGGCCTGGGGCTCAACAACTGGGCGATCGGCGTGTCGTCCTTCGACGGCTCGGTGCCGGTGCAGAGCGCGGCCCAGATGGCGGCCTCGCTCATCGGGCAGGGCGGGGTCCGGATGAATCCGCTGAACATGGCGTCGGTGTCGGCGACCATCGAGTCCGGCAGCTTCAAGCAGCCCTACCTGGTGTCCCCGACGGTCGACGACCGCACGCTGGCGAAGGCCTCGCGCACGCTGTCCGCGGGCACCCTGTCCCAGCTGCGGGAGCTGATGGCGTACACGGCGGCCTACGGTACGGCGGCCGAGGCGATGTCCGGGGTCACCGGGAACGTCGGCGCGAAGACCGGCTCGGCGGAGGTCGACGGCCAGAAGAAGCCGAACGGCTGGTTCACCGCGTACCGGGGCGACCTGGCGGCCGCGGGCGTGGTGCAGCAGGGCGGACACGGCGGCGAGACGGCCGGCCCGATCGTGGCGTCACTGCTGAAGCTGGGCGGCTGACTCGCCGCGTCCCACGGGCGTGGCCAGGTACGTCCGCCGCAGGAACCTGAGCAGCGCCTTCGTCTCGAACTGCACCACCGAGACACCCTGCGCGGAGTGGAACTCGACCACGGCCTGCACCCGCCCGCACGGCCACACGCGGACCTCTCCGCTGCCGACCGGTGCCCGCAGGCCCTGTTCGAGGAGCGAGCGCGAGAAGGTCCACTCGTCGTGGGTGCTGGGAAGCCCGACCCTGACCGAGCGCGGGTCGGTCTCGGGGTCGTAGCGCAGGATCACCGGGACCGCCTCGTCCTCCACGATGTCCGCGTCCGAAACGATGTGGGCTCGCGCGTACTGTTCGACTACAGACATCGTGACGGGCCTCTCACGCTGTGTAACCTGTGCGGAAGCTGTGCATCCACTCCCCCTCCAGCGTCGCATATTTCCCGGATTCCGCCCCTGGAGCCGTACAGCTTGCTCGTGACCGCTCCTGGCTGTTCGTTCTGCGTCTCTCTTGCAAGCCGTTCGCAACAAGCCACTATCATCGAACGGTGCATGTGCCTGACGGATTCATCGACGCCCCCATATCCGTAGCGACCGGAGCGGTCGCCGCGGCCGCCGTCGCGGTGAGCCTGCGCGGAGCCCGCCGCGAACTGGACGAACGCACCGCGCCGCTGGCCGGCCTGGTGGCTGCGTTTATCTTCGCCGTGCAGATGCTGAACTTCCCCGTCGCCGCGGGGACCAGCGGACATCTGCTCGGCGGCGCCCTCGCGGCGATACTCGTCGGCCCCTACACAGGGGTCCTGTGCATCGCCGTGGTCCTGCTCATGCAGGGAATCCTGTTCGCGGACGGCGGCCTCACCGCGCTCGGCGTGAACATCACGGTCATGGGCGTCGTCACGACGGTCGTGGCCTACGTCCTGTTCCGCGGACTCGTGAAGGTGCTGCCCCGCAAGCGGCGTTCCATCACCGTCGCCTCCTTCGTCGCCGCCCTGGTCTCCGTGCCGACCGCGGCCCTCGCCTTCACCTTCCTCTACTGGCTCGGCGGCACCACCGACGTCTCCATCGGCAAGGTCGCCACCGCCATGGTCGGCGTGCACATCCTCATCGGCATCGGCGAGGCCGCGATCACCGCTCTGACCGTCGGCGCCGTCATCGCCGTCCGCCCGGACCTCGTGTACGGCGCCCGCGGCCTCCAGCAGAAGCTGAAGCTGCGGGTCAACGGCGAGCTGGTCGACGTACCGGACGCCGAACCGGTGCCTGTCGCCGCCCGGTCCCACCGCAAGGTGTGGGCGGCCGGCCTGGTCACCTCCCTCGTCCTCGCCGGGTTCGTCAGCTTCTACGCCTCCGCGAACCCCGACGGCCTGGAGAAGGTCGCCGCCGACAAGGGCATCGACGCGAAGGCCGAGGAGCACGCGAACGCGGACTCCCCGCTCGCCGACTACGGCGTCAAGGATGTCGATGACGCCCGCCTGTCCGGGGGGCTGGCGGGCGTCATCGGCGTGGGTGTCACGGTCGTCGCGGGCAGCGCGGTCTTCTGGGCGGTGCGCAGGCGCCGTACCGACGACACCTCTCCCGTGAGCACGGGCGTCTGACGTGGGCGCCGGGCACGCGCACAGGCTCTACCGGCACGGGCACTCCCCCGTGCACGGCCTGCCGCCGCACACCAAACTCGCGGCGACCTTCGCCTTCGTGGTGGTCGTGGTGTCGACCCCGCGGGAAGCGATGTGGGCGTTCGGCCTGTACGCCGTCCTGCTGGCGTGTGTCGCGTACGCGGCCCGCGTGCCCGCCGGTTTCCTGCTCAAGCGGCTGCTGATCGAGGTCCCGTTCGTCGCCTTCGCGGTGCTGATGCCGTTCGTGGCGGAGGGCGAGCGGGTCGAGGTGCTGGGCCTCCAGCTGAGCGTGAGCGGCCTGTGGGGCGCCTGGAACGTGCTCGCCAAGGGCACCCTGGGCGTCGCCGCATCGGTGCTGCTGGCTTCGACGACGGAACTGCGCGAACTGCTCCTCGGCCTGCAACGGCTCAGACTCCCGCCGCTGCTCGTGCAGATCGCCTCCTTCATGATCCGGTACGGCGACGTCATCGCGGACGAGATGCGGCGGATGCGGATCGCCCGGGAGTCGCGGGGCTTCGAGGCGAGCGGCGTCAAGCACTGGGGCGTGCTCGCCAAGTCCGCCGGCGCCCTCTTCATCCGCTCCTACGAACGCGGCGAGCGCGTGCACCTCGCCATGATCAGCCGCGGGTACGCCGGCTCGATGCCGGTCATCGACGAGGTGACCGCGTCCCGGGCGCAGTGGTCGTACGCGCTGGCCCTCCCGTTCGCCGCTCTCGTCGTATGTCTGCTGGGATGGACGCTGTGACCGCTTCTCTCGAGGTCTCGGGCCTCGCCTTCGCCTATCCCGACGGACACCAGGCGCTGTTCGGCGTGGACTTCTCCATCGCGCGCGGCGAACGGGTCGCGCTGCTCGGGCCGAACGGCGCCGGCAAGACGACCCTGGTGCTGCACCTCAACGGCATCCTGAGCGGCGGCACCGGCACGGTGCGGGTCGCCGGGCTGCCCGTCGGCAGGCAGCACATGGCCGAGATCCGGCGCAAGGTCGGCATCGTCTTCCAGGACCCGGACGACCAGCTCTTCATGCCGACCGTGCGCGAGGACGTGGCGTTCGGTCCGGCGGCGGCCGGGCTGAAGGGGCCGGAGCTGGAGGAACGGGTGCTGGTGGCGCTGCGGCGGGTCGGCATGCAGGACTTCGCCGAGCGGCCCCCGCACCACCTCTCCTTCGGGCAGCGGCGCCGGGTGGCGGTCGCGACCGTGCTGGCGATGGAGCCGGAGATCCTCGTCCTCGACGAGCCCTCATCCAACCTCGACCCCGCCTCCCGCCGCGAACTGGCCGACATCCTGCGGTCGTTGGACGTGACCGTCCTCATGGTCACCCACGACCTGCCCTACGCCCTGGAACTGTGCCCACGCTCCCTGATCCTGAGCGACGGCACCATCGCCGCCGACGGGAAGACGGCCGAGCTCCTCGCCGACGACGCGCTGATGCGCGCGCACCGGCTGGAGCTGCCGTTCGGTTTCGATCCGCGTTCGGTGCCGGCGATCGAGAGCCGTCCCTGACAATGGGCGCGTGACGAACCAAGAGGACGCCGGTGTCGAGGGCTCGCTGCTGCTGGACGACCAGCTGTGCTTCGCGCTGTACGCCGCCCAGCGCGCGGTGACGGCCGCGTACCGGCCGCTCCTGGAGGACCTCGGCCTCACCTACCCGCAGTACCTCGTGCTGCTGGTGCTGTGGGAGCGCGGCGAGATCACGGTCAAGGAACTCGCGGGCGCGCTGCGCCTGGACTACGGCACGGTGTCGCCGTTGCTCAAACGGCTGGAGAGCGCGGGGCTCGTGCGCCGGGAGCGCTCGGAGAGCGACGAGCGCTCGGTGCTGATCGCGTGCACGGGACGCGGCGAGGAACTCAAGGAGCGCGCGGCGCGCGTACCCGGCGCCCTGCTCACGGCGACGGAGCTGGAGGGCGCGGAGGGCGCGCGGTTGCGCGAGGAGTTGTGGCGGCTCGCGGACCGGGCGGAGGCCGCGGCGGCGCGCGCCCGCTGACATCGTCCCTGACCTCACCCCGCTGACATCGCGTTACCCGCGGTTGCCGCCCCCGGTCGCGGAAGGCACTGCTACTGGCCGGTACCTTGTGCACGATGTACTTGCTGGGGGAGGTTCTGCCGTGATCGAAGAGACCGTCGAAAGCACCGCCGTCTCCGTCGACACCCGTCCGACGAAGATCGTGTACGTCGCCGAGGCCACCGCGCACGGCGGCAGGGACGGCTATGTCACCAGTCAGGACGGGCAGATCGAGCTGAAGGTCGCGATGCCGCCGGAACTCGGCGGGGACGGCAACGGCACCAACCCGGAGCAGCTGTTCGCGGCCGGCTACAGCTCCTGCTTCCACAACGCGCTGGTGCTGGTCGGCCGCCGGTCGGGCTACGACCTGACCGGCTCCACGGTCGCCGCGAAGGTCGGCCTCGGCCCCAACAAGCAGCGCGGCTACGGCCTCGCGGTCGCCCTCAGCGTCTCGCTCCCGGTCCTCGACGCGGACATCGCGGCGAAGCTGGTGGACGCGGCGCACGAGGTCTGCCCGTACTCGAACGCGACCCGCGGGAACATCGACGTGACGATCCTGCTTGGCTGAGGGGAGGGGGAGACCCCGGAGCGAGACGAACCCGGCGAGACGCACCCGGCGAGACGAGGAGTACGCACGTGGACGTGAACGGCACAGTCGCCGAGGGCTTCGAGCCGGTCAGGGAAGCGTTCGTACGGAACTTCGAGACGCTCGGGGACCGGGGCGCGGCCCTGGCCGTCTACCGGGACGGGCACCGGGTCGTCGACCTGTGGGCCGGTACCAGGGACGTCGACGGCACCGAGCCCTGGCGGCGCGGCACCGCGCAGATCGTGCGCTCGGCGACCAAGGGCGTCGCCGCCGCCGTACCGCTGCTGCTGCACCAGCGCGGGCTGCTCGACCTGGACGCGCCCGTGGGCGAGTACTGGCCCGAGTTCAAGGCGCGCGGCAAGGAACGGGTACGGGTCAGGCACGTACTGAACCACCGTGCCGGCCTCCCGGTCCTGGACCGTCCGCTCACGCCCGAGGAGGCGCTGAACCCGGCGCGCGGCGCCGAGGCGGTCGCCGCCCAGGCCCCCGTCTGGGAGCCCGGCACCGGCCACGGCTACCACGCGCTGACGTACGGCTGGATGCTGGACGAACTGGTGCGGCGCGTGACCGGCCGGTGGGCCGGCGAGTGGATCGCGGCGCAGATCGCCGGTCCGCTGGGCGCCGACCTGTGGCTGGGCCTGCCGGAAGCCGAGGAAGCCGCCGGCCGGACGGGCCGGGTGGGCCGCCTCGAGACACCGGAGCCCGCCACCGGGGCCGCCCTGCGCGTGCGCCCGAAGCGCGCGGTCACCGAGGCCTACGCCGACCCGGACTCCCTCACCCGCCGCGCCTTCGCCGCGATCACCCCCTTCCCCGACCAGAACGCCCCGGCGTACCGGGCGGCCGCCCTGCCCGCCACCAACGGCATCGCGACCGCCGACGGCCTCGCCCGCGTCTACGCCGCCCTGATCGGCGAGGTCGACGGCATCCGTCTCTTCGACCCGGCCACCATGGAGGCGGCCCGGGCCGAGGAATCGGCGGGCCCCGACCGCGTCCTCGTCGTCAGCACCCGCTTCGGCCTCGGCTACATGCTGCACGGCAGCGCGTCACCGCTCCTCGGCCCGGGTTCCTTCGGCCACCCGGGCCGCGGCGGCTCCCTCGGCTTCGCCGACCCGGAGACCGGCATCGCCCTCGGCTATGTGACGAACGGCTTCCGCAAGACCGTGACGGCCGACCCGCGGGCGCAGGCGCTGGTCAGGGCGGTGCGGAGCGTCGTCGTAGGGCCATAGCGGCTCAAACGCGGCTCAAACGCGGCTCAGACGTGGATCGGGTGGGAGGTCCGGCCGGACGCCTGGTCGATCTCGCCGTGCGCCTTGGTCAGCAGCTGCATGGCCAGTTCGTTCAAAGCGCGGGCGGCGGCGACCTCCTCCCCCACCCTCGGCTGATTCGCGTCGGTGTGGTGGCGGGTGGCGTGTCCTCGCGTGCGTACTTCCGTGCCGTCGGGCAGGCGCACCATCGCGGCCGCCCGTGTGTGCGAGTCATCCTCCTGGAACTCGAGCTCGATGTGCCATCCCACAGCGGTGTGCATCATGACGATCACCTCCGGAAGACCTGATTCCAGGGTGCTCCTTCAGCCCGTTCGCGACTAGTCGGGCTCCGTTGCTTAGAGCCTAAGCGGCTCTCAGCATTCCAGGCATTTCGGCCCGAAAGGTCCGTCACATCACCAAAGCGTGAGGGCTTCGGCTTGAGGACGGTCTCTCGCTTCCGTCTGCCGCTGCTGCGGCAGGGTTGCGCCACCTGCCCGCCCCGCACTCGTCTTGCGGCGGGTGCGGGTGGCGCGGGTCTTACGGTCGGCTCCACG
>NZ_JBWLKM010000009.1:0-219673 GCF_059026085.1 Streptomyces sp. a15 | reverse complement strand
AGACCGACCGGCAAATGGTGCGGACGGGCGGCGGCCTACAGCTCAGATGCAAGGCAGGCACGGGCCTGAGTGATCATGGAGTTCTCTACGCTCAGTGATCACCGGAGGGCCCGTGCCTGCTGTCCCATCTTGCCTGCTCGAACCCCTGTGGGACCAGTTCGCCGCTCTCCTGCCCGCACGGGACGAGTACGCGCCGACCCACCCGCTGGGCTGCCACCGACGCCGGATTGCCGACCGCATCGTCTTCGAACATGTCGTCCAAGCCCTGGTCCACGGCTCCGGATACGAGCGGCTCTCCAGCCCCGGGTGCTCGGACCGCACGATCCGGCGCCGCGTCAAAGAGTGGGCCCAGATGGGGATATCGGAGCAGGTCCACGCCCTGGCGCTGGAGGCGTACGACCGAATGATCGGCCTCGGACTGGCTGAGATCTCCGTGGACGGCTGCATCACCAAGGCTCCCTCCGGCGGTGAGAAGGCCGGCCGCTCCCCGGTCGACCGCGGCAAGCAGGGACTGAAGCGCTCGGTTTCCTCCGACGAGGCCGGGGTACCGCTGGGGATCGTCTCGGCTGGCGCCAACCGGCACGACTCACCCCTGCTCGGCCCCACCCTGCAAGCCACGAAGGATCAAGTCGGCGTCCTGCCAGACATCGTGAACGTCAATCTGGACCGCGGCTACGACAGCACCAAGACCCGCGAACTGCTGGGTGAATTCGGCTTCACAGGCGAGATCGCCCGCAAAGGGATACCCGTCCCGATCCAAGCGGGGAAGCGGTGGGTCGTCGAGCGCACCCACTCGTGGATGAACGGCTACGGCAAGCTGCGGCGCTGCACCGAACGGGACGGCAAGGCCGTGGACTTCTACCTCTACCTCGCCGCAGCCCTCGTAACGCTCCGCATGCTCATCCGCCGCGCGACCAGCCGCTACCGCTGGGACGACCGCCCCACCACCCGACGCCTCAAGTGATCCATTCGCCGGTCGGTCTAAGCGTCCTCACCCTCTCGGCATCACATGATCAAACCGAACGAGTCAGGCAAACGCCGGGGCCCTGCGGATTCCGGTACGAGGCCCATGCCGATCTCCGCAGATGCAGCAGCCCGCGAAGCGTCCCGCTGGGGCGGGTCGAACCCGCAATCCGGCGGAACCACCGTCCCCGACCTGCGGATTCCGGTGCCTTGTTCGGCTACACCACCCGGCGGGATGTCATCCGTACGACCTCATCTGTCCAACCACGTACGACCTAACGTGTCCACTTCGTAGCGTGTCGGCTGCTGATTTTGCGCGGCTGATCGGCAGGCTGTCGTGCGACCGGTCGGGGTGGCACCCGAAGAGGGCTGTTCGTGATGCGTGGCGGACGCGGCGAGCGTCGGGGCGGCCGGAATCGAACCGGGCAGTCGACCAACACGGGTTGGAAGGTGCTCCGAACTGCACACGCCCCGTCTGTTCACGCCCCGGTGCCGGGGCCGTTTGGTGAGGAGTCCAAGGGATCCCGCAGGTTCCCCCGTCCGGATCTCGACAGCTGTGCGCAGTAGACCCCAACGAGGATCAGACAGCCACCGATGACCTGCCAGCGGTTCGGTACCTGGCTGAGCAGAGCCCAAGCTGTCAATGTCGCGAAGACGACTTCGAGGATTCCCATGAGTGAGCCGCGGGTCGCCCCGAGGACGGAGATCGCGGCGACACCGCTGAGGTAGGCCAGAAAGGTGGAAACCAGAATCAGTACGGCCGCGGGCACCAGCCAGCTCACGTTCTGCCCGGCCACGAGGATGCCACCAGGAGAGAAGTCGACTGTCATCGGCAGCGCCCCCAGGGCTCCCAACACGGCCACGATGAGCGCCCCGACCGCGGTTCCCGCGGCAAGGAGGGCGACCGGGTGAGTCCTGGTGTCCGCGCTGTCCGAGATGAGGAAGTATCCGGCCTGGCTGACCGCGGCCATCAGCCCCCAGACCACCCCCTCCCATTTCAGATCGACGCCGAACCACACTTCAACCACCACGGTGAGACCGAAGAGCGCGGTGACTCCGCCCATGAGGCTCATCACGGTGGGGCGTTGGCCTCTGACGAGCCAGGCCCAGAGAACCACGAGCAGTGGTGCGACGTACTGCAACAGGAGAGCGACGCCGACCGGGAGGAAACGCACTGCATTGAAGTAGCACGCCTGCGCGCCGGCCATCGCCAGCAGGCCGTAGAGCAGCACCCTCCGTGCGTCGTCGCGAACCATTCGCCACAGCGCCCCACGCAACATGACCAGGGCGAGGACGCCCAGCAGAAGGGCGGCGCCGGCGAGACGGACGAGAACCACGGAGCCGGCTGTCCAGCCCGAGTCGAAGAGCGCCTTGGCGAACGGCCCGGAAACTCCCAGCGATCCGGCGGACACGAGCGACAGGAAGATCCCTCTCCCCACCGGCTGGTCCGGTTTCGCGGCCGTAATGCCTGTGGTGTCGTCAACAGCTGACGAGGACATGCAGTAAGCCCTTCTCAGGCAAGGACGAGGGATTCGCGACCAACCGTGCACAACAGGGACCTGCTGCGAGCACCGCGGGCGATACCGCTGAAGCGTAGAGAACTTCCCAATGACGTTGTCAAGCCGTTGCCGTGACTGGTGGTGTGGCTTGGTAGCACGCTCCGTCGCGGATCATGGCCCACAGGACGTTGGCCCGGCGGTGGGCGAGTGCCAGCAGCGCCTGTTTGTGCCCCTTGCCCTCGGCCCGCTTGCGCTCATAGAACTGTTTCGAGGCGGGACAGTTCCGCAGGCTGGCGAAGGCCGAGAGGTAGAAGGCGCGGAGCAGGCCGCGGTGGTAGCGGCGTGGGCGGTGGAGGTTGCCGCTGACGCGTCCGGAGTCGCGGGGGACGGGTGCGAGGCCGGCGTAGCCGGCCAGGCGGTCGGCGGTGCCAAAGGTGTCCATGTCGCCGCCGGTCGCAGAGAGGAACTCCGCGCTCAGCATGGTGCCCATGCCAGGCAGGCTCTGAATCACCTCGGCGTGCGGGTGCTCGCGAAACCGGGCCTCTATCAGGGCTTCGAGCTCGGTGATCTCCTCACCGAGGGCCATCACCCCCTTCGCCAGGCGGGCCACCATGGTGGCCGCGAGTTTCTCGCCGGGCAGTGCGGTGAACTGGGCCTCGGCGGCCTCCACAACGGTCCGGGCCAGGGCCGCGCTGTTGCGGACCTTGCGGTTCTTCAGCCACGTCGCGATCCGGGAGGCGCCGGCGCGACGGATCGCGGCCGGGGTCTGGTAGCCGGTCAGCAACAGGACCGGCCCCTTCTTCGTCAGGTCCAACGAGCGTTCCAACACAGGGAAGATTTCCAAGAGTTGGGCGCGCAGGCGGTTGATCTGCCGAATCCGGTCGCAGACCAGATCGGTGCGGCGGGTAACCAGCGTGCGCAGGTCGACCGATATCTCGTCGCCGGGCCGCAGGACACCGAGGTCGGTGCGCATGCGGGCCTGGTCGGCGATGACGAAGGCGTCCTTCGCGTCGGTCTTGGCCTGGCCCCGGTAGCCGGCCGATGCACGGTGGATGGCCAGGCCGGTGATGTAGGTGATGTGCTGGTCGTGGCTGACCAGCAGACCAAGCAGGAGTGCGGCCCCGCCGTGGTTCCACCGCCCATAGCACATCCCGCGACAGCTCCAGTACGTCAGCGATGAGCTGGAGCAGCTCAGCCTCGTCGTTCAGGATCCGGCGCGACAGCAGTCGCTTGCCCTGGGCGTCGATCACCACGCAGTGGTGATGTTCCTTGCCGATGTCCACTCCGGCCCAGATCTCGGGCACAGCCACCTCCGTCAGCTCGTCGTACACCAACCCAGCAGACGACCTCGCCGACGTTGTCCTACAAAGCGATCGCGTCGCGTCTCCCAATTAGCGGTCGAGTCGTCGCGGGGTTCCGGGCGGCCAAGTTCTCTGAGCCATCCAGCGGCGACTCCATGACAGCCATATCCGGAACCCCTGGGCCTCGCCGATCTTACGAATGACCAGCTCAGACCCACATCAAGAAAGTAGGACCACCATGCCGTTCGCCAACTTCAAGGTCCCTGCCGGCACCCTCGACGAGAAGCAGAAGGAGAAGACCGTCACCCGCACCACCGAGCTCTACGTCGAGATGTACGGCGAACGGGCCCGCGCCAACGCCATGGTCATCGTCGAGGAGGTCGCCGACGGCGGCTGGGGCATCGGCGGCAACGTCCTGACCCGCGCGATGCTCGAGCAGTCACCCGAGAGCTGACGCCTCCGCCCGGCAGCCGCCTCAGCGGTGATCATGACCACTGGTTGAGCACTTTATGAACACCGCAACACCTGTACGCGGCTCCGCGATACCCCGATGCTTTGAGGGGTCATGCACTGTCTGCACTACGTCGGGTTCCGGTCATGCTCATCCCTCAGACCCTTGACGAGCCGATGGATTTATCGTCGGCCGGCCCAGGAATGCCAGGCCCGGTCGACGCGGTCTTCTCGATGCAGCGGGACGCAACAGCAGCCTTGCTGCGCGAGATGAGGAGCCAGCACATCATGCCGACGTTCCCCCAGCCCTGGGGATCGATCGGCGCCTACCTCTCCCTGCTGCGCCGGCCGCGCCCCCTGGCACTTCTCGAGGTGCCCGACCTGAGCCAGGTCCCTGACCTGCCGCAGCGTGTTCACGTACTCAGCAGGCTGTCCGCGGTCGTCGTCCTGGTACCCGACGGCACCGACTCGGTCGCCCTGCTGCGGGCCGGCGCCGCCAACGTGCTGTCTCGAAGCATCTCGCCCAAGGAGCTGGCCAGCCGCATAGCCGCCGAGCGTCGCTGGCTGGCAGTGCTGTCCCCGCTTCATGCCACGGACGACACCCATGAATTCCCGAAGCTCGGACCGAACGTGAAGCACGGCTCCCAGAAGATTCTCCTGGAGCTCATCCAAGCCGTGAGGCACTCCTGGTGCTGCCACGACCTGTGCCTGCTTCTCGGCGACGCGCGGCATCCGCTCAGCCGGCGTGCGCTGCAAGCTCGAATGACGCGACTGACCCGTCGTATGGCGGAGTGCGGTACGTCGTTCACCCTCACCCATCAGTGGGGCCGCACCACCTTCAGCCGGGCTCGCCCGGACTCGGACAGGTCGGCACCCGCGGAATAAGGAGCTCCAGCTCGGGCCGGTCCCACGCCACAGCGGGCGGGTTCGCGGACGCGGTCCCGGTGTGCACCGCGCCCACGCTGCGGTAGAAGCCCTCGGCGGGAGGGTGCGACACCACCCGGACCCGGTCGAGCCCGGCGGTGCGGGCCTCGGACTTCATGTGCGCGACGAGCAGCCGCCCGATGCCGCGTCCCTGTGCTCCGTCGGCGACGAACAGCAGGTCGAGCTCCGGCGGGGCGAGGACGAGTGAGTAGAACCCGAGGACACGGCTTTCGTGCTCGTCGGCGGCGACGGCCACGAAGACACGGTGGGTCTCGATGTAGTCGGGACCGATCCGGTAGTCCGCGACCATGGCCGCGTACTGCCCTTCGTAGGCGCGTGAGCCCCGCACGAGCCGCGTGAGCCGCTTGGCGTCCCGCGCCACGGCACGCCGTACCGTGGTCGGCCCGCCCCAGGGCGTAATGCCTGACTTCATAGGAAGAGTATTACGCACTGGCGGATGCACTCATGCGGCGGGTGCGGCTGAGCAGGTCTGCCCAGGAACGCCCTGCGCCCTCGGCCCGGCGGATGTCGGACGACCCCACCGCTCAGCCACGCGCCGCGAAGGGCGACTGACGGACATCTGCCCTGGTCAGCCGCCCCTCAACGAGGTGAGTAGCCGTTAATCGCGGCCCGACGGGGAAACGCCCTGGGCGGGCTCCAGCTTCACCCACTTCGCGACGCTCGGCACGCCCCGCTTGTCCAGCAGGAACAGCATGTGCCACCCGGGCGGGGCGTCGGCGGCCGTTTCCGGGGTCTGCAGGCTCAGCTGGTTGCCGTCACGGCTGTTGATCTTCAGCTTCAGGTGGCGCTGGCTGGGGTTCGTCGAGTGCGTGGCGGTCGTCGGCGCCACCAGGACGGCGCTGTCCACCCGTCCCGGCGTGGAGGTCTGCACGGTGAAGGCGGAGTCGTAGCGCAGCGCACCGGCCGGGGCCCTGTTCAGCTGGGGCCGGTCGCCGACGTGCAGGTACCACGGCTCGAACATCTCGATGCTGCCGTGCATGTCGTCCTTGATGTCCGGGTCGTTGGCGATCTGCTGGGCCTCGTCCCCGGTGACCAGGATCCGCCCGTCGGGCATGAGGACCGCGTTGGAGTGGTAGCCGCGCGGCAGCCGCTGTACCGGGCCGAGCGTCCAGCTGCCGTTCTCGTCGCGCGCCTCGGTGTGGCGGTACTTCGGCAGGGCGTTCGGGTTGTACAGGCCGTTGCCGTAGTTGCGGATGTGGAAGGAGCCGTTGACCGTGAACAGTTTGCCGTCCGGCAGCATGAGCGTGCTGTCGTTCGCCCGGCCGAAGGCTCGGGCCTCGCGTTTGTTCCAGGACTTCCCCTTGGTCAGCTCGTAGGTGTTTGCGTCGTCCCGGTTGCCGCCGAGGAGCAGGACCGAGTCCGGGCCCTGGAAACCGTTGGGCAGCGGCACCGCGGAGCCGTAGATGCGCTCGGGGTTGCAGCCCTCGCCGTTGCCGTCCCTCGTGTCCTTGCAGGGAATGTTGGGCCGGTCCGGCAGCTTCGCGCGTGACTCCGTGTTCAGGTCGAAGACGTACTGCTCGTCGAGCTGCCGGCCGAGGCCGTAGACCTTGCCGTCGCGCAGCGTGAACAGCTGTGGATAGTCCTTGGTGAAGGGCGCCTTTGCACGGAACGTGTCGACCGGTACGTTCGCGGGCACGTCGCCCTTCTGCCACGGCACCGGGTGCGACTTGGCGGGGAAGCGCTCGACGATGGAGGTGGGGGTGCCCCAGCCGAGCTCCGACTGGCCCGACATGATGAGCAGCCGGCCGTCGGGCCCCTCCACGACGCCGGGATACCACCGGCCGACCGACATGTCCGCGTTGCGGTGCCAGGTCTCGGTCCAGGGGTCGAAGACGAGCGACAGCTTGGCTCCGCTGCCCCCGTTGCCGCCGAGGTTGCCGCCGAACACCCCGAGCATGCCGTTGGGCAGGAACGCGTGGCCGGCACAGAAGAACGGTGCCGGCCGCGCCTCGTTCTTGCCGTCGGGCATCACCACCATGGGCGGAGCCACGTTCTTGAAGGCGTCGCGTCCCGTGCCCTTGGCCGGGTCCCACAGATACGCGCGGCCGGCGTTCTCCTTGCCGATGACGTCGGTGGGGGCGGTCTCCTTCTGGGGGTTGTCCTCGATCGGCTCGAAGGAGAAGAGCAGCACCTTGCCGGTGGGCAGCATGGCGATGTGGTCGCCGTAGTCCGGTGAGGGGAAGTACTCCGCGAACCGGCCGAACTTCTCGGGCGCGTACTGCTTGTTGGTCTCCGCCTGGGTCTTCGTCAGCTCCTTGAGCCTCGCCGTGCGGGTCGACTGCGGGTACTCGGCCAGGGCCTTGGCCGTGGCCCGCAGGCCGGCATGCTCCTTGGCGTGCGCCTCGCCCAGGACGGCGGCCTCGTCGTCTCTCATCTCCTTCTTGATCTGCCGGTCGGTCACATGGACCTTTTCGGAGTCGTCCGCGTCGGCGACTTCGCTGTGATGGGCCCCGTCGTGCGCGTATGCGGAAGGCGCGGTGAAGACCGTCGTGGCGGTCACCGCAGAGACGAGTGCGCACGCCAAAAAGGCCGCGGAAATCTTTTGTGGGGACATGGCTCTCCTAGCCGTCCGAGGACATGAGGGAGGGGGAAAGCGGTGAAGGGAAAGCAGGCAGCAGAAAGGGAAGGAAAAAGCGAACGAGGGTCGCGGCGGATGCGCCTGAAGGGGTATTCCCAACCTTTCCATCAATCGATCCGTTGTAACATCCGAAAACACATACGAGCTGTCACTCACTCCTTGCGCAGCGGTACGTCACGCCGGCGCAACTGGTAGTGAATTGGGTCATCGGGGCAGGTAGACGAGCTCGTTAAAGACGTGCGCTCCGCCAACCGGGTGAACACTACGGCTTTTTATGTATCCCCATCAGGCGCGTCCCTATGGTCAATTACGACGGGGTAGCAGGAGCCGACACCATTCCGCCGCATCCTCCGGAGGAACCGCACGCATGGCCACAGCAACGACCGACCCCCACAACCTTTTCCTGCGCGAGGACGCCGAGACTCAGGGAGACGTGCTCGCCGGGTTCAAGAAAGACCACATGCAGCTGCTTTTCCTGCGGTTCGAGGACCAGCAGCTGGCGCGCACGTGGTTGAAACAGTTGCGGCCGCTCATCGCCACGACCAAACAAGTGGCGACCTTCAACAAGGAATTCTCCCGGGCCCGCTCGTATTCGGGCGGAGACGACCCGAAGAACCTGAACGCGCTGTGGTACGGCATCAGCCTCACCTTCGAAGGGCTGACGTTCCTCGCCGGCCACAGCCCGCTGCCCGGCGTCGACAGCAACAGCACCGACGGCCCGCTCAAAGCCTTCTTCGAAGGCCCGGCCAAGCGGGCGCCGGCACTCGGCGACGCGGGTCAGAACGCCCCGCAGAACTGGCTCTTCGGCAACTTCGGCGACGGACGGGTCCACGCGGTGCTCACCCTCGCGGCCGACCAGCCGCACGCACTGCGGGCCACCCTCGGAGACGTCCGGCAGGATCTCGCCCGCGCCAAGATCGTCACCGTCTACGAGCAGGAGGGCGCCACCCTCGAGGGCCCCCGCCGGGGCAGGGAGCACTTCGGCTTCAAGGACGGCGTCAGCGAGCCGGCGATCAAGCACCTTGACGAGCCCGATCCCAAGAACCCGGTCTACGAGAAGGGCCATCCCGGCACCATCCTCGTCAAGCCCGGCGAGTTCGTCGTCGGGCTGGAGCGGGAGCGCCCGCACCCCCTGCCCTACCCGGAGTGGGCGCAGCACGGCTCGTTCCAGGTGGTACGCCGACTGGCCCAGGACGTCCCCGGCTGGTGGGCCGGCGTGGCCGCGCAGCTGAAGGTGCTGAAGGAGGCGAAGGCCGCGCCTCCGGAGGCGACGACCGAATGGCTGGCGGCCCGGCTCGTCGGACGCTGGCGCTCCGGCACTCCGGTGGCGAAGTGTCCGCACGCGGACATGTCGTACAACGCGGAGTCGTCGAACGACAACCTGATCTCGTTCCGGGACGACCCGAAGGGGACGACCACCCCGCTCTGGTCCCACCTGCGCAAGACCAACCCCCGCGACGGCTTCCCCGTCAGGGACAAAGAGGGGGAGTTCCACCCGGACACGAAGTTCAACCACCGCCGGATCATGCGCCGCGGCATCCCGTACGGCCTGCCGTTCGACCCGTCCGCCTCGGCGCTCAACGGTCCGGACGCGCCGCGCGGCCTGGTGTTCGTCTGCTATCAGGCCGATCTCTTCCGGCAGTTCGAGTTCATCCAGCGGGACTGGATGAACGACGAGACGTTCCCCAAGCCCAACCCCGACACCCATCACGAGCACGTGGACCCGGGCCCGTTCCCCACCGGCTCCGACCCCGTGGCGGGCGAGGAGACCGTGGTCCGCTGGGAGCGCCCCCAGGGCGGCGAGCCGGTCGCGCTGAACTTCGCGCAGTTCGTACGGACCGAGGGGGCGGTGTACGCCTTCGCGCCGTCGGTCTCGGTGATCGACCAGCTGGCCGAGGGCCGGATGAACACCAACATGGTCGTCTCGGGCTTGACGATCTTCACGGTCAACAGCTTCGACAACACCGAGCGCGACACCGTCGACTCGGGCACGGTGCGGCTGTTCCTCCGGCCCGACGGCAACCTCGTGGTCATCGACAACAGCAACGAGAGGATTCTCTGGGCCGCGAACACCGCCAACCCGGCCGGTGCGAAGACGCAGGCGAGGTTCGCCGACGGTGAGCTCTTCGTCTGCACCGTGAAGGAGGGCAACCAGATCGACCAGAAGCTCTGGACCTCCGGCACCGCGGGCAAACCCGAGGCCAAGCTCGTCGTCCAGATGGACGGGAACGTGGTGATCTACCACCGCGGCGAGGCGATCTGGCACACCGACACCGCACTGCGCTGATGCCCCACCGCGCGCCTCGCCCCCTTCAGCCCACCCGCCTCCCCAAGGGCGGGTGGGCTGCGCAGGTCCGCCGGGATGCGCGAAGACGCCCAGCCGGACGGCCCGGTGCCGCCCCGTGCCCGTCAGTCCTTCGGGCCGATGAGACAGCAGTGCTGCCGCTCCGGCGCGACCGGCGGGCGTACCTCGGCGGCCGGGAAGAGCGATCTCGCGTGGTCCGGGCTCCACAGCACGTCGTACCGCCCGCACGGGCCGACCGGGGCGCGGGCGTCGAACAGCAGGGTGTGGTCCACGACCGCGCACCAGCGCGCCTCGCGCGCCTGCTCGACAACGGCGTCCAGGCGCGCCGGAACCGGGAGCGGCTCCGGCGCGTTCCCCAAGGAGCGGCTGCGCAGCCGCCAGCGCACGTTGGACTCGTGTCCCTCACCCCGCGGCGCCCAGTCCGGGGCGATGAAGGTGAAGGCGAGCACCCCGTCCTCGGTCAGAAGCGACCGCAGTGCGTGCACCAGTTCCACGGTCTCGTCGTCCGGCGTGTGGGTGAAGACCGAGTAGGCGAGGACGTAGTCGAAACGCGTGTCCAGGTCGGGCAGTCGGAGCCCGGGGACACCGCCGGGATTGAACTGCGGGTTGTACCGGTCGTAGAAGATCCAGTGGGCCCGCGGGCTGCGCCGCCGTCCCTCCTCGATCGCGGGCCGCGACACGTCCACACACCAGTACAGCGACGGCTGGACGCGTCCCGCTGCCTCCTCCAGGAACGTGCCGACGTTCCCGCCGAAGTCCAGCACCCGGCGCCCGGACCAGTCCGGTCGGCCGAGTTGGAAGTCGAAGTAGGCGAACTGACCGGTCTTCGTGGAGATGTAGGACGCCTGCCGGGGCGAGGCGTCACGGTGGGCCGGAGACGGAATGGTGCTCACCAGGTGACGGGAAGGGCGGCGATGGCCTGGATGCGCTGGTGCCCCTTCCAGTCGGCGGACGCTTCGGGGGCCGCCGGCCGAAGCGTGGGAAAGCGGGTGAGCAGCGACGCGAGGGCGATCCGGAGCTCGGCCCGCGCCAGGTGGGAGGCGAGGCAGCGGTGGATGCCGTGGCCGAAGGCCACATGTGGATTGGGGTCACGGCCCAGATCGAGGCGCTCGGCGTCGGGGAAGACCTCCGGGTCGTGGTTCGCGGAGTTGATCGAGACGACAACGGACTCTCCGGCGCGGACGCTGACCCCGGCGATGTCCACGTCCTCGGTGGCCACCCGGATCTGACCGTCCCTCAGCACCAGGTGGTACCGCAGCAGTTCCTCCACCGCGCTCTCCGCGAACGCCGGGTCGTCCCGCAGCCGTGCGAGATCGGCGGGCCGGTGCAGCAGGGTGCGCAGGGCGGAGGTCAGGACGGCGGTGACGACCGTGTGGCCGGCGAACAGCAGACTGACGCCGATGCCGGTCAACTCTGCGTCGGAGAGCGCGCCTTGCTCGTCGTGAGCGGTGACGAGGGCGCTGAACAGGTCGTCGCCGGGGGCCGCGCGCCGGGCGTCCATCAGGGCGGCCAGGTAGTCGCACATCTCCCGCTGAGCCGCCGTGATCCGCTCCAGGGGGCCCTTGCCGTTCATCGTGTCCGCCAAGGCCAGGATCCGGTCGCTGTCCCCGGCCGGAACGCCCAGCCAGGCGCAGATCACCGCCACGGGCAGCGGGCGTGCGAAGCCGGCGACCAGGTCGGCGGGCGGGCCGGCCTCGGCCAGGGTGGCGAGCAGACCGTCAGTGATCTTCTGGATCACCGTCAGTGACCGGTGGACCTGCCGCGCCCTGAACTCCGGCATGACCAGCCGCCGCAGCCGGGCGTGGTCCGGCGGCTCGGTGTCCCGGATGAGGGTGACACCGGACGGGAACGGGGTGGTGAACAGCCGGGGCGTGTCGGGACCGCTGTGGGCCGTGACACTGAAACGCCGGTCGCGCAGCACCTGACGTACGTCCTCGTACCGGGTCACCAGCCACACCTCGTGGCCGCTGGCGACGACCACACGGGTCGCGGGTTCGTTCTCACGCAGCCGGGCCAGCCTCTCGAACACCTCGGCGTGGTCACGGGTGTCGAAAGGGAAGGCCACGGGCGGGCTCGGGACGGGCATCGAAGCCACTCCTCACGCGACTCAGGGTTTGTGGAAGGACGGGTCGTGGTCGTCGCCGAGTGCGGCGCGGCCGATGGTGGCGAGGATGTGGTCGTCGTTGTCGTGGCGCTGGTAGAAGGTCAGGTCGCGCAGGATCCGCTCCACCGGGCTGGGGCGCACCAGGCTGCGGGCGCCGCAGGCACGGATGCAGTGGTGCACGGTCTCCTCCGCCAGGTGCTCGATGACATGCCGGGCCTTGCTGCCGGCGATCCTGGCCTCGTCCACCCGGCCCTCGTCCCACAGCGCGGCGACATGGCGCAGCCACAGGCGGGCGGTGTCCACGTTGACCGCCATGCTGCCCGCCCGCTGCCGCACGTACGGGTCGGCCCCCTTGTCCTGCTTCTTGATGTACGCCAGCCCGTAGGCGCACGCGGCCTGGGCGGCGCCCAGGAAGCTGGAGGCGTAGTGGGGGACGAACGCGGACTGCCACTGCCCGCTGAGATAGCTGCCGGGTGCGCCGATGAGGTGGTCCCGGGGAATGAACGTGTCGTCGAACCGCACCAGGTGGCTGACCGTCGCGCGCATGCCCACCGGGTCCCACCACGTGCTGTCGACGCTCACGGTCGGGTCCGACAGATCGCAGGCCAGCATGAGCAGTTCACTGCCCGTGGCCCTGCCGCTTGCGGCTGCCCGGCCGTTCGGGGCGGGTTGCGCGTGGCGGGCTCCGCCGGGTCCGGCCGGGTCGACGAACAGGATGGCCCACTGGGCGCCGGTGGCGCTGGTGGCGAACGCCTTGGTGCCCCGTACGGTCCAGCCGCCCTCGACCGGGGTGAGCGCGGTGCCGAAACGGCTGGTCTCCCCGGGCTTGGGGGCCCGTGGCTCGCCGCTCCAGGCCACCCACTTCTCCCCGCGCCTCACCACGCCCGCGAACCAGCGCCGCTTCTGCTCGGGCGTTCCCAGGGCGTCGATGAGGACCAGGGAGTTGGCGTGCCCCTCCCAGCAGCGCGCCAGCGACAGATCGGCCGAGGCGAGGGTAGTGGTCAGTTCCCACAGCGGCAGCGTGTTGCGCTGCTGCGGTCCGAAGCCCAGTCCGCCGTACTCACGGGGTACGGCGGCGGCCAGCAGCCCGGCCGCGAAGAGGTCGTCGAAGTCCTCGGCCGGGAAGGCGGCCCTGCGGTCGTAGTCGTCCGCGCGGGCGGCGAACGTCTCGGCGGCCAGCTTCCGGGCACGGTCGAGGGCGGCATGGTCTCCGAGAACCGGACCGTGTGGATGGTGAGGGCCGTGCACCAGGTCGGCGGTCATGGGAGGGGTGCCCCTTCCGGTGGTTCGGGCGGCTGGGCGAGTCCCGGACGGTAGTAGTGGGCGCGGTACATCACGGGCGGCACCCGCTGGTCGTCGGGGTGGGCCGTGTGAATGTCGATGGTCAGCAGGCCGCGGTTGAGATAGCCGCACAGGATGGCGGTCCGGGCGCCGAGCCGCCCCTCGGCGAGGAAGCCCACGGCCGGGCCGTCGCCGCCCGCGTCCACCAGCGGCGTGGCCGCGAGTGCGGTGTGGGTGTCGGGGACGCCGGGGCCGCCCTCGGCGATACTCAGCGCGAGCCCGCCCTCGTCCGCCACGGCGTCGACGAGCCGGATGCCGAGGGCGGTGGTGTCGAAGTTGACCCACCCGCCGGTGAGGTCGGCCAGGTCGGTGTGCGATGCCGTCGTCATACGGCCTCCTCCGCCCGGTGGAAGAACGAACGGGTCCACCGGCCGGGGCCGCCGCCGTCGAGGGGCACGCTGGAGGCGGTGGTCACCAGGATGCCGGTCTTGTAGTAGGCGGACAGAACCGTGCGGAACCCGCCGAGTTCGTAGACGGCGGAGAACGACCAGGCCACCGTTGGCGCGCCGGGCGCGGTGTAGACGGCCGCCGGTACCTCGCCCCAGTCGCGCGGCTGCCCACCCGCCGCGGAGCGGCCGTCAGCGGGGGTGCTGCCGAAGGCCCGTACGGTCAAGCCCGTTCCGCACTCGGCGACGGTCAGCCGGAGTGGGCCCTTGGACACCGCTCCGCGGTCGGTGTTGAGCCAATCACCCAACAGGGCCGATATGTCAGGGACGTCCGGTGCGGGCGGCGCGGCCGATGGTGTCGCACCGGCCGCCGAGCGGATGGTCACGAGGTGCTCTCCTTTCCCGGAGGTTCGCCCCGCGGTCTTCCGCGGGGGGCTGTCCTGGCCGTCATACGCCGGGCGCCAGTCGTAGGCCGTCGGCCGGACCAGGGGAGGCGCCGGGGCCGGTCTGTCCGGGCGGGCCGACCGCTGGAGCCCGCGCACGGCCGGCGCACAGGGCGCGCAGCACGGCGGGAGGCATCGGATGCCCCGTCAGCAGCCGGAACTGCTCCTGGACTTCGACGAGCAGCACCTCCCAGCCGTCGATGCCCAGCAGACCGCGGGCGCGCGCCGCCTCCATCAGCGGGGTGGGCGGGTCTCGGTACGCCATCTCCAGCACGGTGGCATCGGGGTCGGCCGACGCGACGGGAAAGGGCGGCCGCTCCACCAGCGGCGTGGCCTGTACCAGCACGCCGTAGCCGGCCGCGCTGAACCCGGACAGCGGTACGAAGGGGACGCCCATGCGCCGTGCGGAGTCCCGGCCCCGCGCGTCGCACCGGTTGACGAGGGTCACCTGAGCCCCTGCCCTCAGCAGGGCCACTGCGACCGCGCGCCCGGCCCCGCCGCATCCGACGACCGCCGCCCGCAGGCCCGCCGGGTCGATCCCGGCCCGGGCCAGCGACTGCAGGGCCCCGACCGTGTCCGTGGTGTCGGCCCGCCAGAGCCCTTCCTCCTGCCACAGGAGATTCGCCGCCCCGCACTGCAGGGCCGTCGGGCTCGCCATGTCCGCCAGCGCAAGGGCGGTCTCCTTGTGGGGGGCGGTCACAGTCAGCCCCCGCACGGGCAGTCCGCTCTCCTCCCCGAAGCGGACGGCGGCCCGCCAGAACGGCGCCAGAGCCTCCGCATGGAACGGGAGATACAGCGCGGGCAGGCCCAACGTACGCAGCGCGGCGTTGTGCAGGCGCGGCGACAGCGAACGCCCTGAGTTGCGGCCCGCGATGCCGAAGAGGCCGCGCAGCCGGGGCAACTCGGGCAGCCCGTAGTCGGTCACCAGTTGCCCGACGCTCGGCATGCCGTCCGGTCCCGGCGCCGAGACCCGGCCGAACACCACGGGCGCGCCCAGCCAAGGGGCCAGGATGCGGGTCCAGGTACCGGCGGGTCCGGACGCGAACGCGGTGACGTCCCCGCGCCCGAGGCCGGCCAGCAGCGACGGAGCCGCCGTGATGCCGAACTCGCCCGCGTGCTGTGACTGCGGGGCCGGGGAGCGGGCATCGACATCGAGGAGATACAGCGCCGCGGGTACGGCCCGCAGGGAAGCGAACTGTTCCCTCAGGGCCGCGTGGCCGTCGGTGCCCCGCCCGGCGGGAAGGGTCCTGTGCCAGGAGATGCGCCGCCGCCGCGGGGGCACGGCGGCCAGCAGCTCCGGTCGCGCCGGATCGTCGGGCCACTCCAGATCGACCACGTCGTAGTGGTCCGCCGCGCGCAGCAGCCGCGTGAACCGCTCCGCCGGGACGAGGTCCCCGCCGCCGCCCTGCGCCCGGGTGGGCAGACAGTACGTCAGAGTGCCCGTGAAGTGCTTGCGCAGCTGGGCCGGATCGGGGTCGCCGAGCAGGTCGGCCCGTACCTCAAGGGAGTCGGCCACCCCGTCGAGGGAGCGCAGGCGGGCGTTGCTGAGGTCGTCGGGTTCGGTGGCCACAGCCACCAGCCGGGCCCGGCGCACCGCACCGGGGCGGCCGCCGCGCCCCTCGGTCAGCTCCAATGAACGTACTCCTCAAGGCGAGCCCGCTGCGGGACGAACCGGTTCACCGGGGCCGCCTCGTCGGGGTACCCGACGGCCAGGGTGCAGACGATGAGCCGGTCGGCGTCGATGTCCAGCTTCCGGCGCAGCGCGTCCGCGTAGCCCGCGACGCTGAACTGCGGGCAGCTGCCGAGTCCTCGGGCGACCAGGCCGAGCATGACGTTCTGCAGGAAGAGGCCGGCTTCCAGGAAGGTCCCGGGTACCGCGTCGCCGGGGACGTGGCAGACCAAGGCGGCCGGCGCGCCGTAGAAGCGCAGGTTGTCGCGGAGGTGGGCCCGGGCGGCCGAGGTGTCGTCGGGGGCGTGGCCCTTGGCGCGCAGCACTCCGGTCAGGGCCGCGCGGGCGCGTTCGGCCGCGGTGTCGTCGAGCGTCGGCGTCCGGTTGGCGCAGTCCGGCCGTGGAGGTTCTCCGCGGTCGAAGCCCTCACAGAGCGTGCGGGTCAGCGCGTCCAGCGGGCCGCCGGTCACCACCGTCATCCGCCACGGCTGGATGTTGCGGCTGGAGGGCGCCTGGCCTGCGGCGAGGAGCACCTCCGCCAGGACGTCCCGGGGGACCGGCCGATCGAGGAAGGCGCGCTTGCAGTGGCGGGACGCGATCAGGGACAGGCCGTCACAGGGCAGGTCGCTGTCCGCGCTGCCGTCGTACGTCACGAGGTCCTGCGTCAGCTCCTTCGCCAGTTCCTCATACGCGGGCTCGTCATGGACCGTCATGGGTACGTCACTCCCTCGCGCCTCAACTGAGCCCGGCCGTGCGGACGTCGGGGCCGGGACCGCTGCCGAGGAACTCGTGCAGACGGGTGCGGACCAACTCCTGGATGCGGTGGGCGCACTGGCGGTAGGCCTCGGGCGGCTGCCCCTCGGGGTTGGGGACGTCGCCGTGCGGATCCAGGCAGTGGGTGCGGTTCTTGGCGTCGGGTGCCAGGGCGACCACGGCGTCGCGGTGCGAACGCGTCATGCAGTAGATGACGGAGCTGTCGCGGCACAGCCTGGCGGTGACCGGCCGTGCCCGGTGGCGGCGGGGGTGTGCGGGCCCGGGTACGCGCCGTATGCCGAGCTCGGCGAGAGCGGTCCGGGCGGCGGGGACCAACGGCGCTCCGGGCCGTGCGGGGGAGACTCCCGCGCTGGTGAAGCGCACGCCGCGCGCGCTGCCGCCCGCCTGCGTGGCATGGGCGCGGGCGATGACCTCCGCCATGGGCGAGCGGGAGGTGTTGCCACCGCAGACGAACAGCACCTGCCGCGTGCGGGTGCCGCGTTCCCGCCACCAGGAGACCACCGCGGGGTGGGACAAGGACGCGATGGCGGTAACGATGAAGACCAGCGCGAGAAGCTGAGCGTTCCCCGGCACCGGCAGCCCGGCCAGCCCGGCCAGGGCATAGGAGGCGACCAGGCCGGACAGCAGACTGGCGCACCGGTTGGCCGGGACACACCAGGTGTACACGCGGCGGTCGAGGTAGATCAGCGTGCCGAAGACGAACAGCACCTCGTACGCCATGCCGATACCTACGGCCGCCCAGGCCGTCGAAGTGCCGAGGAAGGTGGTGAACCCGGCGCGCAACTCCGCTTGCCCGCACAGGGCCGCCGCCGCCAGGATCCCGACGAGGAAAACCGGTGCGGCGGCGTGCTCCTCCACGAAATATCGACGATCGGTTTCCTTCACTCCGGTTTTTGCCACGCGGCTCATGATCTCGAACCGCCCCACGTAACCCACGAGATAGGTGAGCACGCTCAACACCGTCGCCAGGGTGAGGTGGTAGCTGTTCACATCACCGAGAGCCACCGAAACCGCCATCAGGCTGAAAGCCAGTCCAGCCCAGGCCGAACCGGGAACCTTCCGTTTACGCGCCGAGTCGACCAGCGGCGAAAGGATCAGCACACCCCCGCGCATCAGAAGCAGCACAAGAAGGATGGAGACACCGGCGAAGGTGAAATTCAGCGTGGTGGTGCCGATGATGAGCGCGGTGAAGAATCCCGCCACCAGCGTTTCCCTGCCCGGCAGGCGGACGCGGCCCACTCCGGGAATCTCACGCTGCCCCGCGTATCCCCACCATCCGCTCGCCATCAGGAAGAACGGCATCACGACGAGCTGGCCCAAGGCGGCCGCCGGCAGGAGCACCAGACCTTCGACCGGTTCTCCGGCCAGCGGTGAAACTCCGCTGGACACCGCTTTCACGAGCATGGCGTAGGGAATATAGGCAAGAAAGTATCCAAGCGCGAGCCAAGCCATTCGCGTGACCCTCCGGGAGTTCCCCAGCAGTAATGCCGGTAATTCTCGGCGAAATGTACGGAAGGAACTGTGCTGACGATCTACACCCCCGCCGGTCCACGCGTCGACCAATGCACCGACCTTGATGAGTGTGCAGGGATTCCGTGTCCCGCGCAAGTGCCTCAACTTTCCGCCGGCGCAGGAAGGTTTCCTTCAGGCCACTGCAATCGGCGTATTATCCGACGTCGCGCGGGCGCACGATTTATGTATTAGGGCGTGCGCCCCTCTGTGCGCCGGTCGAATGCGTCCATTCTCTGCTTGTGCGACTTGCAGGCCTGCTGAAAAGGCCGTAGCGCGTGAAAAAGGAAAAGTGTTGCGCAGGTTGAAATCGGGGCGTTCGGTGGTCCGATCGCGTGGTGTTGCATGGTCAGTGCGGTCGCGCAAGGACCGACTGCGTGGATGAAGACGGCGGCCGGATCGTGGGGGACGCCGGCGCCGGAGCTCGCGCACCACGCGGCCGAACAGTTCGATCACGAGCCGGAACGTAGGCGTGTGGGTGAGGGCCGGGAGAGGCGAGAGGGCGGGACCGGGCCCGTGAAGTGCCGGTGAAAACCCTGTGGAAGTGGTGTCGGTGGGGCCGTTTATGCTGCACCGGACGATCACGCGGGACCAGGGGAGGGCGCGGCATGTTCGGCAAGCTGTTCGGCAGGGGAGCGGAGAGACCGGCGGCGGATCCGTACGCCCTTCCTGTCCCGCGCAGGGAGAAGAACGGGATGTACACGCTGCGCGCGCTCGGGGACGCGCGGGTGCTCGCGCTGGTGGAGGCGGCCGGCGCAGGTGACTGGGAGGCGGTCAAGGCGGCGCTGGCACCGTTCGATCTCGGCCGCGACCACCAGGTCCTGGGTGAACTCGCCGACGTGGACGGTGTGCAGGACTGGATCGGCCGGGCCGTCGAGGAGGACAAGGAGCACCGGGCGACGGCCCTGCTGATATCCGGGGCGCGCCACATCATCTGGGGCTGGGAGGCGCGCACCGCCGAGCGTGCCGTGAACGTCACGCAGGAGCAGTGGCGCATCTTCCACGAGCGGCTCCACATCGCCGAAGAACAGCTGCTCGAGGCCGCCGAGTTGCGGCCGGACTGGGTCACCCCGTGGCGCCGCCTCCTCACCTCCGGTCGCGGCATGTCGCTGGGCACCGCCGTCAACGAGACCCGCCGCGACGCCGCCCTGCGCCGCGACCCGCTGGATCTCGAGACCCACCTCGAGTGGCTGTCGCAGCTGCAGCCCCGCTGGGGCGGCGAGCCGGGCCAGGCCCTGGCGTTCGCCCAGGAGGCGTCGGCCCGCGCCCCACAGGGGCACCGCCTCGGCTGCGTGATCGCCATGGCGTACATCGAGGAGTGGGTCGAGTCGGAGCGCGGGGACTACCTCGAAACCTCCGAGATCCAGGCGCAGTTGAGGGAAGCGGCGGACCACAGCATCCTCCACCCCGGCTACGTGTGGCGCCCGGGCTGGCAGCACGACTTCAACATGTTCGCCATGGCCCTGTCGCTGGCCGGCGAGCGCCACACGGTCCGGCGCGTCTTCCAGACGCTGGACGGCGCCTACACCAGCTGGCCCTGGACCTACTTCGCGGAGCCCGAGAAGCAGTTCGCCCGCCGCCACCGCCGCGCCTGAGCGCACGCCGGCTCGATACCGCCCGCCACCCCTCGCACCCCGGACTGCCCGATGACTCTGCCCGACACCGCCGCGAACGCGGCCGGCGCCGACCGCACCTTCCAGGTGGATCTGCGCGGCCTCGTCGACCTCCTCTCCCACCACCTCTACTCCAGCCCCCGCGTCTACCTGCGTGAACTCCTGCAGAACGCGGTCGACGCGCTCACCGCCCGGCACGCCCTCGATCCGGCCGCCCCCGCCGACGCCCTCGGTATCCGCCTGTACGCCGACGGCTCGGTGGTACGCGTCGAGGACGACGGCGTCGGTCTCACCGAGGCCGACGTGCACACCTTCCTCGCCACGATCGGCCGCAGCAGCAAGCGTGCCGAGGGCATCGCCGAGCAACGCGGCGACTTCATCGGCCAGTTCGGGATCGGCCTGCTCTCCTGCTTCCTGGTCGCGGACGAGATCCACGTCCTGAGCCGCTCCGCCCGCACCCCCGACGCCCCCGCCGTCGAGTGGCGGGGACGCGGCGACGGCAGCTACACCGTCCGCACCCTGCCCGCCTCCGCCCGCCCCCGGCCCGGCACCACCGTCACGCTGACGCCGCGCGCCGACGCGGGCGAGTGGACCCGCCCGGCCCAGGTGCACGCGCTGGCCCGGCACTTCGGCACCCTGCTGCGCCACCCGGTGACCTTCGACGACGGCACAGGCGGCAGAGGCGGTCCGGGTGGTCCGGGTGGTCCGGGGGCGTCCGTCAACCCCGAGCCCGCACCCTGGGTGCGCACGTACCCCACACCGGGTGCCCGCTCCCGCGCGCTGGCCGCGTACGGCCAGGAGGTGTTCGGGTTCACGCCGCTGGACACCATCGAACTGGACCTGCCCGCCGTGGGCCTGAAGGGCATCGCGTGCGTGCTGCCCGAGACCGTGCCGGCCGGGCGCCGCCACGGCCACCGCGTGCACGTCAAGGGCATGCTGCTGTCCGAACAGGCCGAGGAGATCCTGCCCGAGTGGGCGTTCTTCGTCCGCTGCGTCGTCGACGCCGAGAGCCTGCGACCGACGGCGTCCCGCGAGTCCCTCTACGAGGACGACACCCTCGCCGCCGTCCGTGACGCACTCGCCGAGCGGCTGCGCGCCTGGATCGCCCGGGCCGCCGCCAGCGACCCGGACCTGCTCGCCCGCTTCCTCCAGGCCCACCACCTGGCCGTGAAGTCGCTCGCGGTGCACGACGACGAGATCCTGCGGATGCTGCTGCCCTGGCTGCCGTTCGAGACCACCGACGGGCACACCACCCTCGACGAGTTCGCGCGCACCCACCGCACCGTGCTCGTGACGTCGAGCGTGGAGGAGTTCCGGCAGGTCGCCGCGATCGCCTCGGCCGCCGGGCTCGGCGTCGTCAACGGCGGCTACACCTACGACCGCGAACTGGTCCACCGGCTGCCCGAGATCAGGCCCGAGGCCACCGTCGCCGACCTCGACCCGGCCACCCTCACCGCCCACCTCGACCCCGTCGACCGGGAGACGGAACTCTCCGCCGCGGCGTACCTCGCCCAGGCCCGCGACGCCCTCGCCGTCTTCGACTGCGACGTCGCGCTGCGCACCTTCCAGCCCGCCTCCGCCCCCGCCCTCCTCGTCGACAGCCGCGAGGCCCGGCACGAGCGCACCCGCTCCCAGCTCGCCCGTGAACAGCAGGGCGGCGTGTGGGGCGACATCCTCGGCGCCCTGCGCCAGGAGGCCCCGCGGGCCCAGCTGATCCTCAACCAGCTCAACCCGCTGGTCCGCGCAGCCGTCGCCATCGACGAGCCAGAGCTGGCCCGCACCAGCGCCGAAGCCCTCTACGGGCAGGCCGCGATGCTGTCCCGGCGCCCGCTGAGGCCCGCCGAATCGAGCCTCATCAACCGCTCCTTCCTCGACCTTCTCGCCCACGCCCTCCGCAAGGACAGCTGACGATGCCCACCGCACCCCATCCCCAGAGCACCGACGAGCTGTACCAGGCGCTCAAGGAGAACGACCGGCGCCCCTACGGCCGCACCCGCACCGTCACCGCCGAGGAACTCGTCGACGCCTCCGAGCAGTTCGCCGATCCCGTCCCGCTGGTCCACGCGCTCCTCGAACTCCAGGAGGCGTACACCTACGGCTCCGAACCCCGCAAGTCGCCCGTCGTCTTCGCCCGCCTGCTCACCCTCTTCGACGAGCAGCCCGACGTCTTCGACGAGCGCCTGCGCCACATGCTGTTCTGGCGGTTCAAGTGGGTGGCCCACGCCCTGCGCCAGCTGCCCGAGATACCGCTGGCCAGTCTGCGCCAGTGGCTCACCGAGATGCGCGACCGGTACGAGAAGGCCGGCCTCGGCCTCCAGCCCTACTACGGACAGGCGTACGTCCTCGCCGCCCACGTCGGCGAGGACACCACCCTCGCCTACGAACTGTGGGCGAGCCGCACCCGCACCCGGCTCAGCGACTGCGAGGCCTGCGAGATCTGCGAGCGCGCCCTGTACCACCTCGCGGCGGGCGACGACGAGCGGGCGCTGAGCACCTGGGAGCCCGTTCTTGCCGGGAAGGAATCCTGCCAGGAGGAGCCGGCTCGCTCCGTCTCGCACGCGCTGTTGCCCCTCCTGCGCACCGGCCGCGCCGACCGGGCCCGCGAACTGCACCTCGCCGGCTACCGCAGCTGCCGCCGCAACCCCTCGATGTCCCAGGAGGTCGGCCGCCACCTGGAGTTCTGCGCGCTCACCGGCAACGAGGCACGCGGCCTGGAACTGCTCGCCGAGAACCGGAGCCTGTTCGACGAGGTCGACTCGCCGCTGGACCTGCTCGGCTTCCTCACCGGCGCGGAGGTCCTTCTCCAGCGCGTCGAGTTCCTCGGCCGTGGCGAACTGCCCGTCGCCGGGTACGCGGGCCGCACCTGGACGGTGGCCGGCCTGCGCGCCGAGGTGCGCGGCCGCGCCGACGACCTCGCCGCCCGCTTCGACGCCCGCAACGGAACCACGGCCCACACCGACCGCCGCAGGGCCCGCCTGGACCGCGCTCCCCTGCTGGACGCGCTGGAACTGACCCTGCGCCCCCGCAGCCTCGACGACGTGTCCTTGACCGCCCCGGTCGCCGCGCCCGCCGCCCGTACGGCCGCCGCCGTCCCGGAGTCGCTGCCCGAACTCATCGCCCGGGCACGGGCGTTGGACGAGCAGGGCCACCCGGACGCACAGGCCTGCTGGGCGAGGCTGCGCACGCTCGTCCTCGCCCGTGACTACACCCACCCCGACGACCCGGCCGTGGGCCCGCTCGTACAGCTGCGCGCGGACCTGCTGGCCGACGAGGCGGGCCGGGCCGGCGAGAAGGACGAGTTCGCCGTCGCCGCCGACCTCTACGAGGAGGCCGCGGGCCTGTACGAGGACGCCGGACTGCCGGGCCACGCGGCGCTCGCCCGCGCCAGTGCCCTGCTCGCCTCCGCCGAGATCCCCGCACAGGGTGGAGCCGACGCGACCGAGGCGAAGACCGCCGCACTCACCGCCGCCCATGCGTCCATCGTCCGCCTGCAAGAGGAGACGCCCGGCCTCGTCCCGTACCAGGAGGCCCGCCTGCTGCGGCTGCGGGCGACCGCGCTCGGCCTGCGCCTGCAGACATCGGGGAGCGAGGAGCACGTCGCACCGGTCTTCGCCGAGGCGGACCTGCTGCACGCGTTCGCCACCCGGCACGATGTCGTCGGGCAGATCGCCGGCGCCCTGCTGCTGCGAGCCAGCACCTACGCCCTCTCCGGCGACCTGCCCACCGCGGTCACCGAGATCGACGCCGTCGTCGACCGGCTGAAGGCGCACGGCCCCGCCTGGCACCTGCCCCGCACGCTCGGCCTGCGCGGCCGGCTCCAACTCGGCCTACGGGACGCCCAGACCGCCTACGGGGACCTCACCGAGGGCCTGCGACTGGCCGCCGACTGGCCGGCCGACGCGGTCGACACCAGCCGCCTCCACGGTGACCTGGCCGAGGCCTGCATGCACCTGGGCCGCCCCGACGAGGCCCTGCGGCACCTGACGCGCTCGGCGGAGGTGGACCTGCGTCGCGGCAGCCGGACGGACGCGTTCTGCGCCTACAGCAACGCGGCCCAGCTCAGCCTCGACCTGGGGCGCGTCGAGGACTGCATCGCTCTGCTCGACTCCCTGCTGGCCGAACCGGACGTCGCCGCCGGAGAGCTGGACGACCGGATCGTGGCTCAGCTGCGCCTGACCCGCGCCCGCGCGCTGCACGCGGGGGAGGACCTCAAGGCCGCCACGGCGGAGTTCGTCGCCCTCGCGGCCGAGTCGGCCGGCTGGGACGACGACCCGGGGAGCCACGCCATGATCGCCGCGGAGACCGCCGTACTGCTCGGCGAGTCCGGCGAGTTCGGCCGGGCCCGGGAGGCGGCGGACCAGGCGATCGCCGCCCATGCCCGGGCCCCGCGCTACGAGCAGCTCAGCAACTGCCTGCGCGAACTCGCCCGCCTCCAGGCCCAGCAGCAGGGAGCCGACGGCCTGGCCGACGCCCGCGCCTTCCTCGCCGACGCCGGCCGGATCGCCGACGAGGCCCGCGCCGCCGAGTACGAGCCCCACGACCGTCCCCTGGAGTCGGCCCTGGCCTACGAACACGGGCGGGTCAACGCCTACGCCGGCGAGTACGAGGACGCCCTCGCCGCCCTGGAGAAGGCCCTCGCCCTGCTCGGCGAGCCGGGGCCGGAGAACGACCGCGCGGGAGAGTGGGCCGAGTGCGTCCGCCTCGCGGGCGCCGTGGAGGGCATCTACCTGGAACGCCCCGACCCCGCCCTCACCCGCCTCGACGCGGCGGTCTCCCGCCTGACCGCCTTGGGCCACACCGAGGAGACCGAGCCGCTGATCTCCCTGGCGGCCCGGCTGCGCGACGAGGAGTGACGCGACGGTGCCGGGGCGACAGCCCGCTCCGGCACCCTTTTCTGCGTCTGGAAGATACGAGGTCGGCCCCGCTCAGCCGACGCGGAAGACGTCCAGCGCGGTCAGGGCTACGTGCAATGCGGTGCGCTGGTCGCCGGATTGGAGGTCGCCGTCGAGCAGGTGCTCGAAGGTACGCACGCGTTGATAGAACGTCTCGCGGGACAGGCGACCGCGGCGGGCGGCGCTGGTCTTGCTGCGGCGGCGTCCAGGTAGTGGCGGAGGGTCGTCAGCAGGTCGGTGCCGTGTCGGGTGTCGTGATCGAGGAGGCGGCCGAGTTGTTGTTCGGCGTATTCCTGGATCCGGGTGTCCTCGCGGAGCGCGTACAGCAGGCGGCGCAGGTCGACATCGGCGAGTTCGTGGAAGGAGCGGCCCGGGGGGGGAGGGGTTGGTCGGGCGGGGTGGCCTCGGCCACGCGCGGGCAGCCGTTGGGCCTCGGCGTCGGCCCAGGCGGCGGGTGGTGATCTCCGCCGCCGTGTCGGCGACCAGTCGGCCCAGCTCGGGCAGTCGGCCGGGGCGTACCGGGAGTCGGGCATCGAGATGGCCAGCGCCTGGAGCGGCGTGCCGCCTTCGGCGAGGTGGAGACCGCGCGGCTGCGGGTCGACCTGCTCGCCGACCCCGAGGAGATCCACGAGCACGCCCTCTCCGTGCGTCTGGCCGTCGACGAACTGGCCGGGATCTGCCGCCGGGGAACGGTCGTGGTCGAGGAGTTCATGTGACGGTCCGGGAACGCGGCTCGGTGCAGCACCGACTGCGGCCACCTGGCGATGTAGGGCATGCGCGAAGCCCGCGACACCGCACGTGGCCACCGGGACCGCCCTTTCACGCTCGTCGTCTGCGCCTCCTGCGCCGACGCTGCGTGTACGCCGCCGTGCAGCCGTGCGAGGCGGACCGCAGGCCCACGGGAGCCGTCGTACGTCTCGGCCCCCTCGTCACCGAAGCGGACGTCGAAGCGGTCGGGGCGTGGCTGCGGGCCGGAATGCCGGATGGCGGCACGCTGCACGACCGGATGCGCGCGGCACCCGTTCCGCGGCAGGTTGCCGGCTTGGACTGAGGGACAGGCCGGGGGAGGGAGCGGCGGCTGACGGACATGGCGGGTCGGCCGCCCACAGCAGCCGCTTTTCACGGGCTCGCCCGCGTTATCGGACGGCCACGACCACGTAGCTCTCGCCGTACTGCCACACCGGCCCCGCCTGGCCGAAGCCGGCCTCGTGCAGCAGGCTCAGGTGGCCGGAGAGGGGCAGGGCGCGGCCTTTGCCGGTGCCGGTCGCCGTCCGGCGGCGGCGCTCGGCGAGCAGGTCGGTCAGTTCCGGGTCGTCCGCGACGGCCGCCCACCAGGACGTCCAGTCCTCGTGGGCGAACGCCTGCTGCCGGTCGGCCCGCAAGCGTCCGACGTGGGCGGTGAGGCCGGCCGGGCCGGAGTGGTCCTGCGGGAGATGGTCGCCGTTGACGAGCACGCCGCCGGGCCGCAGCAGTGCGGCGAGCTGCCGGTACGTACGGCGGAGGGTGTCGGTGTCGAGGTAGTGCAGTGCCGTCGTCGTGACGGCCGCGTCCAGTGGACGGTCCAGGTCCAGCGCCTCGGTCCAGCCGGTCTCGCCGATCACCGCGTCGACGTAGCGGGCCGCGTCGGCGTGGTGGGTGCGGGCCAGCTCCAGCAGCAGGGGGTCCATGTCCACGGCCACGATGTCCGCGTCCGGCAGCCGCTGGGCCAGTCTGGCCGCCAGCGAGCCGGGGCCGCAGCCCAGGTCGGCGATGAAGGGCCGGGCCGCGCGGCCCGCGGTGATGTGCTCGACGACGTCGGCGATCACGGTGAACCGTTCCTCGCGGTCGACGGCGTACCGTTGCTGCTGCCGTTCCCAACGCTCCACCCACCGCGCGGCCGTAGCCATGCTCAGCCCCATCCGGTCGTGCCACCTCGCCGTCTCGCACCTGTCGTTCCTTGCCTCTCAGAGGCTACAGGTGAAAACGGTTTCCATTCTCCCGGATCGTCCATTCGGATCGTCCATTCGGATTGATCATCCGCATCACTGGAGTCCGTTGAGAACGGACAGCAACCGGTCGATCTCCTCAGGTGTGTTGTACGCGTGCAGGCTCACGCGCACGGAGTCGGTCTTCTCGCCCGCGCTGCCCTGGCAGTGGCTGTCGGACCGGACCATGAAGCCGTGGCTGAAGAGGATGAACCCGAGGTCGCCCGAGTCGATGGCCCGGTGGCGGAAGGTGACGATGCCCTGGCGGCGTTGGACGGTGGAGTCGGCGGCCAGGCTGAGCGGACAGCCGAGCACCTCGTAGGCGTCCAGGTGGCGCAGTCCTTCGGTGAGCCGGGCCGCCAGGGCGACCGTCCAGCGTTCGACGCGGTCGAGGCCGGTGGCGTCCAGCCAGTCCAGGGCCGCCGCCAGGGAGGCGATGCCGGCGGTGTTCGGGGTACCGCTCCAGCCGCCGGGAGCGAAGGCCGGCCCGCGTGCCTGGCGGGACCAGACCGCGCCGGTGCCGGGCAGGGCCAGGGCCTTGTGCCCGGAGAAGACGACGAAGTCGACGTCCAGGTCGGCCACGGACACCGGCAGGTGGCCCACGCTCTGGGCGGCGTCCAGGCAGATGACCGCGTCCGGGCCGACCGCCCGGCGGATGCGGTGCACGTTCATGTCGCCGCCGTAGACGTGGTGCACGTGGGTGGCGGCGACGAACCGGGTCCGGGAGCCGGCCAGTTCGGCGAGCGCGATGTGGTCGTAGTCTCCGGAGCCCGGCTGGTAGGGCATGGGCCGGACGCGGACGTGCACACCTTGGCGGGCGAGCAACTGCTGCGTCTCCAGCCAGGGGAGGATGTTGGCCTGGTGGTCGGCGACCGGTACGACGATCTCGTCGCCGTCGGAGAGGAAGCCGGCCAGCCAGTCGCGCGCGATCGTGCGCAGGCCCTCGGTCGTACCGCTGGTGAAGTGGACGGCCGAGCGCTCCGGGTGCGGGTCGCCCAGGAACTCCTTGACCCGGTCGCGGGTGCGCTCGACCAGGTCGGTGGTCCGGTTGGCCCAGGTGTAGGTGCCCCGCCCGGCGTTGGCGTTGGTGGTGGTGAGGTACGTCCGCACCGCGTCCAGGACGGCCAGCGGCTTCTGTGCCGTGGCCGCGCTGTCCAGGTAGGCAGGCTCAGGGGAGCCCGGGTCGGGCTCCCCGGAGAAGATCGGGAACTGCGCGCGGACCTCGCGCTGCCAGGAGCGCAGGTCCTCCAGGTCGGTGCGGCCGTGGTCGCGGGTCGTGGGTGCGGTCATGGCGGTCAGTCCCGTACCAGGGGCGCGCCCGCGTCGCGCCACGCGATGATGCCGCCGGCCAGGCTGCGGACGTCGGGGTGACCCATCCGGGTCAGCAGTGCCGCGTACCGGGCGGACTGCTCGCCCACCGGACACGCCAGCAGCACCGGCTGCCGTCTGCTGAACGGCAGGCCGCCCTGGACCAGTTCCCCGAACAGTTCGTCGACGATGTTGACCGAGCCGTCGATGTGCAGCGCGGCGTACGCGTAGGGGCTGCGCAGGTCGACGACGAGCGGGCGGTCGGTGGCGATCCACGCCTGCGCCTCGCTGACGCCGATGGCCGGGGCCGTACGTATCTCCGCGTCGGACAGGTCGGCCGGTGAGTTCTTCCGGGGCGGCCGGCCCAGCAGGTCGGGCCGTCGCTGCCGCACATAGCTCAGATAGCTCTCCACGCGGTCGCAGACGATGAACACCGCGACCTGACGTTCCGTCAACTCGGCGTCGAGCTGTCGCAGATGACGTACGGCGCCGAAGTACGCGGCCCCGCCGGTCGGCCCGGCCAGGATGCCGCACCGGCGGTTCAGGGCCAGCATCCCCTCGATCGCGTCGTCGGCGCTCACCGACTCCATCGTGTCGTACGTGTCAGGGTCGAACAGGCCGACTTCCTGCACCTCGTCGATGGTGCGGATGCCGGGGATGAAGTCGGACTTGGCCGCGACCAGGCCGAGGACCCGCACGGCCGGATCGGTCTCCCGCAGGACGCGGGCCACACCCGTGGAGGAGCCCGCGGTGCCCACGCAGGCGACGAACCAGTCCGGAGCCCGGCCGTCCAGATCCTTCACGATCTCCGGTCCGGTGCCGGTGAGATGGGCCTCGGTGTTGCGCGGGTTGAAGTACTGGTCGGTGTGCAGATAGGCGCTGCCGGAGGCGGACAGGTTCCGGTGGAAGAGGGTCAGCGGATCGTCGGTCGCGGTCGGGTCCAGACACTCGCTCTGGCCCGGCAGTTCCTCGATCTGAGCGCCGAGCAGCAACAGGAGGTCCTTTATCTCCGGCACTCGCATCCGGTTGGTGACGCTCTTGAAGGTCAGCCCGTGCATGCCCGCGATGACCGCGAGCGCCTTCGCCGTGTTGCCGCTGGACAACTCGACGACCTGGCTGCCGTGTTCGACCGCCTCACTCAGCTGCGGGCGCGCCATGTTCCAGGCGGCCCGGTCCTTGACCGAGCCGAAGGGGTTGAGCAGTTCGAGCTTGGCGTACAGGTCGATGTTCCGCAGTCCGTGCACGTCCGGGTCGATGCGCACCAGCGGGGTGTTGCCTATGGCCTCGGTGATGCTGTCGTACCTCAATGCGGTTCTCCCGGGAGCGTGATCGGCCAGTACTGGTCGTCCAGGCACCAGCGCCAGGCGTCGCCGTCCTGCCAGACGGCGGCATGGCGGGCGACGGGCTGGAGCTGGGCGCGGGTGGCGTGGAAGTCCATGGCGTAGCCGGCGGTGTTGGCGAAGACCATCAGGTCGCCCGGCGCGGGACGGCGCGGCAGGAAGACCGTACGCCGGGTGATCATGTCCGTCTCCAGGCACAGGCTGCCGAACAGGTGCACGCCGACGGGCTCTCCGCCGGCGTCCGCACCCGGCCCGGTGCCGCTCCTGGGGATCACGACGGGATCCATGAGCACGCCGTGCTCCTCCAGGGCGACGTCGTTCGCCTTCAGCGCCAGCCGTACGAGCAGCTCGGCACCGGTGTCCGGGGAGCGCACCTCCAGCACCTTGGCCACCGTGATCCCGCACTGGTCGAGCAGTGCCCGGCCGGGCTCCGTGTACAGGTCGTAGAGGTGCTCCAGCAGCAGTGCTGCCAGGGGGCGGCCGCCCAAGGAGGCGGCGGGCTGCGTCAGCAGCTCGTCGAGGTACCGTGCCCCGGCCACCGGCCGGTGGGCAGGGTAGAGCCCGAGGGCGCCGCGCAGCGTACCGGCCTCGTTGCGCAGTCCGTAGCCGTGCCCGCCCCAGGCCAGGGGCGGGCGTCTGCCCAACACCGCGGCGGTGAGCTCGGTGGTGTACCGCTCCCACTGCCCGCCGTCGGCAAGGTAGTTGACGCCGAATCCGCCGCCGATGTCCACGGCCCGGGGGCGCAGGCCCCGGCTCCGGCACACCTCCAGGGCTTCCAGACAGCCTTCCAGGGCCGTCGCCTTCTCCGCGACGCTGGTCGTGTCCAGGTGGTAGGCGACGCCGGTCAGGTCGACCGCGCCGGCGTGCCGTTCGACCGCTTTCAGCAGGAGGTCCAACTCCCGTACGGGCGCGCCGAAGCGACTCGGCCGGCTCAGCACCTTGACGCCGGACGCCTCGAATCCCGACAGGCGCAGCAGGATACGTACGGGGGAGAGCCGGTGCCCGCGTACCAGCGCGGCGAGCTGGTCGAGTTCGGATCCGCCGTCGACACTCACGGTGACGCCCGTGCGCGCGGCGAGCCACAGGAATTCGGGGTTCTTGGGGCCGGTGGCCGTGATCCGGTCGGGTGTGAAACCGGCGCCGAGAGCGTGCTGGAGCTCGCCCAGGGACGCGACGTCCACCCCGGCGTCCGTGGCGGCGAGCCGGCGCAGCAGGGCGCTGGAGCGGTTGGCCTTGTGGGCGTAGAAGACCTGGCCCGAGAGATGGTGCTCGCGGTACACGGACCGGAACCGCGCCAGGTTCTCGGCTATCTGGTCCGGCACCACGAGGTTGAGTGGCGAGCCGAGCGCGTCGGTGAGCATGTGCAGGAAGTCCGCCGACTCCAGCAGCGATCGAAGCCGCGGCCCGAGCCGGGGTTCCAGATACAAGGGCCCTCCACCCACACGCGGTACCCCTCCTACTGAGGCCGCCGCGCCCTGATCCGGGCACGTCCGACACTTCCCGCGGTTTTGCCGTATACCCCCTTTCCATTCCTCGGTCTGTTTACGCCCTGTGGCGCATGGGCCTTACCTTCGCTTTACGAGTGAACAAGGTTTGTAGAGGGCACGTCGAACCGGACCGTTCAGAGACTGAGGCACATCAGGATGTCGTCACGGTCGTCGCCAGGGGCCACGCGCAGCGCGCCCGGCCATCGACCCACTTCGGTCCATCCCAGGCTCCGGTAGAAGTGCTCGAGCCCAAGTCCTCCTCGCGCACTGAGCTGCAGCTGCTCCAGTTTCATGTCCTCTGCGGCGATCTCTCGGACGCGGGTCATGAGCGCGGTGCCGATTCCTTGCCGGCGGAAGCGTGGGTGGGTCTGGACGTGGTTGACCACCCCACAGTGTGCGATCAGCGGATGAGGGTCCCGGCGAATGATCAGCCAGCCCGCGAGTGTTCCGCCGGTGGTCGCGACGAGCAGTCGGCCGCGCTCCGGATCGAGCCCGTCCATGAGCCGTTCCGCCGCCGGACCGACGTCCCGCACGCTGACGGGAGGCAGGGGAATCCCGGGCGCGAGCACCGCGCCGCCCGCGTTGATGACGGCTGCCCAGCAGTCGACGAGCTGCCTTCTCACCTCCGGCGTGATCTCGTGCGGCCGGGTGATCTGCAGGAACTCGGGGGAGTCGGACACAGTCATGGCGATCAGCTTCCCAGGCGAGCCGGCGGACCAGGACGGCGGTGTCGTCGTGGGCCGTGTCGTCGTGGGCCGGTGGGGTGCCCGCGCTTGCTTCAGCCCGCGCAGCCGTGGGCCTGCGCCGACGCCCGGCACCAGCAGGCCAGTTCGACGGTGTGCTCCACCGCGGCGAATCCGAAGTCGGAGGCGATCCGTCCGGCCCACTCCTCGACGACCTCGGAGTCCACCGGCCGGCTGTGGCCGCAGGCGCGGCAGATCAGGTAGTGGCGGTGGCCGTTGCCGGGCCGCCACCGGTACAGCCGTTCACCGGCGCCGGCTTGGACGACGTCGACCTCGTCCGGGGCGCGGGCACCTGCCGGCCCCGGCGGTGGGAGCCAGGAGAACGGTTCCCGAGGCCGGCTGATCGGCACGCGTGCAGCCTCCCGTGAGGCAGGGTGCCGTTAAGTCGTCACCCAGGCGTCACAACAATCTCATTGCCTCCTCATTTGGAAATGATTATCATCTTGTTGTGCCCGAGCGGGCATGGGCATGACCTGGGGGGTCTCTTTTGCGTACGCGCAACCGCTTGTCCGCCTTCGCGGCCACCCAGATCGACAGGGGCCATGTCGCCGTCCTCAACGCGGAGGGGGACTCCACGTACCTGGATCTCAACGTCCGCGACGACACGAACGACATCGCGTACCAGCCCGCCGACGTCGTCTTCTCCGTACCGGCGGCCGCGAAGGTGGCCAATCCGGGTTACGGCTTCCTCGGCACCGGCAGCCAGGTCTGGGTGCTGCCCGACACGGAGACGGAGGCCTCCGCGGCGGGCGTCCTGGAACCGACCGTGTCGACCGAGGCGATCCCCACCGGGATCCTCAGCAACGACGCGGTCACCTACCGGCTGGTCAGCGCGACGCGCAACGGCGCCGCCACCGAGGACTTCAGCGTCTTCACGGCGAGCGGCAGCCGCTGGTTCGACAGCAACACCGCCACCACGAGCTTCAAGGCCAGGACCTTCGCGGTCGGCACCCATGCCCACGCCAACTGGGCCTTCGAGGAGCCCGGTGGCTGAAGCGCGAAAGACGCTTCACTCCATACCCACCCTTTCTCATGATCCTTGGGGGATCACCATGCGTACTCTTGCCCGCACTCTGACCGTCTCCGGTTCCCTCGCCGCGGCAGTCGCGCTCGGCGGCCTCGCGGCCACGCCGGCGCTGGCGGCCACCACGCTGTCCAGCGGCCACGTCGACGTCCTCGACGCCGAGTGGGACGGCGCCGACCTGCACCTGCACGTCCACGACGAGGAGACCGACACCGAGTACGAGCCGGCCGACGTGACCCTGTCGGTGCCCGCGGCCGCGAAGGTCGCCAACCCGGGCTACGGGTTCCTCGGTTCGGGCAGCCAGGTCTGGCTGCTGCCGGACACCGAGGCCGAGGCCGACGCGGCCGGGGTGCTCTTCCCGGGCATCTCCACCGAGCACCTCACCACGGGGGTCTTCGCCAACAACAACGTCACCTACCGGCTGGTCAGCGCGACCCGCAACGGCGCCGCCACCGAGGACTTCAGCATCTACGCGGGCAGCGGCAGCCGTTGGTTCGACAGCAACACCGCCACCACGAGCTTCAAGTCCAGAACCTTCGCCGTCGCCACCCACAACCACGCCAACTGGGCCTTCGAGGAGGCCGGCACCTACCAGCTCACGTTCCGGGTCCAGGGCACGGTCGGCGGCGTGACCGAGTCGGCCACCGAGACCTTCACCGTCGTCGTCAGCTCGTGATGCGGGCCCTGACGCGCGGCAGACGCGCCTACACGGCCGCGGCTCTCACCGCAGCGACCGCTGTGCTCCTGAGCGCGGCAGGGCTGGTCGCCGGCGGCAGCGGGAACGCCCGCGCCGCCGGCGGTGCCGTCGTCCTGGACGAGGGCGAGCTCGACTTCACGCCCCGACTGGCCGACGGAAAGCTGGAGTTGCAGATCGACGACCGGAGCAGTGGTACGACGGCCGTGCGCGAGCCGTCCCAGGTCGTGCTGCACGCCCCGGCGTCCTCCCTGCAGTACACCCCGGACCCGGTGGCCACGGCGCTCGGCACGAGCAACATGGACTCCTGGCAGCTGGGCGGCTGGGAGGCGGAGAACATCTTCGCGCCGGAGCCGGGCTGGAACGGCTCCGAGGCGGGGGGTGACACCGAGATCACGCTGTCCGGATACGACGGGCCCGGGGACTTCGGTATGGCCACGTACACCCGCGAAATGGACAACGCGGACGCTCCGGCGATCCCGTATCTCGGCAGTGTCGAGTCCGTTCAGCGCAGCTTCACGCTGCCCGGCGACGAGGAACGGCTGCTCCCCGTCTGGCAGTTCACCGCGGAGGGCGTCCACCGGCTCACCTTCACCGTGACGAGCGGCGGCTCCTCGGACACCGAGACTCTCGCCGTGGTCGTCGGCGACGACGTCGACCCGGCCGACGTCCTGCCCGGTGACGGCTCCACTCCGACGGCTTCCCCGACGGATTCGCCGACCGGCTCGGCGACCGCGAGCCCGTCGCCCACCGCCCCGGCGGCGCACGTCATCGCCGAGGGCCACGTCGACATGGCAGCCCGTCCGACAGGCGGCGACCTGGAGTTCCAGCTCAAGGAGGGCACCGAGCTCAACCACGAGTGGTACGAGCCGGGCGAGGTCGTCATGCACGTACGGCCCGCCGCCAAGCGGAAGATCCCGGACGGGTACGCGTTCCTCGGTACCCCGGGCGACGCGGTGTGGTGGCTGCCGCTGCAGCAGAACGCCGGCATCGTGTGGCCTGGCTGGAACACCACGGAGTACGCCAAGGCCGACCTCGACGGCCGCGTCGCCTTCCGGCTGGACTCCGTGCAGGGCCCCGGGAACATCGCGATGTTCCACAACGACGCGATGGGCGTCCCGGTCGTCTCGCTCAACAGCGGTGACGGTCTGCCCGACGCTCATACCCTCGGTGCGGGCACGCACAGCCACTTCGACTGGGTGTTCAGCGCCGAGGGCGTCTACCGCACCACCTTCACGGTCAGCGCGACGCTCGCGGACGGCACGAAGGTCAGTGACACGGAGACCATCGCCTGGGTGGTCGGGGACGACACGGATCCGTCGACCGTGACGCCGGGTGAGGGGGACGAGCCGACGGCGACGCCGACGGCCACCCCGTCGGGGTCGGCCTCCGTGACGCCGACCGCGACCGTGTCCCCTTCGCTGTCCGCGTCCGGCTCGGCGTCCGCCTCGGCCCCGGCAACGGACCCGGGCTCCGGCTCCTCCGGAGCCGGCGGGGGTTCGTCGACCGGCGGCGGCAGTGGCACCTCGGTGTCCGGCGGGCTTGCCTCCACCGGTGCGCAGGTCGGCACGATCGCGGGCATCGCCGTGGCCGCTGTGCTCATGGGTGGCGGCGCGGTGTTGTTCGTACGACGTCGCAGTACCGCCCAGTGAAAGCTCCGCGTACGACGGACCGGCGCCTGGCAGCCCTCCGGTCCGTCGTACGCGGCATTGTCGTGTTCGAGAGAAGGAGGAGCCCCATGCGGGGCCACCCCAGACGCACCACCACCACCGCCGCGCTGATCGCGGCGAGCGCGTTACTGTCCGGGTGCAGCGGGCTTCAAGCCGGCTCGTCCGATGCCGAGTTGACGGTGTCGACGACCACCGCGATCATCGCCGACCTCGTCGAGCAGGTCGGAGGTGACCGCGTCGACGCCACCTCGATCGTGCCGCACCACGGCGACCCGCACTCCTACGAGCCGAGTCCCGGCGACGCGGCCGAGGTGGCCGAGGCCGACATCGTGTTCAGCAACGGGTTGCTGCTCGAAGAGCCCGGAATCATGAAGATGGTTCACACCAACGCCCAGAAGTCCGCCCCGAAGATCGAGATCGCCGAGAAGCTGGAGGAGTACGGCGGCACGGTCATGAAGCTGAAGGAGGATCTCGGGCTCGACGTGCTGTGGCTCGGCTGGGCCGTCGAGGGCGAGGTCGCGGGAGACGGCTCCCAAGTACGTACGACCGCCACGAAGCTGGACGGGCCCGGCGAGCTGCGCGTGTATCTCACCGACACGCTCGGCAAGCCCAAGGTGTACATCGACTCCGCCGACGGCCTCGACGACGCCGACTCCTTCACCCTGCCGCCCGAGGCGCACACGCACGTCAACTGGGCGTTCAGCGAGCCCGGTACGTACCGGCTGACCGTCGAGGGACAGACCGAGACCCTCGACGGGAAGACCGCGGAGATCGGCACCGGCACCTTCACCTTCACCGTCGGCGACGACACCGAGGCACCCGAGGGCACGAGCGTGCTCGACGGCGGCCACGCCGACGTTGCCCTCAACGCCGAGACCGGCAAGGTGTACGTCCGCGCGGACGACGACAAGAGCGGCGAGCCGGCGCGCCTCGCGGCCGACGGCGTGGTGCTCAACGTGCCCGACCGGGCCAAGGCGGCGGTACCGAAGGAGGAGCCGTATTCCTTCCTCGGTGAAGCGGGCGACCCGCTGTGGGTGCTGCCCCAGGCCGTGATTGGCAAGCATGTCCACGGCGACATGGATCCGCACGCCTGGGCGGACGTCGCCAACGCCGGGGCGTACGTGCGGCGGATCGAGGCCGAGCTGATCAAGGCGGACCCGGAGGGGAAGGCGACGTACGAGAAGAACGCCGCCGCGTATCTGAAGACGCTCGGCGCCCTCGACGAGGAGGTCGCGAAGAAGCTCGCGACCGTGCCGGAGCAGAATCGCAAGCTGATCACCACACACGACGCCTTCGGCTACCTCGCCAAGGCGTACGGCATGGAGATCGCGGGCTTCGTCGTGCCCGTGCCGAACCAGGAGCCGAGCGCGGCCGAAGTCGAGGAACTCGGCAACACCATCCGGGGGAAGAAGGTCCCGTCGGTGTTCCTGGAGCCGAACCTCGCGGCGCGCGCGGACGTGCTGCGCCGGGTCGCGGAGGACGAGGGGGTCGGGATCTGCACGATCTACGGCGACTCGTTCGACGACAAGGTCGACGACTACGTATCGATGATGCGGCACAACGCGACGGAGCTCGCCAAGTGCCTGGGGGAGGACGCCCGATGAGGGGCATGCGAAGAGTTCAGCGGGTCGCCGTGGCGGTGGTCCTCGCGGCCACACCGGTGGGACTGGCGGGAGGCGGGGTCGCCGTAGCGGACGACACTTCGGCACGTACGGCAGAACCCGGCCTCGGCCGGATCGCCTACGCGGACGGGGCGTTGACGCTGGATCCCGCGGACGGCGCCCAGGTGATAGACGCCGACGTGGCAGACGCCTCGGCACCCGGGTGGGACACCACCGGCGTATCCGAGGGCGCGGTGGCTGGGGACACCGTGCGGTGGTCGCTGACCGGGCTCGACGGCCCGGGCGATCTGAAGGTGTACTCGGACGAGGACGAGGACGAGGACGAGGACGAGGCGGAAGGCGACACCGCCGAGGGCGCGCTGCTGTTCGACAGCGCGGACAACCTGCCGGACGAGCACACGCTCCCAGTGGGCCAAGAGGGCGAGACCCGCTGGGAGTTCAGCGAGGACGGCACGTACCGGGTCATCTTCTCCGCGGAGGCCACGGCGGCGGACGGGCGGCTGTTGTCCGTCGGGACCGTGTACACGGTGGTGGTCGGGGACACGACGGCGGACGGGGAGGACACGGCCACCGAGGAACCGGTCGCCGAGGAGACCCCCACCGAGGAAACCTCCGAGAAGGCGCAGACCCCGACAGCGGCAGAGAAGGCCGTGACGGAGGCGGCCGCAGCCGAACGGCGCACCGCCCTGGCCGCCACCACGGCTGCCACCGACGTCGTGTCCGAGAGGAAGGTCCTCGACGAGGGCCACGTCGACTTCGCCGCCCGCGTCGTCGACGACAAACTGCAGATCCACATCAAGGACGGCACGGTCTCGGGAAAGACCACCTGGCGCGAACCCTCCTCCGTGGTCCTGCACGTCAAGCCCGCGGCCAAGAACACCCTGCCGGACAGCGACGACTTCGCGTTCCTCGGCAAGGGCGGCGACCCGGTGTGGCTGCTCGACCAGGTGCAGCAGGAGGGACTGCTGTGGCCCGGCTGGTCGACGGACAACATCAAGGCCGGGGCGACCAAGGGAGGCGTGGAGTTCTCACTCACCAAGGTCGACGGTCCGGGGACCTACGCGCTCTACACGTACGACGCGATGTCGGGCGCGAACGTCCTGTTCAACAGCAAGGACGGGGTGCCGGACGCCTTCGACGTCGCGCAGAACACGCACGCGCACGGCGGGTGGGCGTTCACCAAGGAAGGAACGTACCGGCTGACCTTCAAGATGAGCGGCACGCTCGCGAACGGCACGAAGGTCTCCGACACCGAGACGGTGACGTTCGTGATCGGCGACACCGACCCCGGCACGGTGACGCCGGGCGACGGCTCCGGCAAGGGAACCTCCGGGACGCCCGGGACGTCTGGTTCCTCGCCCTCATCCTCGTCCTCGGACACGGCAGGCTCCGCGTCCGACTCCGGCTCCACGGGCGGCTCTTCGACGGACGACACCGACGGCACGATGGCCTCCACCGGAGCCGGTCAGGCCGTACTCCTGAGCTCGGCCGCCGCCGCACTCACCGCGGTGGGCGCCGCGTCCTACCTGGCCGCCCGGCGCAGGAGGACCGCACATGGCTGACAGCCTGACCGACGGCGCGGGACCGCTGCTGCGGGTCACGGGCGCGACCGTCCTCCTCGGCGGCAGGACGGCCCTGGAGAAGGCCGACCTGACCGTCGACGCAGGTGAACTGGTCGGCCTCATCGGCCCGAACGGCGCCGGCAAGACGACCCTCCTGCGCGCCGTCCTCGGGCTCGTTCCGCTGGCCGCGGGCGAGGTGGCCGTCGAAGGACACACTGGGCGGCGGGCCGGGCAGCGCATCGGGTACGTGCCCCAACGGCACGAGTTCGCCTGGGACTTCCCCATCGACATCGCGGGCGCGGTCCTCACCGGCCGCACCCGGCAGATGGGCTGGCTGCGCCGACCGGGCGCGGCGGACCGGGCGGCGGTGGACGAGGCGCTGGAGCTGACCGGGCTCACCGCACTGCGCCGGCGGCCCGTCGGTGAGCTGTCCGGCGGCCAGCGGCAGCGGGTCCTGGTGGCCCGCGCCCTGGCCGCCGGGCCGCGCATCCTGCTCCTGGACGAGCCGTTCACCGGAGTCGACGTCCCCACCCAGGAGTTGTTGAACGAGTTGTTCGGCCGGCTGGCCGCGGAAGGCAGGGCGCTGCTGATGACCACCCACGACCTGGCTGCCGCCGCCCGTACCTGCCACCGGGTGGCGCTGATCAACCGCACGGTCGTCGCCGAGGGCGGCCCCGAACTCCTCGCCGACCCCGACCAGATGCTGCGGGCGTTCGGACTGGACCGCGCGATCGGAGCCGTAGCGTGATCGAGTTGCTCACGGATCCCTGGCAACTGCCCTTCATGCAGCGGGCGTTCGCCGTCGCCGCGGTCATCGGCCTGGTGTGCGGAGTGGTGGGCGTGTACGTCGTGCTGCGCGGCATGGCCTTCATCGGCGACGCCGTCGCCCACTCGGCCTTCCCCGGCGTCGCGCTCGCCTACGCCTTCGAGGGCAACCTCCTGCTCGGCGGCGCCGCGGCCGGCATCACGACGGCCGTGCTGATCGCCTTCGTCTCCCAGAACCGGCGGCTCAAGGAGGACACCGTCATCGGCGTCTTCTTCGCCTTCGCCTTCGGGCTCGGCATCGTCCTGGTCTCCACGCGCGACAGCTGGACGACCGACCTGTCCTCGTTCCTCTTCGGCCAGGTCCTCGCGGTCAGCGCGGCGGACGTGTGGACCGTGGCCGCCATCGGGACCGTCCTGATCCTCGTCGTGCCGGCGATCGGCAAGGAACTGGTCGCCGTCAGCCTGGACCGGGAGGCGGCACGCGCCGCCGGCCTGCCGGTGTTCCGCCTCGACCTGGTTCTGTACGTACTCGTCACCACGACGATCGTGATGTCCCTGGAGGCGGTCGGCAACATCCTCGTCCTCGCCCTGCTCATCACCCCCGCCGCCACCGCGCGCATGCTGACCGAGCGGCTGTGGGCGATGACCCTGCTCGCCTCGCTCATCGGCTGCACCGGAAGCGTGGCCGGCCTGTACGTCTCGTACACCTACGACCTGGCCGCGGGCGGCTCCGTGGTCGTGGTCCTCACCGCCCTCTTCGCCCTCACCTGGTGTCTGGCACCCCGCCACGGCCTGCTCGCGAAACTCGTCCGACGCCCGGACCCCACTGCCGCCGTCCCCGTGCCCGCCGGACGATGACGGCCGACGAGCGGTCCCGCGCCCTTGGAGAGGTAACTGCTCACTACGGAGAAAGGCCACAGATGACCAAGACCGTCACGAGTGAGGCCGACCGCGCCGACCAAGGGCTCGGCTATGCCGTCAACGGCCCCTACTACGACGTGATTTTCCCCGAGGCGGTACGGGTATCGCTCACGGACGCCCTGAGGCGGCTGGTCTCCGGGGCCCGCGCGGTTGCGGAGATCGGCCCCGGCACAGGGGTCTTCACCGAGGCGCTCCTGGAGTTGCTCGGGCCGGACGGGGAGATCTTCGCGATCGAGCCGACGCGCATCATGCGCACCGCCCTGGTGACGCGGCTGTCCCGTATACCAACAGCCGCGGACACCGTGACCGTACTGCCCGAGGAGGCGCTGACAGCCGAGGTGGACCTACCGCTGGACGCCGTGGTGCTGTTCAACATGATCATGCACTTCTCGCCTGAGCAGCGCGCCCGGCTCTGGCACAAGTGGGCCGCCGCGCTCCGCCCCGGCGGCCTGCTGATCATGGAGTCGCAGCACCCCCAGACAGCGACTGCGGTCCCACCGTCGGTCATCCCTGGAGGCACGCTGGGACGGCACCGCTACGACACCCTCGCGCGGGCGGACGTCGCGGGAGAGGACCTGATCCGCTGGGTGATGACCTACCGGACCTGGCGTGGCGACGAACTGATCCGGGAAGAGACCGCGGGGTTCGACTGCCATGTCGTCTCCGACGAGACACTGGCCGCCGAGCTTTCGGCGGTGGGTCTCGAACGTCACCCGGCCGGGCCCGAAGGTATTCAGGCATGGCGGCGTCCGCAGGCGGCACAGGCTGTTGAAAACGAATTTCACCACGAATAACGTGGTGTCGGTCGCGGTGCAATCGGGATGCGGTGGAAGGCGGGAGCGGATGGAGATTGATCACGTCGTGCTGGCCGCCCGGAACAGGGTCGACGCCGAGCGGGTGCTCAGCCGGGCCGGTCTGGGTATCGCCCGCGGCCGGACCATTCCGGGTCTCGGACTGTCCAACCTCGTCGTACCGCTGCGGCATGGCCAGTTGCTGGAGATCCACTATCCGAACGGTGAGGCTCCCGCGCCCGGCGCCCCGCCGCTGCTGGAGTTCGACAAGGAAGCCCTCGCCGCGCACCCCTCAATACCTCTCGTCCCGATGGCATGGCTGGTGGCGGTCGAGGACGAGCAGCGGCTGCGCGACCTTGCCGCCACGAACGAGATGTCCGTGGTCGAGGCACCCGCGGAAGGGCCGGGCTATCCGCCCTACACGCTTGCCGGCTTCGGCCAGAACTTCGACCGGCGCTTCCTGCCGTGCCTCATCCACTGGCCGCAGGGCCACGCCGTCCTCAGCGCCGCGCACCGCCGACAACCGGTGGGCATCACCGGCATCGAGGTGGCCGGCCCGGCCGACGTCATCGAGGGCTGGTGCGGAGGAAAGCCCAAGGGTCTGCACACCGTGCCCGGCATCGCGGGTCCCCTGTGGGTGGAGGTCGGCTTCGAGGACGGGGCGCCCCTCATGTTGGGCCTTGCCGAGTAGGTCGGAGTTCGCGGCGGCGGACGGGCGGAACGGGCGAGGAACGGGGCAATGTGCCGCCGACCCTGCTCACAGATCCAGCCCGACTTCGCCACGCTGCGCCGGCCTGGCCTCGATGTGGGCGTCTGGCCGTGCTATAAGAATGGAAACCATTTTCAATAGGTCGAGGAAGGGTGCGGATATGAGTGACGCGGCACGCGGCCGTAGGGGCCGTCCGTTCACCCTCGTCGTCTGCGCGTCGTGTCACGCAGAGACCAACGGGCTGATGGACGGGCTGCGTCGCGCCGTCCGGGGCTGCCCCCACGGGGTCATGGTCTCCACCGGTTGCCTGGAGAAGGTTCTGCACTGCCGGTCGGACCGCGGACTGCACGCCGCCGTGCAGCCATGCACGGCGGATCGCAAGCCGGCCGGGGCCGTCGTACGGCTCGGACCGCTCGTCACCGGGGCCGACGCCGAAGCGGTAGGTGCCTGGCTACGGGCCGGGATGCCCGACGACGGTACGTTGCCCGACAGGCTCCGCGCGGCGCCCGCCCCGCAGCAAGTCGCCCACCTCAACTGAGGGGCGACGGCGTGCAGAAGAGCCTGCTGAGTGTGGTCGCCGGCAGCACTCCCGAGATGCGGGGCGTCGGAGTCGACAAGAGATGCCCGGCGCCGGACTACTCCTGTGCGTGCCGGATGGCGTCCAGCACGATGTGGGCGACGTGTTCGTCTGTGAGGCAGTACTGGATCTCGCGAGCCTGCCGCCGGGTCGTCACGATCCGGGAGTTGCGCAGCACCCGAAGGTGCTGGGAGGCCAGCGGCTGACTCACCCCAAGCGCGGCGACCAGTTCATGGACGTACTTTCCCCCCTGGGACAACTCGCGCACGATGCCGAGACGCACGGGGGACGCCAGCGCCTTCAGGAGGTCACTGGCGGCCTGCAGGTCGCGTAGCGGCTCGCCCGTCAAGGCCGTCGAAGAGGGTGGAGTGTTTGCCACATGCGCATATTAGCATGTGACAACGATTTTCGCTTGACGTTTCGTTTACCGAGGCGAACCCGGCTCAGTGATCGTCCCAGTGTCCGTCGTGGGCGGTGTGGCGGTGGCCGTCGTGCACGTAGTCGACGTGGTCCTCGTGCGGTACGGCGACGTGACCACAGCCTTCGCCGTGCTGATGCGTGTGGCCCTCATGGGCGGCGTGGCCGGTGCTCGCGCACTCGTCGACGTGGTCCTCGTGGGCGCGGTGAATGTGGCCGTCGTGCGCGTAGTCGGTGTGGTCGCCGTGCGGGATGGCGACGTGCCCGCAGCCCTCGCCGTGGGTGTGGGTGTGGCTGGCGTGCGTGCGGTGTTCGGTGGCGGTGGTCATCTCGTGCTCCTGGTCGCGCTCTTGGGGCGCCTGTGGCTCGTGCTCCGCAGGCCGTACATGGTGACATTAACATATGGCGATCCATGCATGTGAGGGGCTGCCATGGAACTCCGCCTTCGGGGTCGCAGTGTGACTGGACCACCGGAGTGGGCGGATTCAGCCGGGCGGTTCCGGGCCCGCCGATGATGAGGTGGGAGCCACGCCACGGGGTACAAGCAAGTCAGGACCCCGAGGTGAGGATGGACGTGATGAACCGGATGCCCCGCTGGGTCGCCCAGGCGGTCGCGGTGCTGGCCGCCACCGCGGTGTTGCTGTTGGCGGCGACCTGGCTCGTGGAGAACTTCTGACCCGGCCGCCCCGCTCGCGCGCCCGGCTCAGCGACGGGCATCTGCGGCGCCTGGTGGTGGAGGCGCTCAGCCACGCCGATCACCGGGTGAGCGGGAAGGCTCCGCACGACTGGCGTGTCGTAGTCGTACGAGGGCCCTTGCACTCCGAGACGACTCGGCACGCAAGGGCCCTGGCAGTGGGCAGCCGGACTACTGCTGGGCGCCGCCCCGGCGGCGTACGACGAACACCACGGCCGCGACCGCGACAAGGACTGCCGCGACGATGCCGGTCCAGGCGCCCGCCGACAGCCCGCCGTTGTCGTCCGTCTCGGTGTCGGCCGCCTGCGGGGAGGGTGAGACGGCCGTCTCCTCGGCGGTCGGTGACGCCGCGGGGCTCTCCGACTCGCCGGCGGAGGGACTGACCGGCTTCGCGCCCGGTGCGGCGGCCTTCAGTTCGAGGACCGGAGCTTCGTTGCCGTGGCCGCCGCCGCTGGACTCGCCCAGTTCGATCCAGCGGTCGATCTTGCCATCGCTGTAGGTCTGCAACGTCTTGAACGCGAGTTCCTTCGCGTCGGGCAGCTGCCGGACGACGACCGAGTACTCGGCGTCCTCGCCGACCTTCACCGCCGGGCCCTTGACGGTGTAGCCGCCGTCGTTCGTGGTGAACCTCCAGCCCTCGGGGCCCTCTCCGTACGTCACGTCGGCGGGTGCCACGCCCTCGGGGAGGACTACCCGAAGCTCGGTGATCCCGGCGGTGGCGGACTCCGACTCGGCCACGAAGGTGAGCTCGGCATTCACGGCGAGTGCCTGGGCCTTGTCGGACTCCACCTCCACGTGGGCGGCGACCGGAACGGCGGTGAGCAGAACGGCGGTTGCCGCGGCGGCAGCGGCGACGGTCAGGTGCCGCGCGGTCCGCGGCAAGGTGATGCGGGACATGGGTGTCTCCAGGCATGGGGATATGGCGGGGCGGCCGTACGGCGTGGGCCGAACCGGTGCCCTGGCGGGGTCAGTTGACGAGAACTGCCCTCGTCGGCGGCGGACCCCGCCGAACCACCGCATGCGCGAGCCCCGGTCCCATCGGCGGTGGCTGGTCGCTCTTCGCCGGTACGAGAATCGGCAGACGGATTCCCCTGGGTGCCGGTGACCGCCCCGCGACCTGTGTCCAGGCGGCGGTGAGGTGCGCCCGTACCCCATCGAGCGTTGCCGTCGCACCCCGGGCCAGCGTCCAGCAGGCCGCGTCCGCGCGGTGCAGCAGGACTGCCACGAGCACGGCGACCAGTGCGTGCGCCGTCGTCATGGCCACGGAGTCGTGCAGGCGCTCGTGCCAGGCTGCGTGGGCGTCGTGGGAGCGCCCACCGTGACGATGTGCTGCAGTGGCCGACATGTGCCGGGCGTGCTCGGTGAGCATCAGCCATAGGTGCAGCCCGGACTGGGCCACGACGCTCCAGGCGACGACCGTAGGCAGGGCGCGTGGGCGGCGTGTGCCGACGAGCCCGAGACCGAAGAGCACGGCGGCCGCGGCCGCGCCCTGTGCCCACGGCACGGGCCCCTCGGCGAGCAGGTGGTGGGCGCTCGCCCCCAGCACCGTGCCGACGATGGCGAACACCGCGGCCCGGAGAACGGGCAGCGGCGCGCGGGGAGTCGTGGCTGGTCGGTGCATGGCTCGCTCATCATGGAACATCACTTGGGTGATTGGCAGGCCGGTCCCGGAAAGACCGATGCCTCATGGGTCGCACCCGGTTCGCCCATGCATCGCCGCGTGGCCTTCATCGGCCTGTTCACGGCAAGGCTCGCTCCCCTATACGGCATCGAGTTCGAACTCGCTCACGGTCCGCCATTTTGCGAGCCGCGGCGGCGCGGGACAGGAACGGCCTGGCCCCGTTTCGACTCGTTGTCCAAGCGGAGGCACAGAAAAGCGCCTGGCGGGCATCTGCCCTGGCCAGGCGCCCTTTCTGGGTCTAGAAGAAGCCCAACTTCTTCGGCGAGTACGACACCAGCAAGTTCTTCGTCTGTTGGTGGTACACGCGCCGCGTCCGCGCTGACCTGCGAAAACGGGACCGCGGTCAGAGGCGGGCCGTGACTTGGTCCGGGAATGGCCCGGACCTTGGTCCCCGACACGTGGCCCGAACCGCCCGGGCGTCCAGCAGTGACAACGGGCGACGCGCTCTGGCGGCTGCTCGGCGGGCGGTGCAGTGTGGGCACGCGTGCCGCTGACCTGTGTGAACAGCGCCCCGGCGAATCGGGCCGCTTCGCCGGCCCGTGGATGGTCCGGGTCAGGCTCCTTACCCATGGACTACTGGCGGTCTGCCTGCGGGGGCAAAGGTCCGGCGGTGAACGGAGAGCATGGCCTCGACGCTCCGTCAGTGGCCGATCGTCGCTGGGAGGACCCGGTCCGGTTCCCGCGTCCTCCATTTTCACGCATGTCGTGGTATCTCGCGAGGTGACTCGGTATCTCTCCGTGCGCGTGCGGGAAATGGCAATCTCGGTACGCTGGATGAAGGACACGTCGATGTCTCGGTGTAGAAGGAGCCCGCACAACGGCGAACCGTGTATACCGGCGACCGTGTATACCGGAAATCGTGTTCACAGGCGACCAGGGCCGAGTCCCGGCCTGGCGCACGGAGAGTTCCCCTTATCTAGCCCGGCCCCCACGGGCTTCTCCGCCGCCCGGTGCCGTTCGCCCAGCTCAGCCGGTCCGAAAAGTGGCCCCTCAGGAGGTTAGTTGGGATGAACGCGCGACTGCGAAGCCAGGCTGCGATGGCCGCCGTCAGTTCATGCATCGTCGTGCTGACCGCGTTCTACTACGTATTTCCGGAAAAACGGCTGCTCTTCGTCGCCATTGGAGCGACCGGCGTCATCGGTATCGTCCTGGGTGTCTTTCTCAACCACCCGGCGCATCGACTCCCCTGGCTGTTGCTCGCCGCGGGGAACTTCGCCTTCGCCGCAGGCCAAGCCACCCAGATCATCCTCATCCAGTTGCTCAACGAGGAGATGCCATTCCCGTCGATCGCCGACGGCTTCTATCTCGCGGCATATCCGCTCTATGCGGCCGGGCTGCTGGGCTTCGTGCACTGGCGCACAAGTTGGCGCGACCGGGCGAGCCTTGTCGACGCGCTGACGCTGACAGTCGGCCTGGCGCTGCTGTCGTGGCTCTTCCTCATCGATCCGTACGCCCGAGCCGCGGGTCTGAGCTGGTGGCAGAAGGCGTTCGCCATCGCCTATCCGCTCGGCGACATCCTCGTCCTGGCGATGCTGCTGCGGCTGATCGTCGGCCGTGGCGGCAAGAGCCGCTCGCTCCTGCTGCTCACCGCGGGCACCGTCGGCCTGCTCACCGCCGACGTGCTGTACGGCCTGATCCAGCTGAACGGAACGTGGCACACCGGTAGCGCGGTCGAACTCGGCTGGGCCGTTCTGTACGGGGCCTGGGCGGCCGCCGCGCTCCATCCATCCATGCGCTTGCTGACGCAGCCGGTGCCCATGCGAGCCGGAGCCGAGACCGGCACGGGCCGGCTGAGCCTGCTCACCCTGGCATCGCTGATCGCGCCGGCCATCCTCCTGACGGAGGCGGTGCGAGGCGTGAGGTCCAACGTCGGCGTCATCGGGGTCTTCTCCGCGGTTCTCTTCCTCCTCGTGCTCTACCGCCTGTCGGGGGTGGTGGCGACCCACCGGCGGGCGGTCAGCCGGGAGAAGGTGCTGCGCAACGCGGTGTCGTCGCTGGGCGGAGCCGGCGAGCTGCGGGATGTGGCCGCCGCCGTCCACTCCGCGGTGACGGAGCTGATGTCGCACGGCCCGCCACGTTCCGCGCTGCTCACTCTGCCGGACAGCACGCTCTGGGTGAACGGGGCGCATGGCGCCCTGCGCGGGCCCCTGGCCACGCGGGCGAACGCACCCGTACGGGAACTGATCGAGTCCGGCGAGAGCCGCCTGGTGACCCTCGACGGGGTGGGGCCCGATCTTGCCGCCCGCCTCACGGGCTCGGACGAGGAGCCGGCCCGCACCGGCCACGCGCTGGTCTGCCCGCTCGCCGCGCAGGACCACCCCTCGGGCGATCCATTGATCGGGGTGCTGATCGTGGCCGGGGACGAGCAGGACCTGCTCGTGCTCCGCGACACGCTGGCGACTCTCGCCGCGCAGGCAGAACTTGCCGCGGCGCGGGTCACCCTCGCCCATGAGGTGAACCGGCGCAACAGCGAGATGTATTTCCGCACGCTGGTGCAGAACGCCTCCGACGTCATCCTGATCCTCGACGACGACGACCGGGTCCGTTATGCCAGCCCCTCCGCCGATCAGGTGCTCGGCCTACCGGACCTGGAGGACACCCTCCTCGTCGATCTGGTGCCACCGCAGGACAGCCGCGCGGTGGTCGAGACGCTCGGCCGGATACGGAGGGGCGAGTACCAGAGCAAGCGCGAGCACTGGCGTATGGTGCGCGCCGACCGGTCGTCCATCGAGGTCGAGGTGAGGTGGAGCGACCTGCGGGAGGAGGCGACCGTCGGTGGAGTTGTCCTCACCTTGCGGGACGTGACCGAACAGCGCAAACTCGAACGCGAACTCACCCACCAGGCGTTCCATGACTCGCTCACCAACCTGGCCAACCGCGTGCTCTTCCAGGACCGGGTCAACCACGCCCTGGCGCAGGCTCAGCGGGACGGCACGGTGGTCGGCGTGCTCTTCATCGACGTGGACGACTTCAAGGTCGTCAACGACATACACGGCCACGGTGTGGGCGACGAACTCCTGGTCGCGCTGTCACTCCGGCTGCAGACCACCGTCCGTGCCTCCGACACCGCCGCGCGCATCGGCGGCGACGAGTTCGCACTGCTGGTGGAGGGCTCCGTCACCACAGAGGGCGTGGAGCGGTTCACCGAACACGTGATGACCGTGTTCGCCGAGCCGTTCCGGCTCAGTGTGGGGCCGATGAGCACGTATGCCAGCATCGGCGTCGCGACTACGGAGGACAGCATCGACTCGGTCGAACTGCTGGCACACGCCGATCTCGCGCTGTACTCGGCGAAAATGGCGGGCAAGCGCCAGTGGTGCCGCTACCACCCGGAACTGCAGAGCGGCATGGCCGAGCGTGCCAATTTGCAGGAGGCTCTGGACAGTTCGACGATCGAGACTTCGTTCATGGTGCTTTACCAGCCCATCGTGGAGCTGGCCAGCGGTAAGATCACCGGCTTCGAGGCGCTCGTTCGCTGGCCGCATTCCACGCGCGGCATGGTGATGCCGGAGCAGTTCATCACACTGGCCGAGGAGAGCGGGCAGATCGTCCCGCTCGGCGCCTGGGTGCTCGACCAGGCCGCGGCCGAGGCGGTCCGGTGGCAGTCCTCCGTGCCGCGCGGCGGGACGGCCGACCGCAACGTGCCTTACATCAGCGTGAACGTGTCGCCGCGCCAGTTCCGGGACGATGAGTTCTACAACGTGGTCCTGCGTGCCCTGGATCTCTCCGGCATCGAACCGTCGTCTCTCGTACTGGAACTGACCGAGAGTGTGCTGATGTACAACGACGAACGTATCCTGGCTGAGATGAATTCGCTCACGGACCTCGGTATCCGTATCGCGATCGACGATTTCGGAACGGGCTACTCGTCGCTGAGCTATCTGCGTGAGTTTCCGATCTCGGTACTCAAGATCGACAAGTCGTTCGTCGACGATCTCGGGCGCTCGCCGGAACAGTACGCCCTTGTCGAGGGCATCACGCATCTCGCGGACACCCTCGGCCTCACGGTTATCGCCGAAGGGGTGGAGAACGTGAGGCAGCAGGAGTTGCTGATCTCCATGGGCTGCCGGTTGGCTCAGGGGTACCTCTTCGCCGAACCGGTCAGTGCCGAGGAGGCGGAGCAACTCGTCCTCGCGCCGCCGCTCGGACGCCTGGCCGAATTGCCTGTGAGGCCCGTGGAAGGGGAGCGGTGATGGCGGCGGCGCTTTCCCGCTAGGGGCGCAGATCGTGCTCCGCGGGACGCCGCGCGAAGGCAGGAGGCCCGAGTGACGGAACGTGAGCAATTGCCGGCAGAGTCGGCCGCACCGTGCGTCGTGCTGCGCAACGACGAGGATCAGTACGCGATCTGGCCCGCCCACCGCCGGATTCCGGCCGGGTGGCGTCGGATCGGCGGACCGGAGTCCGCCGCGTGGTGCGGGAGTCTGGTCGACCGCCTGTGGACCGACATGCGGCCCGCGAGCGCCCGCGCCGGGGGGCGCCCCCCGGAATCCTGGCCGGGCACCGTGTCCGAGCTGGTCCGGGAGCGGGCGCGGCGTGAGCCGTCCGCTCTCGCGGTGCTCTCGGACGACGGTCGGCTCAGCTACGCCGAGCTGAGCGGCCGCGCCGACCGGCTTGCCGACCAGTTGCGGGAGTCGGGCGTCGGCGCGGAGTCCGTCGTCACCGTGTGCCTCGACCGCGTGCCCGAGCTGGTCGTCGCCCTGCTGGCGGTACTGGGCTCCGGAGGCGCGTTCCTGCCCCTCGACCCGGCGACTCCCCGGCAACGGATGGTCGCACTCGTCGGGGAGACCGGTTCCCGCCTCATCGTCACGAGCCGCGAACACGCCCCGATGTTCGCCGGGTGCGGGGCACGGATCGTCTACGCCGGGGCCGCCGGGGCCGCCGGGGAACCGGCCACGCAGGCGCCGCTGGAGGCACCGCGGCCGGCACGCGGCCCCCGGCCGGACGACCTCGCCTACGTGATCTACACCTCCGGATCCACCGGACCCCCCAAAGGGGTGATGATCAGCCACCGGTCGCTGGCCCACTCCCTCACCGCGGTGGCCCGGGCATACGAACTGACGCCCGGCGACCGGGTGCTGCACGCCGCGGCGCTCGGCTTCGACACCTCACTGGAGCAGATCTTCGCCACGCTGATCAGCGGCGCGACGCTCATCCTCGCGGGAACACCGACGTGGGCGCCCACCGACCTGCTGCACCGCCTGCCCGAGCACGGGATCACCGTCGCCGACCTGCCCCCCGCCTACTGGCACCGGATCGTCTCCGTCGCGGAGCGCGGTGAGATCCTCGCGTCGCTGAGGCTCGTCATCGTCGGCGGCGAGATCGTCACCGCGAAGGACTGCCGCGCCGTTCTGCGCCGGATCCCCGGCGCACGGCTCGTCAACGCCTACGGGCTCACCGAGACCACCATCACCTCCACGCTCTGCGACCTGAACCAGGAAGTGCTCGCCGCGCCGGACACCGCCGTCGCCCCGGTCGGCAGGCCCGTGGAGGGGAGTCACGTCCACGTGCTCGACGCCGAACTACGCCCGGTGCCACCGGGCGAGCGCGGCGAGATCTACATCGGCGGTCAGGGTCCGGCGCGTGGTGTCTGGCGGCAACCCGCCCTGACCGCACGGCAGTTCCTGCCCGATCCGTACGGCTCCGCGCCGGGGGACCGGATATATCGCACCGGGGATCTGGGCCGGTGGCGCTCGGACGGCAACCTGGAAGTCCTGGGCCGGGTCGACGACCAGGTGAAGATCCGCGGGTTCCGGGTCGACCCGGCCGAGATCGAGGCCGCGCTCGTCTCCCGCCCGGAGATCGGCCAGGCGATGGTGGTGGCTCGGGCGCGCGACAACGGCGACCGGGACCTGATCGCGTACTACACGCCGGCCTCGCCGCCGGCGGCCGGTGGCGAGGCCGCGCTGCGCGCACGGCTGCGGTCGGCACTGGCCGAGGTCCTGCCGGGTTACATGATCCCGGCAGCCTTCCACGCGATGGAACGGCTGCCCGTCGCGCCCAGCGGAAAGCTCGACCGCAGGGCCGTGCCGGAATCGGGGACCACGACGACGGCCGGCGTCGACGACCGTCCGGTGCCGCAGGGGCTGGCCCAGCTGTGGTGTCAGATCCTGGGTGTGGACCACGTCCGTCCGCACGACGACTTCTTCGAGCTGGGCGGCAACTCGCTGCTGGCCATGGAGATGCTCGCCCGGACCCGCGTCATATTCGGCATCGGCGTCACCCAGATCCGCGAACTGACCCGTTCACTGCTGCGGCAGCCGATGCTCGCCGCGTTCGCCGAGTCCGTGCGCCAGGCACGTGCCGGCACACTGACCCACCCGGACGGCGGGAGCGTCGACTTCGCCTCGGAGACCGATCGGCGCGTTCCGGCGGTGGGCCGTGACGCGCCGGCCCCGGATCACCGGCACCCCGGCGACGTCCTTCTCACCGGGGCGACGGGATTCTGCGGCGCGTACATGATCGACGAGCTGCTGCGCAGCACGACGGGCCGCGTCCTTTGCCTGGTCAGGGCATCGGACGAGCAGCACGGCATGGAGATGATCCGCGCGAGCCACCAGCGGTACGTCCTCAGCGATCTGTCCAGCCCGCGCGTCCAGCCGGTCGTCGGCGACCTGGGCAAGCCCCGACTGGGGCTGTCTCCCGGCCGGTTCGAGGAGCTGGCATCGACCATCGACGCCGTCTACCACTTCGGCGCCCAGGTCAACTTCATCTACCCGTACCACGAGTTGCGCGCAATCAACGTCGACGGAACATACGAGATCATCCGCCTTGCCGCCGGCAGGGCCGTCCCCGTCCACTTCACCTCCAGCATGGCGGTGCTCGCCGGATTCGGGCCGGCCGGTGTGCGCGAGGTGGCCGAGACCACGCCGCTGGACTTCCCGGAATATCTGTCGGTGGGATACGTGGAGACCAAATGGGTCGCCGAGGCGCTGCTGAAGAAGGCATCCGACGCGGGCTTGCCGGTCGCCGTCTACCGCCTGATGGATATCACGGGCAGCAGCGGAACCGGCGTGATGAACACCGGCAGCGAGATGGCCGCCCTCATCAGGTTCATCGCGCGGACCGGTCTGTGCCCTGACGTCCGGCTGCCGTTGGACTTCCTGCCGGCCGACTGCCTCGTCCGCGCAATCGGACACATCTCCACCCGCCATCCCGCGCGCGGCGAGGTCTACCACCTCACCAACCCCCGTCCCTCGCTGCTGGATTCGCTGGCCGAGCGCATGCGCCAGCTGGGATACCCGGTCCGGGAGATCCCGTACGCCGAGTGGATCTCCGCTCTGGTGAAGTACGCGGCCGGGCACCCCACCGACGCGATAACACCGTTCGTCCCGCTCTTCGTCGACCTGTGCCACCACGCCGACATCACCGTGAGCGAGATGTACTTCCAGGGCGTTTTCCCGGAGTTCACCCGCACCAACGCGGAACGGGTACTGGTGGACGCCGGGATCGACATTCCGCCCGTGGACACGGAGATGATGGACCGCTACATCGACTTCCTCGAACAGCCGGAGCACGCCCGGCCGGTGAACGGCCGAGGGCAGGGAGCGGCACGGTGGTGAGCCGATGCCCCGGCTGGGAGGCACTGGACGTGCTGGAAGCGGCGCCCGACGGTCCGGTGGCCTTCTCCGCCGACCTCAGTCCTGGCGGCCTCCTGGCGGCGTACCACGCCGGGGTCTATCCGTTCCCGGCATCCGGCGAGTACACCCGCGCCCTCAACGAAGTGGTTTTCGCCGATCAGGTCGAGGAGGGCCGCATCCGGCTCGTGGGAGAGTTACTGGCCGATCCCTTTGCCGTCTCCTGGTGGTCACCCGACCCCAGGCCGGTGCTGCCCGTCTCGGCTGCCCACCTGAGCCGGAGCCTCGCCCGGCGGCTGCGCAACCGGCTGCCGTGGTCGACCAGCCTGGACCGCGGGTTCGAGTGGGTCGTCCGCGAATGCCGCGGCGACCGTGTCCCGCTGTGGCTCACCGAAGAGCTGATCGCGAGCTTGATCCGCCTTCACGAACTGGGTCACGCTCACAGCGTCGAGGTGTGGGAGGACGGCGATCTGATCGGCGGCGTCTTCGGCCTCAGGATCGGACCGGTTTTCAGCATGGACTCGATGTTCTTCCGGCGTCCCGGCGCCTCGAAGGTCGCGGTGAGCGACCTCGCGGCGCGTTTCGCCCAGGCCGACGGCGAGCTGCTCGACGCGCAGCGGGACAGCCCGCACGTCCGCGACCTGGGCTGCATTCTCCTCCCGCGAGAGCAGTACGTGCGATACCTCCGCCGCACCGCGCGTGACACCCTCCCGATGCCCACCGCCACCTTGCCCGCCCGCCGCCTCGCCCAGCCGGCGGCATCGCGCTGACCGTGTTCGTCGCGCTGCCCGGCGCCCCGGGCCTGCTCATCTGCCGTCCTCTGCCTGAGCCTGTCTGTCACGTCTGTGATGGGTGGGGCGGTGTCCAGCGGGATCGGTGGGTCATATGTGGTGGAAGTGCACTATTGGTTCTAATTTGTGACTGACGGTCTGACTTCGTGGAGAGGACGGTGATGTTCCCACCGCGCGTACTCGTGATCGAGGACGACCAGGATGTGAGCGCCCTGTTGGAGCGGCACTTCCGCGAGCGGGGATGTCCCGTGGCCGTCGCCTATTCGGGGGAAGAGGGGCTCGACCTCGCCTTCGCCGACCCTCCGGACATCGCGGTCGTCGACGTGATGCTGCCCGGTATCGACGGACGGGAGGTCGTCCGCAGGCTGCGGACGGACGAGCGGACGAGGACATGCCGTCTGGTCATCTCCTCGGTGCTCGACCCGCGAGATCTGGACGGTCTCGCGGACGAGGTACTGGCCAAACCGTTCCGGCAGTCGGCCGTGGCACGGCTCGTGGACTCCTACCGAAGCTCCCTGGCCCAGGAGTCCCAGGAGTCCCAGGAGGAGTAATGGCTCATGTCCTGATAGCCGACGACGACGCGGACATCCGGGATCTGGTGGCGTTCAAGCTGACCCAGAGCGGTCACCAGGTCACGGCCGTGGAGGACGGAATGGCGGCGCTCCGGGCCGCGCGTGAGAACACGGTGGACCTGGCACTGCTCGACATACGGATGCCGGGCATGTCGGGTCTGGATGTATGCCGGGAGCTGCGCGCGGCGGCCCGGACCGCGACGCTCCCCGTCATCATGATCACCGCCCGGTCCCAGGAAGCGGACGTCGAGGTTGGCTTCGCGGCGGGAGCCGACGACTACATCATCAAGCCGTTCAGCCCGCGGGAGCTGTCCAGCAGGGTCACCGCGGTGCTCAACCGGGTGGAACGGTGATGCCCGCCGGCCTCCTCGGCGGCGCGTTGCTGGGCCTGCTGGCCGTCGTCTCGGTGCTGGGCCTGCTGATCGTCGGCAACCGGCTCGTCCGCAGGCACCGACAGCGCAGACGCGAGCGGATCGCGGCACCGGTGCGCGGTCTCCTGCTGCAGCTCCTGTGCGCGGAGGACGACGAGCAGACCGAGTTGCCGCGCCGGCTGGCGGAGACGGACAGACGGACCTGGGCCGCCCTGGAGCCGACCCTGACGGCGCTGCTGGGAAAGGTCGCAGGTGGAGCCCGTACGGCGCTGGTCCGCCTGTACGAGCTGCGCGGGGCCGCGGTGGACGCCGTCGCCGACCTGTCGAGCCGCAGTGCGGTCCGGCGGGGGCGCGCCGCCCAGGTGCTCGGTCAACTGCGCCACCGTCCCGCCGCCCCGTCGCTGTGCCGTCTGCTGGCCGATCGCGACCCCGAGGTCCGCCTGGCCGCCGCACGCGCGCTGGGCCGGTGCGGGGGACCGGAGTCCGTTCCGTACCTCCTCGAGGCCCTCCACGGACCGCGGACGGTGCCGCCCGGCGCGGTCACCAGTGCGCTGGTCTCCCTGGGACCGGAGGCACAGCGCAGTGTCGCCGCGGGACTGGAACATCCGGAGCCTCTCGCCAGAGCCGTGACCATCGAGGTCCTCGGCGCGACCGGCGTGGTCTCCCACACGTCCGAGATCGTCCGCGCACTGCGCGAGGATCCCCAGACCGAGGTACGCATCAAAGCGGCACGCGCGCTGGGCAGACTGGGTATGCCCGACGGCGTGGAACCGCTGCTGGAGGCAGTCCGGCCCGGTCGGTCGGTCGCCCTGCGCATGGTGGGCGCCGGGGCCCTCGGCGCTCTGGGAGCCGTCGCCGCGACAGGCCCGCTGGCGGAGCTGCTCGGCGATCCCGACCCACATGTGGCAGCCACCGCGGCTCGCGCGCTGCTGCAGCTCGGCCCGGAAGGGCAGGCCGCGCTGCGCGCGGCGGCCGACGACCAATCCCGCCGCCAGGCCGCCGCCCAGGCCAGAGCCGTGCTCGCCGAATCGGCGGTCGGGGCCGCACGCCACGACGTCCGCGCGGAGGTGGCTCTGTGAGCACGGCGGCCGACGAACCGTGGGCGTCGCTGCTGGGCGTGGCGCACACGGTGGTCACCGTGTGCGACAGCGTGGTGATCATGTACTTCGTGGCCATCAACACCAGTTATCTGGTGCTGATCCTCATCGCTCTCGGGGAGTTCGTCAGAACGCTGCGCCGGGCTCCCTTCGCGGGCCACGACGAGGCCGCCACCAGCCCCCTCACTCCACCCGTTTCGGTGATCATGCCCGCGTACAACGAAGCGGCCGGCATCGTCGAAGCGGTACGGGCCATGCTGCTGCTGCGCTATCCGGAGTTCGAGGTCGTCGTCGTCGACGACGGCTCCACCGACGGCACGCTGGACGCCCTGCGGGACGCCTTCGACCTCGCCGAGGTGGAGTACGTGATGCCCGACGACGTCCCCGTACGCGGCAGGGTCACCTCCGTTCATCTGCCCAGGGGCGGCCCGGTGCGCCTGGTGGTGGCCCGCAAGGACAACGGCGGAAAGGCCGATACGCTCAACGTCGGGATCAACCTGGCGCGCTATCCGCTGCTGTGCATGGTGGACGCCGACTCGATCCTCGATTCCCAGGCGCTGCTCGCGGTGGCCAAACCGTTCTGCGACGATCCGCAGCGGGTGGTCGCCTCCGGCGGCGTGGTCGGCCTCGCCAACGGCTGCACTGTCGTGGCGGGGCGGGTGGCCGAGGCGCGTGTACCGCCGGACCTGCTCGGACGCGTTCAGGTCGTCGAGTACCTTCGCGCCTTCCTGCTCGGCCGCACCGGATGGTCCAAGCTCGGCAGCCTGCTGGTCATCGCCGGGGCCTTCGGTCTCTTCCGCAAGGACGCGGTCGTGGCGGTCGGCGGGATGGACCCGGACTGTATCGGCGAGGACGCCGAACTGGTCATCCGCCTCCACCGGCACATGCGCGAGCAGGGTCGTGACTACCGCATCGTCTTCGTCGCCGAGCCGATCTCCTGGAGCGAGGCACCCTCGAAGCTGCCGATCCTGGCCCGCCAGCGGCGGCGGTGGCACCGCGGCCTGACGGAGATCCTGCTCAAGCACCGCAGCATGATCGGTAACCCCCGCTACGGCCGCATCGGACTGCTGGCACTGCCCTTCTACGTCGTCTTCGAACTCCTGGCGCCGTTGGTGGAGCTCGCGGGACTGGTTCTCGTACCCCTGGGCGTACTGATCGGCGCGGTGAACGTGGACTTCCTCTGGCGCTTCATGCTTGCCGCCTACGCCTACGCCATCGTCGTCAGCATGGTGTCGGTCGGTGTGGAGGAGTACGCCTTCCACCGGTTCACCCGGTGGCGGGACGTCTGGGGCGCCGTCGTCGGGGTGGTCGTCGAGAACATCGGATACCGCCAGTTGACAGCGTGGTGGCGGCTGCGCGGCATGTGGGACGCGTTGCGCGGGGCTCCCCAGGTTTGGGGTGCCATGACCCGTGCCGGATTCGACTCTCCCGGTCAGGAGAGGGAGAGCGGAGGTGATCGTGCATGAGCCGTGCTTCCAGACGGGGCAGCGGCCGGGTGGCGCACCGGCTCGGCCTCGCATTCGGACTGCTGACCCTGCTGATCGCCCTGTGCGGAGCCGGCACGCTGATCGGCGCGCTGGTGCTGGACAGCCAGCGCGACCGGATCAGCGACCGCCTCCACCCCGCCGAGATCGACAATCTGCGCCTGCTCAACGCGGGCATCAGCGTGCAGCGTTCGATGCGGGGCTATTTGGTCACGGGTGACCGGAGAGAGCTCGTCGCCTTCCGTGAGGCCCGGGGCAGCATCTCGTCGATCATCGACGGCGTCCGTGGGCACGAGGTCGCGGACGAAGGCGATCTCGCGACGCAGCAGCGGCAGATCGAGGCGTACCTGCGCGTAGCCGACGACCAGGCGCGCACCACTCCGGGAAGCGCGCAGGCCCTCGCGCTCACCCGGGAGGCCAGCCGGCGGTTCGACGCGTTCGAGGTGACCAACGCCCGTCTGAACGACCAGCTGAACGAAGAAGAGCAGCGTCTGGAGGCGCACGCCGACATGGTGATCCGGGCGGGCGTCGCTGGGCTCGGCGCGGCGCTGGTCGCGGCCCTCGCCGTGGCCGTGTACACGTCGGTGCACGCCACGCGCGCCCTGACCGGGCCGCTGCGGAGAACCGCGTGGACGCTCGGCCGGCTCACCGCGGGAGACCGTGCGGCCCGGGCCGAGGTGACGGGGCCGGAGGAGATCAGGGCGGTGGCGCGGTCGGTCAACCTGCTTGCGGACGAGAGCGACCGGCTGCGGGCGGTCGAGCAGGAACGGGAGCGACTGTCGACGGCCGCGAGGGAGACCGGCATCCGGATCAGGGACCGCCTCGAGGTCGACTATGTCCTCGACGCGGCGTGCGACGGCATCGGCGAGGTCCTGCACGCCGACTACGTCTTCATCCTGCTCGCCGAGAACGGCGGCTCCGAGTTTCCCGTGGTCCGGGTGTGGTCCGCGGAGCGGGGCCTGCTGCCCGACGAGGAGCGCGGACGCATACCGACGCTCCCGGCGGACGTGGTCCGCGACCACTACCGGCGGGGAACGGCCTGGCTGGTCACCGACCTGCCCCAGTACGTGTCCGACCCCAGACGGATGCCTGGTGCCCCCGGCTCCTTCGGGACGACCGGTATGCCGGCGGAGAACCGCGCTGCCGCGGCGGCGCTGGGCCTGTACTCGGCGGTGATCATCCCCATAGGGGTGGGGGAGGAACCGATCGGTGCCGTGTCCGTGGCCCGCACCAGCGCCGACCGCCCCTGGCGTCCGGTGGACATCGAGATCGCCGAGTCCATGGCCGGCGGTTTCGGCCGGGCGCTGCACACCGCCCTTCTCTACGAGAAGGAGTCGGGCCTGGTGGACAAGTTGCGCGCCCTGGACAAGGCCAAGAGCGACTTCCTGTCCACCGTCTCCCACGAGCTGCGCACCCCGCTGACCAGCATCGTGGGATACATCGAGCTGCTGAAGGACGAGGACACCGGTCCGCTCTCCCCGTCCCAGCTGCGCATGCTGGACGTCGTCGACCGCAACGCCAACCGGCTGCGGGCACTGATCGAGGACCTGCTCACGCTCTCCAGGATCGAGTCGGGAGCGTTCACCTCCCAGAAGGCACCGATCGACCTGCGACGCCTGGTGGCCTCAGCGGCCGAGGCGATCAAACCGGCCGCCCAGGCCGCCTCGGTCGCACTGGAGACGCGGTGCCCCGAGCAGCCGCTGGTCCTGGAGGCGGACGGCGAACAACTCGACCGGGTCCTGATGAACCTGCTGTCCAACGCGGTGAAGTTCACCCGCGGCGGTGGGAAAGTCAGGGTACGAGCCGACGTGCAGGACGGGGAGGCGGTGCTGAGCGTGAGCGACACCGGCATCGGCATCCCCGCGGCCGAGCAGGAGAAGCTCTTCCAGCGGTTCTTCCGCGCCTCGAACGCCACCGAGCAGGCCATCCCGGGTACCGGTTTGGGGCTGACCATCGTGCACACGATCGTGGCGAACCACGGCGGCCGGACGGAGGTGCGCTCCGAAGAGGGCCGGGGTACCACGATCACCGCCTGGCTGCCGCTCACCGGTACGGACGGTGGGGCGGGCTCCGCCTGAACGGCGTCGGCACGCCGGCCCCGCCCTGACCGGACCTCAGGGTCCAGCCGTGCAGGGGCAGACCAGTCCTTGCGCGTCGAACTGAAGGGCCGTCAGAAGCTACGGGAAGTCATGGGCATGAAGGTGCCTGGGAACCGGGCTACCCGGGCCGTAGCCCGACCGCAACCCCGGCTCGGCGTCCGCTTCCTCGATTTGCGATCTTCAATGGTTCATTCTTTGCTGGAAATGTCCGACGAGCGGATCGCTTGATCTCCGTCATCGCACGCCGCACCGAAACCGTCGCGACCGGTCTGTTCGGCGGTCCCGGCCGCGCCTTGTGGTCGTGCCTGACATGTGGAGGCGGACGATGGAACCGGAACCGACAGCCACGCCAAGGCAGTATGCGGCCGACGATGAAGAGCGGTTTCGGCTACTGCTCAAGAACTCTCCGGACATGGTCTTCCGCCGGACGATGGAGGGCGTCTACCGGGAGGTGTCCGCCGCGGGGCAGGCATTGCTGGGCCGTCCGGTCGAGGAGATCGTGGGGACGTCGCTGGAGTCCTGGGTCCATCCGGCCGATGTGGAGGAATTCGAGTGGGCGGAGCGGGATCTGCTCCGCGACGGCCGGGTGTCGGTGTGTCTGCGTCTGCGGCATGCCGACAGGCACTCGATGTGGACGGAGTTGACGTCCTGGGTGGTGCGGGACCCCGCAGGCGAGCCGATCGAAGTACGTGGGTTCCTCCGTGAGGCGGAGGGCCAGCGGCGGAGGGAGGAAGCGCTGCGGCTGTTGCAGGATCAGGCACGGTCGGTCATCGAGACCGCCCGGGACGCCTTCGTCTCCCTCGACGAGGACGGTCTGGTCATCGACTGGAACCTGAGCGCCGAGAGGCTGTTCGGGTTCAGCCACCACGAGGCGATGGGCCGCCCGCTGACGGAGACGATCATTCCTGAGCGGTACCACGCCGCGCACAGGGCCGGTCTGCAACGGGTGCTGGCCGGCGGGGAGGCTCATGTACTGGGCGGTCAGGTCGAAGTCACCGCCCGTCATCACGACGGCCACGAGATCCCGGTCGAACTGGCGGTGTGGCGGCTCAAGTCGGCGAAGGCGCGCTGCTTCAACGCCTTCATCCGGGACATCAGCGAGCGCAAACAGGCCGAAGCCGCTCTGGCGGAGGCCCGCGACCAGGCGATCGCCGCGTCCCAGGCGAAGTCGCAGTTCGTCGCCTCCATGAGTCACGAGATCCGCACCCCCATGAACGGCGTCATCGGGCTGAGCGACCTGCTGCTGGGCACCGAACTGGACGCCGGGCAGCGACGTTACGCCGAGGGCATTCAGGCCGCCGGCACGGCACTGCTGTCGCTGATCAACGACATCCTGGACTTCTCCAAGCTGGAGGCGGGCAAGCTGGAACTGGACGCAGTCGCCTTCAGCCCACAGGTGCTGGTGGAGGAGGTCGTCTCGCTGGTGGCGCAGACCGAGCAGGCCCAGGGCCTGGAACTGCTCAGCGACTGCCATCCCTACCTGCCCGCGATGGTGCTTGGCGACGCCGGCCGATTGCGGCAGATCCTGCTCAACCTGGCGTCCAACGCGGTGAAGTTCACCAAAACCGGCGAGGTCGTGCTCCGTGCCCGCCCGGCCCCGTCCCGGCCACCCGCAGAGCAGGCGCCGTGGCTGCGATTCGAGGTGGGCGACACAGGCATCGGTATCGCCGAGGCCGATCAGGCACGGATGTTCGACGCCTTCTCCCAGGCCGATGCCTCCACCACCCGCCGCTACGGAGGCACCGGTCTGGGCCTGGCCATCTGCCGAAGGCTCACCGAGGCCATGGGCGGCTCCATCGGCGTCAACAGCCGGCCCGGCCAGGGCAGCACCTTCTCCTTCGTGGTACCGGTTCGCGCACCCGACGCCCCCGAACAACCCCCGGCCCCACCGCACCCCGACATCCTTCGCGGGCTGCGGGTCCTGGTCGTCGACGACAACGACACCAACCGGCTGATCCTCGACACGCAGCTGCGCAGATGGCACATCCAGCCGGCCATGGTCGCCGGCGGCCCCCAGGCACTGGTGGCCCTGCACGAGGCAGAGGCCGCTGGTCGTCCCTTCCACCTCACCCTTGTCGACATGTACATGCCTGACATGGACGGCCTGGAACTCGCCCGCCGGATCACCACCGATCAGAACTTCGCCCGCGTGCAGCTGCTGCTGCTCACCTCCGGCCCCCCGCCGCCCGCCGCCGAGTTGCAGGCGGCCGGGATCGCCCAGAGCCTGTCCAAGCCCGTCCACCAGTCGCAGCTCCTGGACGCCTTGGTCGAACTCGCCACCCGGAAAACGCCGGTGGCCAGAGCGGCTCCGAAAGCGCAGACCCCCGGCACGCCCCAGCCCGCCCACCGGGGCCATCTCCTGCTGGTCGAGGACAACGAGATCAACCAGATGGTCGCCCAGGGCATGCTCACCCGGCTCGGCTACAGCACGGACACCGCCGCCGACGGCGTCCAGGCCCTGCGCATGACCGAGGAACACAGTTATCAGGCCGTGCTCATGGACTGCCATATGCCCCGGATGGACGGCTACAGCGCCACCCGGGAGCTGCGCCGCCGGGAACGGGACCACGGCCGTCACCTGCCGGTGATCGCCATGACCGCCAGCGCCCTCGCCGAGGACCGGGAACGGTGCCTGGCCGCGGGCATGGACGACTACGTCTCCAAACCCGTCAGCGCCGACGAGCTGGAACAAGCCCTCGCGCACTGGGTCCGCCCCACCGACCCACAGGCGGACAACGAGGACCTGCGCGCATCCATCGAGCAGCGGCTGGACGAACTATGCGGCGCCGGCACCCCGGCCGAGCACCAACTGGTGGACAGGCTGGTGGACCACTTCCTTGTCCGGACCCCCGAGATGACCAGCGCACTCTTCCACGCGCTCGACCGCCACGACACGCAGGAGATCGCAGATCAGGCACACAGCCTCAGAGGCGCCGCCGGCAACATGGGCGCCGAGGGCCTCGCCGCCCGCTGCCAGGAGCTGGAAGAGCAGGCGCGTGCCGGACACCCGGCCTCACTGGCCAAGACCGCTCCCCGCCTCCAGGACGAACTCGACCGCACCTGTCGCACCCTCAAGACGCTCCGGTCCCAAACTCCTGGCCATGAACCTGGTTGAGGAGCCGCCCGCACACCGCCGCCCGGGCGCGTACGGGCCGGAGGAGGGAAGGAGAACCTGTGGGCAAGGTTCAAGTCCTGTCGCCCGCCCGCCGTGATGCGGCGGTCTGGGCGTATGCGGCAGCAGGGACCACGATCATCGTCTTCTATCTGGTCACTTCCTCCCCAGCGCGTTACATGCTGCCCGTGCTGGTGGCCGCCTCGGTCGTCTTCGCGATAGCAATGGGACTCACCAGGAACAGGCCCCCATCGTTCGTTCCGTGGTGTCTCTTCGCGGCGGCAATGGCACCGTACACGGTGGCGGACGCGATCTGGGGCATGTACCAGGTCCGCGACGCAGACGTTCCGTTCCCGGGTGTGGCCGACATGCTGTACCTGGGCAGCTACCTGTTGTTCGCCGCGGGCCTGGTGACGTTGGCCCGGCAGCAGTCAGGCCGTCTGCACTGGGCGGGGCTGCTGGACGCGGGAATCGTCACGCTGGGGTTCTGCATTCTGGCGTGGGCGTTCATCATCGCCCCCTACCTGCGCAGCGAGCTGTCCGCGTGGCCACTCGCGGTGTCCATCGCCTATCCCGTCGCCGACTTGGTGCTGTTGTCCATGGCCGCGCGGCTGATGCTCACCACTGGCAAGCGTACTCCGTCGCTTCTTCTGTGCACCGGATGGCTGCTGGCCCTCCTCGCCGCCGACGGTCTCTACTACGGGACGCTGGCGACGACCGGGACCGCGATCGCGGAAGACGTGTCCGAAGTGGGGTGGATGGTCTCGTCCCTCCTGCTGGGGGCTGCGGCGCTGCACCCGTCGGTCGGCCGTCCGACACAACTGTCGGACGGCAAGGAGAGCATGCCCCGGAAGCGACTGTCGATCCTGATCGCGCTCATCCTGGTGGGGCCGTTGATCGTGGTGGCCAATGTCGGGGGTATCCGGTACCAGCCCGTGAACGTCACGGTGATCGTCGGCATGCTGGCGACCCTTTCGCTGCTGTTGGTGCTGCGCATCGCGTTCCTGGCCCAGTACGCCCAGAGCAGGGCCACCGAAGCGCGGACGCAGGCCCACGACCTCGCAGCATCACTGCGAGAGCAGGAAGAGCTCCAGAAGCAGCTGAGCCATCAGGCGACCCACGACCCGTTGACGGGTCTGGCCAATCGAGTGCTGCTGGACGAGCGCCTGGAATCCGCTCTCGGCCGGTGCTCCGCCACTTCCCCCGCCGGACTGCTGATGCTCGATCTCGACGGCTTCAAGGAAGTCAACGACTCGCTGGGGCACCCGTCCGGCGACGAACTGCTCGTTGACGTCGCACGGCGGCTGACAGGCAGGGTCCGCGACCAGGACATCGTGGCCAGGCTCGGCGGGGACGAATTCGCATTGCTCGTGGAAGGCATGGGCGCGAGCGCACTGTACGACTACACCATGCGGATCCTCGACTCCTTCAAGGACTCCTTCACCCTCGCCCATGGCCATTCGGTTCACGTGACAACAAGCATCGGAGCACGGAGCATCACCAGGCCGACCACGCCGGCAGAAGCGCTGAGGGACGCTGACATCGCCCTGTACCGAGCCAAAACCGCAGGCAAGAACCAAGCCGTGTTTCTCGAAGCCCCGTAGCGGAGTCGTGAATGGGCTGGGCGACAGGCGCCTGACGGGTGCTAAGACCACGTCAGGCGCCTGTCTTCGGGCGTCTAGACCCGTACTTCGCAGGTCGCTGAAAAGGTTCGCCGCAGCGGCCTCCCGGCGTCCGAGATCGACCGGGTCAGCCCTTCGTCGGCGACTCTGGACCGATCCCGTCCGCCAGGCGATCGATCCTGACCTGTCGATCTTCACGATCGGGTGACCTGCGAAGTCCGGGTCTAGAAGAAACCCAGCTTCTTCGGCGAGTAGCTCACCAGCAGGTTCTTCGTCTGCTGGTAGTGCTCCAGCATCATCTTGTGCGTCTCGCGGCCGATCCCGGACTGCTTGTAGCCGCCGAACGCCGCGTGCGCGGGGTAGGCGTGGTAGCAGTTCGTCCAGACGCGGCCCGCCTGGATCGCGCGGCCGGCGCGGTACGCGGTGTTCATGTCCCGTGTCCATACGCCCGCGCCGAGGCCGTACAGCGTGTCGTTGGCGATCTTCATCGCGTCGTCGAAGTCGTCGAAGGACGTCACCGAGACCACCGGTCCGAAGATCTCCTCCTGGAAGATCCGCATACGGTTGTCGCCCTCGAAGATGGTCGGCTGGACGTAGTAGCCGCCCTTCAACTCGCCGTCGTACTCGACGCGTTCGCCGCCGGTGAGGATCCTCGCGCCCTCCTGCCGGCCGATGTCCAGATAGGACAGGATCTTCTCCAGCTGGTCGTTGGACGCCTGGGCGCCGATCATCGTGTCCGTGTCGAGGGGATGGCCGGGCCGGATCAGCTCGGTGCGGGCCACGGCCGCCTCGAGGAACTCGGCGTAGTGGCCGCGCTGGACGAGGGCGCGCGACGGGCAGGTGCACACCTCGCCCTGGTTGAGGGCGAACATCGTGAAGCCCTCGAGCGCCTTGTCGCGGAAGTCGTCGTTCTTCGCCCACACGTCGTCGAAGAAGAGGTTGGGCGACTTGCCGCCGAGCTCCAGGGTGACCGGCTTGATGTTCTCCGAGGCGTACTGCATGATCAAGCGCCCCGTCGTGGTCTCGCCGGTGAACGCCACCTTCGCCACCCGCGGACTGGACGCGAGCGGCTTGCCCGCCTCCGCGCCGAAGCCGTTGACGATGTTCACCACGCCCGGCGGCAGCAGGTCGGCGATCAGACTCATCCAGTAGTGGAGGGACGCCGGGGTCTGCTCGGCGGGCTTGATGACGACCGTGTTGCCCGCCGCGAGGGCGGGGGCGAGTTTCCAGGTCGCCATCAGAATGGGGAAGTTCCACGGGATGATCTGCGCGACGACTCCGAGCGGCTCGTGGAAGTGATACGCCACCGTGTCGTCGTCGAGCTCGCCGAGCGAGCCTTCCTGCGCGCGGATCGCCCCCGCGAAGTAGCGGAAGTGGTCGATGGCGAGCGGGATGTCGGCCGCGAGCGTCTCCCGCACGGGCTTGCCGTTCTCCCAGGTCTCGGCGACGGCCAGGGGTTCGAGATGGGCTTCCATACGGTCGGCGATCTTCAAGAGGATGTCGGAACGCCCGGTCACCGACATGCGACCCCAGCCGGGCGCCGCCGCGTGCGCCGCGTCCAGAGCCCGCTCCACGTCCTCCGCCGTGCCGCGCGCGATCTCCGTGAACGGCTGCCCGTTCACCGGCGACGGGTTCTCGAAGTACTGTCCGCGGGCCGGCGGCACGTACTCGCCCCCGATGAAGTGGTCGTAGCGCGCCTGGTAGGAGACGATCGCGCCCTCGGTTCCGGGCGCCGCGTAACGAGTCATGCCGGTCGGCCTCCTTCAGAAGCGCTGCCCGCCGTTGGGCAGCTCTCGGCGCGAGGCTAGGCAGCGGGAGGTTGCAGGTACGTTGCGTGAACCGGCCCAAGGCGGGTCCTCGGATCCTCGGGTCCTACGGTCCCTGGGTCAGTGTCCTGACGAACGAGACCACGCCGGCGGCGCCGCCAGCTCCGACTCCAGCGCGGCGAGGCGGGCCCGGATCGCCGGCGTCGGTCGTACCGCCGCGAGTGCCCGCCATACGTCGAGGTCGTCCTCGCCCCAGGGCGCGTGCGCCCAGTCCGCCAGCAGGTCGGGATCGCGGCGGGCGATCAACGCCGTACGAAGTCCGTCGGCGAGACGGCGCCTGAGCCTGCGCACCGACGGGGCCTGGGAGCCGGGCAGCAGCGGTCCCGCGTACGCGGTCGCGGCCGCCATGATCGCGCCGGTCTCGAGCCGCCGCTCCACCACTCCGACATCGGACTCGACCGGGACGGTGAGCCGGTACGGCCGCGACGCGAGCAGGCCCGGGCCGAGCACCCGGCGCAGCCGGGCCAACTCGGCGCGCAGCGTCACCGGCGTCACCGACTCGTCCTCGTACAGCGTGCACAGCAACTCGTCGCCGGTCAGCCCCTCCGGATGGCGGGACAGCAACACGATGATCTCGCTGTGCCGACGGCTGAGCCTGATCCTGCGACCACCGGTGACGAACTGGGCCTCGTCGCGGCCCAGCGCGGTCAGCTCGGCAGTGTCGGTGGCGGGCTGCTCGGGTGTGAGCAGCGCCAGGTGGGACTCGGCGGCCCGCGCCACGGCCTGCACGAAGCCCAGGCTGTGCGGATGCGCGAGCCCGTCCCCACCGGTGATGTCCACGGCACCGAGCACCCGCCCGGAGCGCGGATCGTGGACCGGCGCCGCCGCGCAGGTCCAGGGCTGCACCCGCCGGATGAAGTGCTCGGCCGCGAACACCTGCACCGGCCGGTCCAGGGCGACCGCCGTACCCGGCGCGTTCGTCCCGACCGCCGTCTCCGCCCAGCGCGCGCCCGGCACGAAGTTCATCAGTCCCGCCTGTGCGCGAGTGGCCGGATGGCCCTCCACCCACAGCAGCCTGCCGTGCGCGTCGCACACCGCGAGCAGGTGCTCGCCGTCGGAGGCGAACGTGCCCAGCAACTCACGGAACAGCGGCATCACCCGCGCCAGCGGATGCTCGGCCCGGTAGGCACCGAGGTCACCGTCCATGAGCTCCACGCTCGCGGTGCCGTCGGGCCCGACACCCGCCCGTGCGGAACGCCGCCACGAATCGGCCACCACCGATCGGACCGGCCGTGGCACCATGCCCACCTCGGTGAACGTCTCGTGCGCGCGACGCAGCATTCGCAGGTGCTCGGCAGGGTCGGCCCCCGGCTCGAGGGCCACCCACGGATCGGACAACTCGGCCTCCCCGAAAAGCGATGCGCTTGGGGACATGGTCACGCCGGGTGCCCGCCCGGACAACCGTTTCGACCGCGCTCACCCGAACGGTGAGGCCCTCACCGCTCCGGTCAGGCGAAGTTGACCAGCCTTATGTAGCGCGTCCAGTCCCAGTTCGGCCCGGGATCGGTGTGGTCGGTGCCCGGCACCTCGTAGTGCCCGATGATGTGCGCGCGGTCCTTCGGAATGTCGTACGTCGCGCAGATCGCCGCCGTCAGCCGCGCCGACCGCTCGTACAGGGCGTCGGTGAAGTAGGCGGGCCGGTCCACCCAGCCCTCGTGTTCGATGCCGATGCTGCGCGTGTTGTGGTCCCAGTTCCCCGCGTGCCAGGCGATGTCGGCCTCGCGGACACACTGCGCGATGTGTCCGTCGGCCGACCGGACGAGGTAGTGCGCTGACACCTTCTTCTGCGGGTTCTGGAAGATGGCCAGCGTCTGCGCGTACGTCGCCTGTGTGACGTGGATGATCACGTGGTCGACGGGGTGGGCGGTGGGGCGGTCGGCCACCGTGTAGTTGTACGTGGTCGCCGGCTGCCACTCGGCGGCGGGGAAGTCGACGGCCTGGGGCTCGGCTCCGGCGCGTGCGTCGGGGAGCAGCGCGTAGGGGACGGCGGCGAGAGCGGCGCCCTTCAGCAGCCGACGCCTGTCGACGAGCGGTCTTGCGCGTTCCATGAACGAATCGCCTTTCGAGGACGGGGGTTGGTGAGGCGTGCCCGGATGGAGAGACCGGCGCCCGACGCCTGGTGGAGGTGCTCAGCCTAGGAGAGTCGCCGCCGTCTCTCGCAGCCGCGCATGCACTCCCCGGTGTGTCTCGCGGGGCGGCAGCCACCGCTTGCGAAGCTTGGCCACGCAGGTGTAGTTGGTGTCGCAGACGTTGGCCAACGGCGACTCCACGGCCTGGGTCGCGAACTGGTACGCGTCCAGCTCGCTGAACCCGTAGTCGCGCACCATCCACTGCACCAGGTCGAGCTGCGATATCCGGAACGCGTCCTCCAGCGGGCGAGCCGAGCCCGTCGAGATGATGTGGGTGTCCGACTCGATCCGCGGCCAGGGCGTGGCCAGCCCCTTGAGCAACTCGACGACCACCACGGTGTTCATGGCGCACTCGACGGCGACTCCGCAGGTTTCCCCCTCGCCCTGCCGGGCGTGTCCGTCGCCGAGGCTGAGCAGGGCGCCTTCGACGTTCACCCCGAGGTAGCAGGTGACGCCCGCTCGCATCTCCGGCGTGTCCATGTTCCCGCCGTGCGCGTCGGGCACCAGCGCCGAGCGCACCTCCAGGTTGGCGGGAGCCACGCCCACCGTGCCGTGCATCGGGTCGAGGGGCAGCTCGAGTTCGATGTCGCTGTCGTGGGCGCGGAACAACGCCGTGCGCCGGGTGCGGTCGAGCTGCCAGATCCAGACGGTCTCCGGAAGAGGGGGCTGCAGCGTGGCGGTGGTGTGCGTCGAGGTGAGCGCGCCGAAGAGGGGCACCGTGGTCGACGCGGCCCAGTCCCGCGCCGGTTCTATCGACACGAAGTGCACGGCGACTGTGTCGCCCGGTTCGGCGCCCTCCACGTAGAAGGGGCCCGTCTGGGGGTTGAGGAAGGGGAACTCGCACACCTCGGACACCAGGTCCTTCTCGGACCGCACCCGGCCGGCGAAGCAGTCCTCCGTGTACAGGTCGAGGACCGTGCCGGGCGCGATACGCGCCACGGGCGGCGCCCCGCCGAACGTCCAGGCGTACTCGCCCGGTTCGGGGCGCACGGTCAGGACCCTGGGGTCGTTCATCGCTGCAGTGCTCCGTTCTTCGGACGGCTGGTGGACGCCGATTCGTCGAAGTGCCAGTCGAGGTGCCAGTCGAGGTGTTCGTCGAGGTGGACACGCGCGGTCTCCGCTGTCCGCCGGGATGGCCCGATGGGCTGCGCCTCGCGTGAATCACGGTACGGCCCTTGCCGGTTGGGCAGAAGGACACAGTGCTTCTCGGTGGACGACGGCGCGACTGTGGAAAACTCGCTCACCCCTGCGAGTGAAGTCGGCTCGGAATCAGGCCCGTTCGGCCACGGCTGCCGGGTCGTCGAGGACGGCACGGATCACCGAGTGGGCGGCCCCCAGCAACGGCCCCTCCGATCCCAGCCGTGACACGGACACCGGACATGCCGGTCCCGCCGTGCGCCGGGCCAGCTCCGCCCGCAGGGACGGCAGCAGCCACGGGGCGAGCCCGGCCAGCGCACCGCCCAGCACGACACCCTGCGGATCGAGCAGGTTGACCGCCCCGGTCAGCGCTATGCCGAGCGCCTCTCCCGCGTCACGCAGCGCCCGCCGCACGTCCTCGTCGCCGTCCGCGGCGCGCCCGGCGAGCAGCCCGACGCGGTCCTCGCCCGGCTCCAGCCCCGCCGCCCGCAGCACCGCCTCCTCGCCGGCGTACTGCTCCAGGCACCCGCGCCCGCCGCACGCACAGGCCGGCCCGTCCGGCCGGACCGGCACGTGCCCGAGCTCGCCCGCGAACCCGCGCGTTCCGTGCAGCAGGCGTCCGTCCACCACGACCGCCGCGCCGATGCCGATCTCCGCCGACACATGCAGGAAGTCGCGCGGCGTGCCCTCGCCGAGCCAGAGCTCGGCCAGCGCGCCGAAGTTGGCCTCGTTGCCCACGGCCAGCGGGAAGTCGGACGGCAGCAGAGCGCCGAGGTCCGTGTTGTTCCAGTCGAGGTTCGGGGCGCGTACGACGGTACGGGCGTCGCGCGCCACCAGCCCGGGCACGGCCACGGCGAGCCCGGCGGGCCACAGGCCCTCGCTCTCCGCCTCGCCGACCACCCGACGCACCAACCCGACGAGCTCCTCGATCACCGGTCCGGCGGCGCGGCCGCGGTTCGCGCCGTACCGCACGGCCCTGGACCGCACCTCTCCGCGCAGGTCGACCGCGCAGACCGCGAGGTGGTCGACGCCGATCTCGGCGCCGATCCCGGCGGGGCCGTGCCCGCTGACGGCGAGCGCCGACCCCGGCCGGCCCACCCTGCCGGGCCGCTCGGGGCCCAGCTCCTCCAGCAGTCCGGAACGTATGAGCTCGTCGACGAGGGTGGACACCGCGGCCCGGGTCAGACCGATGCGCGAGGCGACGGCGGCACGGGACAGCGGCCCCTCGGCGCTGACGGTGTGCATCACGCGGGCGAGGTTGCGGCGGCGCATGCCCTGCTGGGTGTCGGGCAGCGTACGGCCGGGTCCGGCCGGGTGGGCCTCGTGCAGCGGTGCGGTCATGCCTCCGTCCGTCCTTGGTCGGGGTCGGTCGACGGTCACCCGTCGGTCGGGCGGTCGAGGGGGCACGCCGGGGGCGCCGTCAGTGGTTTCCCGTCCCCCGCTCCAGCAGCGGCGCCGCGTCGGAGAGTACCCCGGTGATCCTCGCCAGCGTCGCCTCGTCCCGCTGCACGGCGTCGAGCACGGGACCGGCGGCCGTGTTCCAGCGCCGGGCGACCGCGGCCGGGTCCTCGCCGGTCAGCAGGCCGGCGGCCTGAGCCGCGGCGCCGAGCGCGACCAGCTCCTTGGCCTCGGGCACCTGGACGGGACGCCCCGAGAGCCGTCGTACGGTCTCCTGCCAGGCCGTGCCCCGGGCCCCGCCGCCGATCAGCAGCAGCGGGCTCGAGCGGTCCGCGTCCTCGTCGAGGACCAGGTCGAGTGCGCCGAGCAACGCGTGCACGGCACCGTCGTACGCGGCCTGCAGGAGCTGGCCGCCGGTCGTGTCGTGGCGCAGCCCGTGCAGGATTCCCGAGGCGTTCGGCAGGTTCGGGGTGCGCTCGCCGTCCAGGTAGGGGAGCAGGGTGACGTCGGCGGTGGGCTCCACCGCCTCGCGGTCGAGGCCCAGCAGGGTCGCGACCCGGTCGACCGCGAGCGTGCAGTTCAGCGTGCAGGCGAGGGGCAGCCAGTCGCCGTGGGCGTCGGCGAAGCCCGCCACGGTGCCGGTGGGGTCCGTGGGGCGGCGCTTGGACACCGCGTAGACCGTGCCCGAGGTGCCGAGGCTCATCACCGGCGAGCCGGGACGCAGGCCCAGGCCGAGCGCGGCGGCGGCGTTGTCGCCGGTGCCGGGGGCGACCAGGGTGCCCTTGGAGAACGGCAGGTCGTGTCCGTCGCGCACGGTGCCGGCCACCTCGCCCGGCCGGACCACCCGCGGCAGCAGGGCGGGGTCGAGCCCCACATGGGCGAGGATCTCCGGGGCGTACGACTCCGTCCCCGAGGCCCACCAGCCGGTCCCGGACGCGTCGCCGCGGTCGGTCGTGCCCTGCCCCGTGAGGCGTTCGGTGAGGTAGTCGTGGGGGAGGCGTACGGCCTTGGTCGCCCGGACTGCCTCCGGCTCGTGCTCGGCCAGCCATGCCCACTTCGTGACCGTGAAGGAGGCGGCGAGGACGGAGCCGGTGCGTTCGGCCCAGAACTTCGCGCCGCCCAGCTCCTCGGTCAGCCGCCGGGCCTGCGGCGCCGAACGCACGTCGTTCCACAGCAGGGCCGGGCGGACCGGCTCGCCCCGCGCGTCCAGCGTGACGAGACCGTGCTGCTGCCCGCCGATCGACACAGCGGCCGCCTCGCGCGCCGCGTCCCCGCACTGGCGCAGGGCCTCGCACAGGGCGTCCCACCACTGACGCGGGTCGCTCTCGCGGCCGGCCCCGGCGGTCACCGTGTGCGGGGCCTGGCCACTCGCGACGACCTGCCCGGTCGCCGCGTCGACGACCAGTGCCTTTGTGGACTGCGTGGACGTGTCCACGCCGACGACGAGCGGACCCTCGGCTGCTGACATCGGGATCTCCCTAAGTTTTTCCGCGGCTCTGCGGGGTCTGTCTTCCCAGAGATGCGTTCGCATACTAATTTGTAAACGGCCATGACGAAATAGTCTCAGCACGCAAGGAGCCGCGGCATGAACTACCAGCCCACCCCCGAGGACAGGTTCACCTTCGGCCTGTGGACCGTCGGCTGGCAGGGAAGGGACCCGTTCGGCGACGCCACGCGGCGTGCCCTCGACCCGGTCGAGACGGTGCAGCGCCTGGCCGAGCTCGGCGCCCACGGCGTGACCTTCCACGACGACGACCTGATCCCCTTCGGGTCCTCGGACACCGAGCGCGAGGCGCACATCAAGCGCTTCCGGGAGGCCCTCGACGCGACCGGCATGAAGGTGCCGATGGCCACCACCAACCTCTTCACGCACCCCGTCTTCAAGGACGGCGCGTTCACCGCCAACGACCGCGACGTGCGCCGCTACGCACTGCGCAAGACGATCCGCAACATCGACCTGGCGGCCGAGCTGGGCGCCAAGACGTACGTCGCCTGGGGCGGGCGCGAGGGTGCCGAGTCCGGCGCCGCCAAGGACGTACGCGTCGCTCTCGACCGCATGAAGGAGGCCTTCGACCTCCTCGGCGAGTACGTGACCGAGCAGGGCTACGACCTGCGCTTCGCCATCGAGCCCAAGCCGAACGAGCCGCGCGGCGACATCCTGCTGCCCACGGTCGGCCACGCGCTGGCGTTCATCGAGCGCCTGGAGCGCCCCGAGCTGTACGGCGTGAACCCCGAGGTGGGCCACGAGCAGATGGCCGGCCTGAACTTCCCGCACGGCATCGCGCAGGCCCTGTGGGCGGGCAAGCTCTTCCACATCGACCTCAACGGCCAGTCCGGCATCAAGTACGACCAGGACCTGCGCTTCGGCGGCGGCGACCTGCGCGCCGCGTTCTGGCTGGTCGACCTCCTGGAGAGCGCCGGTTACGACGGCCCTCTGCACTTCGACTTCAAGCCGCCGCGGACCGAGGACCTCGACGGCGTATGGGCGTCGGCCGCGGGCTGCATGCGCAACTACCTCATCCTCAAGGAGCGGGCGGCCGCCTTCCGCGGCGACCCGGAGGTCCAGGAAGCCCTGCGCGCCTCGCGTCTGGACGAGCTGGCCCAGCCCACCGCGGTCGACGGCCTGAAGGCTCTCCTTGCCGACCGCGGCGCCTTCGAGGACTTCGACGTGGAGTCGGCCGCCGCGCGCGGGATGGCCTTCGAGCGGCTCGACCAGCTGGCGATGGATCACCTGCTGGGCGCGCGTGGCTGAACGCACGCGCGCGTGCCGTCGCTTTCTGCAGAACCTCAGTTCCTGAGGGGCCTCGGTTGAGGAGGGGCCTCGTTTCTTGAGGGAGCTTCGGTTCTCGAGGGACGTCGGCTCTTGAGCGACCCCGCGCGGAATGTTCCGGAATCATGCGATCCAAGGCATGAGGCCGTATCAACCTCCGCGCGGGGCTCGCGCCATGACCGCTTCGAGGCGACTCTGGACGGTATGGCCATGCCGCCCGTACCGCCTCAGCCGCCCGGGCCACCGGGTGACACGCCGCCTCCGGGCGACGGTTTCGGACCGCCACCCGAAGGCTTCGGCCACAACGGACCGACCCACAGTGCACCGACCTTGTACGGCGGTTCGTCGCCGTACGGCGATGCGTCACACGGTGGCTACTCGTCGACTCAGCCGAGGAACCCGACCGACGAACCGGGCGGACCACCCGGTGGCCCCGGAAAGCGCCGGAACCCGCTGTTCGTCCTGCTGGCCGTGCTCGCGCTGGCGGCCGTGGCCGTCGCAGCGGTCGTCCTCATGGCGTCGGGAAACGACGACTCGCCCGACGAGAAGGCGCCCGCCGAGAGCAGCGCGAGCACGAGCCGCTCTCCCTCGCCGTCCTTCAGCATCCCGACCGAGCTCCCCAGCACCCTGCCCACCGAGTTGCCGTCGCAGTTCCCCACCGAGCTGCCGAGCGACTTCCCGAGCGACCTCGAATCGCTGATCCCGTCACTCGGGGACGTGCTCCCCTAGCCGAAAGCCGACGTCGGACGGCCGTACCCACCTCATTCGACGTCAGATGCCATACGGCAGCCGTACGTACGTCACCGTCGTCTCCACCCCGCTGTCGACCAGCCGACCCTGCGTGTCGAACGCGCCCGCGCCGTCCGTCATCCCGAAGTCGTTGTCGTTGATGACAGCGAGCGTGTCGTGGTCCACGCGCGCGACGCCCTCGATCTTCCCGGGCACCCCGGCGACCGTGCCCAGGTCGACGACCAGGCGCTTTGCGAGCACCGGTACCCCGGAGGCCGCCGGGTCGTCGAGCTGCTCCAGTGACGGAGACGTCGTGTCGTCGTCCCACCTGCCGCCCAGGATGTTCGCGTCGCGGTCCAGGCGCACGAGCTGGAGCCGCGCAGCCTTGTCGGTGCGCTCCTCGACCAGCAGTCGGTTCCCGCCCACGGCCACCACCGAGGAGATCTTGAGCTCGGAGGTGTCGTCCTCGCTCGGATCCACCACGTTCACGGGGTCGAAGCGGTACGCGTACTCGGCGGTGACCGCCTTCTTCTTCGGCGAGAAACGCAGCAGGCGGGTGGTGCGGGAGGCCTCTCCGGACTCCGTGTCCGGCAGGGACAGCGGGCTCTGGACGGCCAGTACCAGGTCACCGCCAGGGAGTTGAGCGAGCCCCTCGAAGCCGCGGTTGATCTTGCGGTGCAGCAGAACGGACGGCAGCGCCTCCACCACCGGGTAGTCCGTCCCCGTGAGATTCAGTCCCTTGGGCACGTACCGCGTAAGTACCTTCCCGCGCGCGGAGACGTGGATGAGGGACGGTCCGTACTCGTCCACGAGCCAGAAGCTTCCGTCCGCGGCCCGCACGATGCCCTCGGTGTCCAGGCCGTTCGGGTTGTACGACACCGGAGTCCGCGCGTCATAGGAGTACGGCGCCTCGTCGCGCCCCTCCTGGTTCGGCAGGCCCGTGACCGGCTTGCCGGAGGTGGTGGTGATCGGGATGGCGTCCAGCACCTTCACGGAGTCGCCGGACACGCGGATCTTCACGATCGCGGGATCGAAGCCCGGCACCGGGAACGTGCGGCGCTTGGCGCCGTTCACCTTGATCTGCCCGTTGGGTCCGCGGTCGGTGATCGTCCAGAACTCGCCCTGGCAGCCCGCCGGGTAGATGTCACTGCCGATGCCGCCGAGATCCACGCCCCGGTCGTCGCCCACCGTGCCGGGCAGCAACGCGTTGCTGAACGCGCCCAGTGGGATGTCGCCGAGCGTCGCCGTACGCACGACCCGCGCCTCCCCGGCCGGGACGCCGGCGGCCGGGGATGCCACCACGAGAGCGGCCAGCACGGCGAGGGGTGCGCCCGCCGCGACGGAACGGTGGACGCGGCGCCGGCCGGTGGCGTGCGGGGACATGGGGCCTCCTGAGGGGCAAGTTCACTGACAGCGGCCAGATTTGGGCCTCGCGCGGAACGTGGTACGACCGCCAGGTGAACGCGCGACGTCGGCCACTCGTCGGACCGACGCCGCACGCTGCAGCCTTAGAAGACCTTCGTCGCGGCGCACCGCTCCCAGGGAGCCCTGCTCCGGAGGCGGCCCCTTCAGGAGGGCTCCTCCCCGGAGCCGGCCACCGCCGAAGCCAGCGCGGTCGCGGGATCCTGGGCCGCCCCACCGGCGGGCACCCAGCGGCCGCCCTCCTTCCGATACGGCCACCAACGGCCGTCCCGGCTCAGCCGTACCTGGCCGTTCGCGCCGTCGACGGTCCACCGGTTCGCCGTCGCCCGCAGCGTCGGCCGTTCGTCCTCCTCCCAGGCAGAGTCCAGGGCGGCACGCGCGCGTGCGAGCGTTTCGCCCTCTACGGTCCACTCCTCCTCGCACACCGACAGCGCGGCCGCGCCTCCGTGCCGCCAGGCACGCACGGCCAGGGCCAGCTGTTCCCTGCCGCGCCCGGATCCGTCGGCCAGCCGGTCCAGCACGGCATCCCCGGGGCCACCTGCGGCCAGGCGCACGGCATCCTGAGCCACCGTCAGCTCCGCTTCGCCCCCATGCGGTTCCGGACCGGCTCCAAGAGCCTCGGCGAGCAGGCGTTGGGCCTCCACAGCCGTCCGGGCGGCCAGGAACTCCAGGGCTGCCGGCTCTATGCCGGGTGCCGGCGGGGCCTCGGTGTCCAGCGCCGGAGGCGTGCCGGCCTCCTCGGGGAACTCGGGCAGAGCGGGCAGCGGCGGCAGGACGTCCCCGGCCGCGTACGCTTCCGCGGCATCCACGCCCACCGGTTCGGAGATTTCCGCGGCCGGCGCGGCGCTGCGCTCCTGGAGAGCGTCCAGCAGGGCGCGTTCGGCCCGGCCACGCATCAGCAGCAGTACGAACGGGTCCTGGTCCAGCAACCGTGCCACCTGGTGACACAGGGCCGCGGTGTGTCCGCAGTGGTCCCAGGCGTCGCAGTCGCACTTCGGCTCCAGATCGCCCATGCCGGGCAGCAGCTCGATGCCGGCCGCCGCCGCGTCCTCGACCAGGTGCGGCGGCATGTCGCGATCCAGCAGCGCCGCCACGTGCCCGGCCCGCTCGACTGCCATGTCGAGGAAGCGGTCCCACTGTTCGCCGGTCAGCTCCGCCAGCAGCACGTCCGCCCGGCGGGCGGTGCCGTCGCGGTCCTGGACGACCGCGGTGATGCGTCCCGGACGCACCGACACCGCGCCGACGGCTCCCGCACGCGCGAGTCCGCGGCCCGTCTTCACCTGCTGGGAGTCCAGTGCCGTGTCCTCCAGGGCCTTCAGCCAGGCCAGGCCCCACCACGTCTGCGCGAAACCCCTCCCGCGCGCGGGAGGCAGCGCGGCGAACGTGCGCTCCGGGTCACCCTCGTACTCGCTCATCGTGCGCCCCCTCGCAGTTCGACCAGATCGGCCAGCTCCGCGTCCGTCAGTTCCGTGAGCGCCGCCTCGCCCGCGCCGAGCACCGCGTCGGCCAACTCCTGCTTGCGGCTGAGCATCTCGGCGATGCGGTCCTCGATGGTTCCCTCCGTGATCAGCCGGTGCACCTGCACGGGCCGGGTCTGGCCGATGCGGTACGCGCGGTCGGTGGCCTGCGCCTCGACGGCCGGGTTCCACCAGCGGTCGTAGTGCACGACATGCTCGGCCCGGGTGAGGTTCAGCCCCGTGCCCGCTGCCTTCAACGACAGCAGGAAGACGGGGACTTCACCGTCCTGGAAGCGCTGCACCATCGCCTCCCGTTCGTGGACGGGCGTGCCCCCGTACAGGAACTGGGTGGGCGTACCGCGGGCCGCCAGGTGCCGCTCGACGAGCCGGGCCATCTGCACGTACTGCGTGAAGACGAGAACGCTCGCCCCCTCGGAGAGGATGGTGTCGAGGAGTTCGTCCAGCAGTTCCAGCTTCCCGGAGCGCCCGGCGATCGTCGGCCGCTCCTCCTTGAGGAACTGCGCCGGATGGTTGCAGATCTGCTTGAGGCCCGTCAGCAGCTTCACGATCAGCCCGCGCCGCGCCATGTCGTCGGCGCGGGAGATCTCCGCGAGGGTCTCGCGCACCACCGCCTCGTACAGACCCGTCTGCTCGCGGGTCAGGGACACGGCACGGTCGGTCTCGGTCTTCGGCGGCAGTTCCGGGGCGATCCCCGGATCCGACTTGCGGCGGCGCAGCAGGAAGGGGCGTACGAGCCGGGCGAGCCGCTGGGCGGCAGCCGGGTCCAGGCCGGCCTCGACGGGCTGTGCGTACCGCGCGCGAAAGGTGCCGAGCCGGCCCAGCAGACCCGGGGTGGTCCAGTCGAGGATCGCCCACAGCTCGGACAGGTTGTTCTCCACCGGCGTGCCGGTGAGCGCCACGCGCGCGCGTGCGCTGATCGAGCGCAGCTCCCGGGCGGTCGCAGAGTACGGATTCTTCACATGCTGGGCCTCGTCCGCCACGACCATGCCCCACGGCACCTCGCCCAGCCGGCGCGCGTCCAGGCGCATCGTGCCGTACGTCGTGAGCACGAACTCCCCGTCGGCCAGGTCGTCCAGGCTGCGGCGCGATCCGTGGAAGCGGCGCACGGGGGTGCCGGGCGCGAACTTCTCGATCTCGCGCTGCCAGTTGCCCATCAGGGACGTCGGGCACACCACGAGCGTGGGGCCGGCGGACTCGGCGTCGGTCTGCCGGTGCAGATGCAACGCGATCAGGGTGATGGTCTTGCCGAGTCCCATGTCGTCGGCCAGACAGCACCCCAGGCCCAGGGAGGTCGTCCGGGCCAGCCAGCTCAGGCCCCGCCGCTGATAGTCCCGCAGCGTGGCGGCGAGCGCGGCGGGCTGTGCGACCGGCTCCTGCGCCTCGGGGTCCGCGAGGCGCTCCCGCAGTGCCGCCAGCCAGCCCGTGGGATGGACGTCCACCCGGAGGCCGTCGACCTCCGTGGAGCCCGTCAGCGCGGCACTCAGCGCGTCGATGGGTGTCACCTTGCGGTCCTGCTGGGCCCGAGCGCGGCGCATCTCCTCGGGATCGACCAGGACCCACTGGTCGCGCAGTCGCACGACGGGGCGGTCGGCCTCGGCGAGCCGGTCCAGTTCCTCGCGCGTGAGCCGCTGGTCACCGAGCGCGAACCGCCAGTTGAAGGCGAGCAGCGCGTCGGCGGACAGGAACGACGGTGTGTCCGCGGAGACCTTGCCGGGACCTGTCGCCTCGTCCGGCGGACCGACCACAGCGCGGGCGGTCAGCTCGCGGGCCAGTTCCTTCGGCCAGTGCACCTCGACCCCGGCGCTCAAGAGGCTGCGCGCACCCTCCCCGAGCAGCTCGGTGACCTCCTCGTCGCCGAGTTCGACGGCATCCGGCACGGACGCCGAGAGCAGTGGCGCGAGCGCCTGCCAGGCTCGGGCCGCACGGCGGAGCGCGAGCAGGGCGTCCATCCGCGCGCGCGGGCCGAACGTTCCGCCCGCCGCGCCCGTCAACACCTCGACGGCGTCCGCGACGAGCGTCGGATCGCTCACGCTGTGCACCTGCACCACGGCCCGGAACGGCAGCACCGTGTCGTCCCGCGCCTCGGCCAGACCGGGCACCTCGACCCGCAGCGAGAGCCGCACACCCGCGTCATGGCCCGCGGCGACATCGGCGGCCCACCCGCGCTGCTCCGGCAGGTGCTGCGGTTCCCGCGCCGCATAGGCGGGCCCGCCTGTCACCAGCGGTGCCGCGGGGGAGCGGGGGAGCGTGTCTGCGACAGCGTCCAGGAAGGCGCGCAGCAGCCGCTCCGGGTCGGGCAGGCGCGGGGGGCCGGTGCCGTCCAAGGGCACCGCGTGCGCCTCGGGCGGCATCGCGGCGGCAAGCCGGCGGATGCGCTCCATGTCCGCCGTGCCCAGGGGGCCCGTGCGCCAGGCGTCGTGGTCGAGCGGGGAGAGGCCGGGGAGCAGCAGGCCGCGTGCCGTGAGGTGCAGGGCCAGCACGGCAGCCGCACTCCAGAACGCGGGCGCCCGGTGTGTCTCTTCGGAGGCACGCGCGCGCGTGAGCACCGGCAACGCGGCGTGCACCGGCAGCAGGACGGCCGGCACGCTCACCAGCTCGACACCGTCGTCACCGGGCAGGACGACGGCCAGGTCCTCGACGGACCCCGCCTCGACGGCAGGAGGAACTTTGCCGTCGGGCCGCCAGAAGGCGACACTGCCGGTGCGTGCCGGGTCACCGGGCACGAAGACGGCACAACAGTGGGTCAGTTCGGAGATCTCGGAGGGGGGTCCCGCGGAAATCCTCTGCACAGAAATGCTGTATTCCTCAAATTTGACTACTGGTGGATCGTCGAGGGTACAGCACGTCGGCGGCCCACCTGGCAGGTCCGGCACGTGGCCTGAGTCACTTCTCGCCGGGGGTGTCGTCAACCCCCTGTCCGTGCGGTGCTGGCCCCCGGTCCTGCACGGGGGGTTGCCGGATGGTCGCCGCAGGTCGCGGATCCGTACGTTTCCTCAGGTCAGCCCGTTTCTGAGAGAGCCGGAGTCCAGACATGCCCCAGACCGCCGCGATCGAAGCCCACCCTCGGGCGACGCCCCGCTCCACCTCGGGCGGAAGCGAGTTCACGCCCCTCCTGCGCACCGTCAAGAGCCAGGACCTCCTGGAGCGCCGGTACGGCTGGTACGCGCGGCGCATCGCTCTCAACGCACTGGCCCTCGCCGCCGTCGTCACCGGCATCGTCCTGACCGGTGGCTCCTGGTGGACGCTGCTCCTCGCGCCGCTGCTCGCCGTGTTCTCGGCGCGTACCGCCTTCATAGGCCACGACGCCGGTCACTCACAGATCACCGGCAACAAGACAGCCGCCCGCCTCATCGGACTCGTCCACGCCAATCTGCTGCTCGGGATGAGCTACTCCTGGTGGAACCACAAGCACAACCGCCACCACGCCAACCCCAACCACATCGACAAGGACCCCGATGTCGTCGCCGACGTCCTCGTCTTCACCGGTGAGCAGGCGGCGGACCGGAAGGGCTTCAGGCGCTGGCTCACCCGCAACCAGGCCTGGCTGTTCTTCCCGCTCACCCTCATCGAAGGCGTGGCCCTCAAGGTCCAGGGATTCCGGGATCTGCGGCGTCAGTCGCCCGGCGAGCGGTCCGTGGAGGCCGTGCTGCTGGTGAGCCATGTCGTGGGATACGCGACGCTGCTGCTCACCTCCATGTCCCCCGGCAGGGCACTTGCGTTCGCCGCCCTCCACCACGCCCTCTTCGGCCTGCACCTGGGGCTGTCCTTCGCGCCCAACCACAAGGGCATGGAGATGCCGGACCCGAGCGGCGAGCCGTGGGGCCACCTGCGCCGGCAGGTGCTCACCTCGCGCAACATCCGTGGCGGCGCGGTGACCGACTGGTTCCTCGGCGGCCTCAACTACCAGATCGAGCACCATCTGTTTCCCAGCATGCCCCGCCCCCATCTGCGGCTGGCCCGGCCTCTGGTGCGCGCCCACTGCAGGGAGTTGGGTATCCCCTATGCGGAGACCGGGCTCGTCGACTCCTACCGACAGGCTCTGCGCCACATGCACGAGGTGGGAGAGCCCCTGCGGACACAGCCACAGCGGACGGAGTAGTGGACGCTGTAGGGGAGCGAGTCAGGGATGTCTCAGGGACGTCTCAGGGTCGCGGTTCGGAACCGTGGGAGGCGCGGAACCGTTTTTCTGGACAGAGAGCGGCAGTGGCCGCGGAGGAGGCGACGTACATGTCGAAGAACGCCAAGATCGCCGCAGGAGGTGTGGCGGTCGGGCTCATCCTGTTGATCTGGCTGCCCTGGTGGGCCGCGCTCCTGATCGTGCTGGGAGTCCCGGCGGCCGCGTACCTCACCTTGGACCCCTCACAGCGGCGCAGGCTGCGCCGTGTCTCGCGAAAGGAGCTCGGCCGCTGACGCACCACCGTGTCGGCCCGCTCGGGCCGTCCGGTGCGCGGGAGCCCACCGTATAGCCGCTCGCGGGCCTGCCGACCGGCAGGGTCCGCGGGCGGACGTGCCCGTGTCAGCCAGGAGACCGGCGCCGATAGCACGTCGCCGTCCGGCCGGGCTCAGATGGGGCGTACGGCCATCTTGTCGAGTGCCTCAAGTAGACCCGGCAGCTCCGGGCCCCGGCCCACCGGAAGCACCTCGCCGGGCTCGTCGTCGAGCAGGACGAACGCGATGTCGTCGGTTCTGGCCACGAGCGACCAGCCGGGACCGTCGGCGCGCAGGGTCCTCGCGTCCCCGGGGGCGAAGGACGACCGCACGCGGCCGAGGGGCGGGGGCGTGTCCACGTAGGCGCGGGCCTCCGCCATGACGCGTCGGATGCCGCCGTGCCCTTTGCGTCCGTCCTTCTCGGCTTCCTCCGCGCCCCCCGTGGCCTCGGGTGACCCGTCGTCGGCCGCAGTTCCGGAAGCCCCGTCGGCCGAACGTGCGAAGGCCGCGTCGTCGATCTGCTCGCGCCAGATCGCCCACTGGAGCGCGATCTCGTCGGCGCCCAGTCGCCGCTGGGCCGGCCCCCAGGTGGTGGTGTCCGGCGGCGCCAGCGGGGGACGGTCGGCGACCTCGGGGTCGGGATCGTGCGGCGCGGGCACGCCGGGAGCCGCGACGGCGACCGCGAGGGGCCAGCCGGGAAGGCCGGCGACGACGGTGCGTTCGTCGGGCGACAGGTCGTACTCCATGCCGCAGTCCCAGGAGGCGATGGCGACGGCGACCAGCGACACGTCGTCGATGACGACCGTCCACCGGGCACCCTCGCCGTCCTGGCCGAGCACCAGGCCGTACCCGTCGGCCAGCGGCGCGAGGCCGAGCGCCGCGCAGGCCTGCGGATAGTCGTCGCCCAGCACGCTCGGGAACTTCGCCGGCGTCAGCAGCACCGCCGTCAGCACATAGAGCGCGTCGTCCTCGGCGGCGACGGCGTCCTCGTCCGTCCCGGCCATCCCAGTCTCCCCATCTGTTCGTCCAACGGCGCGCACCCTAGTGCGCCCGGAAGGCGCTTGTCACGACTCCCCGGCGCACCGGAGCTGCAGTTCTTGGACCGGATGGGGCGAATCGACCACCCGGTGTCGGCGCGCGTCAGGCCGCCGGAAGCCCCAGCAGCGCCCGTGCCACGGTCCGAGGCGACTCGTCGCGCTCCCGGGCGAGCGCGATGACGGCCCGGCAGGCCAGCTCGTTCACCCCGAACGACAGGGCCTCGGGCGAGACCCAGCCGGCGGCATCGTCGATCCGATCCTGGTCGTCCTCCGCGCAGGCCGACACGTATGCGGCGGCTGCCTCGAACAGGTTGTGCGAGTGTGTGTCCCGACCGGTCTCGGTCTCGTCGCGCAACGCTTTGACGAACCCGGCCCAGGACTTGCGGACTCTGCCGAACATGCTGACCACCTTCCCCCTGTGGTTGCCATGGCTGATCGTTCATCCTCCGCTACTCAACGTAGAGTTGGAGCTTCGGCGGCAGAAGGGGGACGGCGCGGTGAAGCGCTTCGAGCGGCTCGCACAGATCCGGACGTTGGCCCCGGAGCAGGACGCCACGCCGCGGCGGTGAGGACCGGGCGCCTTTTCTGCAGTCAGGCGGAGCGTCAGCGGTCGGCGAGGTGAGGGCGGACCAGGGTCGAATCGAAGGCGACATCCATCTGTGCAGAAGGGCCGGAACGCGGTCAACCCGCCTTGCCGGGCGGGATACTTGTGTCTTCTCACGACGTTGGCGACCAGGGGAGTGGATCGGTGAAGTCTGCCGTAGGAACGGGCCGTTGGGGTGACGGCGGTGGTCGGAGCGGGCGGCATGCGGTCGTCGTGGGCGGGAGTCTCGCGGGGCTCCTCACGGCGCACGTCCTGGCCGGATACGCCGACCGGGTGACCGTCGTCGAGCGCGACCGGTTCCCGGACGGCACCGGGTCACGGCCCGGCGTACCGCAGGGCCGGCATCCGCATGTCCTGCTGCAGGGCGGGCAGGTGGCTCTGGAGTCGCTGCTGCCGGGCTTCCTGGCGGAGCTGCGAGCGGCGGGGGCGCCGCGGGTGGGCATGCCGTCGGACATGGTGATGTGGCAGAACGGCCGCTGGTTCCGCCGCCTGACCGCGACGACGCACATCTACACCGGTTCCCGCGCGCAGCTCGAGGAACTGGTGCGGGGGCGGGTTCTCGCCAACCCGGTGATTAGCGTGGCGGAGGGGACCGATGCCGTCGGGCTTCTCGGTGATGCCTCGCGGGTGCGGGGCGTGCTGCTGCGGGACCGCTCGGGCGGCGCCGGCGCGGAGCACCGGGCCCTGGAGGCCGATCTGGTCGTCGACGCCTCTGGCAGCGGCACCAAGGCGCCGCAGTGGCTCGCTGCGATCGGTGCCGAGACTCCGTACGAGGAGACCATCGACACCGGGCTCGCCTACGCCTCCCGCGTCTACCGCGGCAGGAAGGGCGTCCTCGACGGCGAGACCCTCGGCTACTACGTCTACCCCGGCCCTGATCAGGTCCACGGCGGCGGTGCGCTGCCGCTGGAGGACGGCAGCCATCTCGTCATCGTCTCGGGACTGCGTGGCGACGAACCGCCCACGGACGACGACGAGTTCGAGACGTACACCAAGCGGCTGCAGCATCCACTCCTGGACCGGTGGCTCGAGGACGCCGAACCGCTCTCACCGGCGTTCGGCTACCGGCGGACCGCGAACATCCGCCGCCGCTACGACCTGCCCGGCCGCCGCCCGGCCGGATTCCTCGCCACCGGCGACGCCCTGTGCACCTTCAACCCGATCTACGGGCAGGGCATGGCCATCGCCGCGATGACCGCGGTCGCCCTGCGCGGCGCGCTGGCCGACCGGCGCCGGACGCCCACCACGCGACGCGTGCAGCAGGTGCTCCTCGCGGCGTCCCGGCAGGCATGGGACATCTCGGCCGGGGCGGACCGCAAGATGCCGGGCGCGGTCGGCACCGCGGTCGCCGACGGGCCCGCGGACCGCGTCGCGGACTGGTACCTGCGCCGGGTCATGGAGCGGTCCCCCGGTGACCCGGTCGTGGGGCGCGCCTTCCGCTCCGTGCTGACCCTCTCCGCGCCCGTCACCGCCCTGTTCGCTCCACCCGTGGCCCGGGCCGTCCTCTTCAGCCCGCCCGGGCCGACGCCCATCGAGCCGCCGGCGACACCGGAGGAACCGGGGGGCTGAGCAAGGCCGGCCGCCGACGGCCTCCTGCGCAGGAGGACCACGCCGACGCCCTGGCGGCGGCACTGGACGAGGCCGATGCGTGTAGCTGCAGGGCGAGCTCAGCGGCGTACTCGACGGGAGGACGGATCTCGAGGCTGCGGGCGTGCGCGTCGTGACCGTGCCCGGGACCGGTCACAACGTCATGGTCGACAACCCCGACGCCTTCGTGGCCGCGGTCGCCGGACTGGACTGACGGCGTCAGCCCTCGCGGACGGCCAGGGCCAGGAACCGGTCGTCCCGGTCGACGTACGACGTCATGCGCCACCCGGAACCGGCCAGCAGCGGCCGGAGGTTCGGCTCCGCGCGCAGATCGTCCGGAGTCATCTGCCGGCCCTGGCGCGCCGCGAGCGCAGCCCTGCCGATCGGGTGGAACAGGGCCAGCGTGCCGCCGGGGCGCACCGCGCGCGCCAACTCCCGCAGGTTCTCGGCCGGATGGGGCAGATGCGAGATGAGGCCCGCTCCGAACACCGCGTCCAGCGACCGCGACCGCAGCGGCAGCGCGGTCACGTCGGCCAGCAGCAACCGCCCGTCCCGGTCCCGTCCGGCCCGTACGGCGGCCTGGAGCATGTCCGGGGTCAGATCGATCCCGACGACCACCCCGGCGGGCCCCACGGCCGCACGCAGCGGCGTCAGGGCCCGTCCCGTGCCGCAGCCCGCGTCGAGCACACGATCGCCCTCGCGCAGTCCGAGGTCCGCGACCGCGGCGGCATAGGCGGGACCGTCGTCGGGGAACCGGCTGTCCCAGTCGGCGGCGCGGGCGGCGAAGAACTCCTGGACGTGTGTGTGGTCGTCGCTCATGTTCCGCATAATCCCTCACCGACACGGATGACGCCGCGGCGCGCACGTTCGAGCGTGCCGCGATCGTTCAGATGCACCGCTGCGCCATATTCCAACAGTTTTCGAACTGCGCCCCCTTTGTACGCCCCTGCCCGGACTAGCGTCCCGGAGCCATGGGACACCTGGACCACGCCGCCCTGGGGTGGCTGACCCCCGTGCTGTCGTACGTGATGGCCTGCATAGGCGCCGCACTCGGGCTGCGCTGCACCGTCCGCGCGCTCGGCGCCACCGGACGCTCGCGCCGCAACTGGCTCCTGACCGCGGCCTCCGCGATCGGCACCGGCATCTGGACCATGCACTTCGTGGCCATGCTCGGCTTCAGCGTCAGCGGCACCGACATCCGCTACGACGTGCCGCTCACGATCGCGAGCCTCCTGGTCGCCATGATCGTCGTCTGCGCCGGCGTCTTCGCCGTCGGCTACAGCCGAGACCGCACCCGCGCACTCTTCCTCGGCGGACTCACCACCGGGCTCGGTGTCGCGAGCATGCACTACCTGGGCATGGCTGCGGTACGGCTGCACGGCGACGTCACCTACGACCCGGCGCTCATCGGACTCTCCGTCCTGATCGCCGTCGTCGCGGCGACAGCGGCCCTGTGGGCGGCCCTCAACATCAAGTCACCCGTGGCTGTCACCATCGCCTCCCTCATCATGGGGGCGGCCGTGAGCAGCATGCACTACACCGGGATGTTCGCGGTGGGCGTGCGCGTCGCGCCCTCCGGGGCGGCCCTGCCCGGGGCCACGGCGATGCAGTTCATCTTCCCCCTCGCCGTCGGTCTCGGGTCCTATCTCTTCCTGACCTCGGCCTTTGTCGCGCTGTCGCCGACGACGGGGGAGCGTCAGGCATCCGCCTCGGCCCAGCGGCCGATCGAGAGCGCGGCCCACTAGCGGCGCCCCGTACCCCGCACTGCCCGGACGGCACGCCCCGAACCACTCCCGAGCGAGGAGGCCATGCGTACACCGCGTAGGACCCCCACAACCGGCGCCGAGTCGCCGCCCCAGCCCACCGTGCGCGGCCGCCGCGCACACGCCGGACCGCCGGCCGACGAAAGCCCGGACGACTCTGTGAGCGCGATACCGGACGACGCACCCGCGCGCGCGGGACGCTGGCTGATACGTCCGCGGACAGTACGCGCCAAGATCGTCTGCCTGCTCATGGTGCCGGTCGTCTCCCTGCTCGCCCTGTGGGCGTACGCCACCGTCACCACCGCCCAGGACGTTGCCCGCCTGCGGCAGTTGCAGCGCGTGGACGCCGGGATCCGGACCCCCGTCGCCGCGGCCGTGGCCGCGCTGCAGACCGAACGGGCAGCCGCCGTCCGCCATGCGACCGATCCGTCGGCCGGGTGGAGCGACGATCTGAAGACGCTCGCGGAACGCACGGACAAGGCGGTGGCCGAACTGCGCCTCGGAGACGCCAACACCATCGCGGACAGCGAGGAGTTGCCGGCCGGAGTGTCCCAGCGGCTCGAAGCGTTCGTCACCGGCGCCGAACAACTGCGCTCACTGCGCACGGCCGTACTCGACCACAGCGCGGGCTGGGACGAGACCTACGGCCGCTATACGAAGGCCATCGGGAGCGCCTTCGCGGTGGGCGGAGCCCTCACCGGCATCCAGGACGCCGAACTCGGCTCCGACGCGCGCGTGCTGCTCGAATTCTCCCGTGCGGGCGAAGCGCTGGCCCAGGAGGACGTCGTCCTCGCCGCCGCGCGCCTCGCCGGCGGCCTCTCGGGCGAGCGACTGCGGCTGTTCACCGGCGCCGTCGACACCCGCCGCGCCCTCACCGAGTCCGCGGTCGCCGACCTGCGCGGCTCCGAACGCGCCGCCTGGCACAAGCTCGCCGAAGGCAGTGACTACGCCACGGTGGGTGCCACCGAGGACAAGATCCTCGCCGTCGGCGCGGGCTCCCGCGCGATCGAGGCGGCTCCCGAAGCCAAGTGGACCGGGGCGCACGCGCGCGTGCAGAACGGCATGCGGACGATCGAGGAGGACGCTGGACGCGGTGTCGCCGACCGGGCCGACCCGTTCACCCGCGGCCTGCTCACCCCCGCAGGTGCCGCGGTGCTCCTAGGCCTCGTCGCCGTCGCCGCCTCCCTCGTCATCTCCGTACGCATCGGACGCGGCCTCGTCGTCGAGTTGGTGAGCCTGCGCAACGGCGCCCTGGAGATCGCCCGCCGCAAACTCCCCGAAGCCATGCGGAAACTGCGCGCCGGCGAGGAGATCGACGTCCAGGCCGAGGCCCCGCCGGGACCGCCCGCGGAGGACGAGACCGGTCAGGTCGCCGAGGCCCTGGCCACCGTGCACCGCGCCGCACTGCGGGCCGCCGTGGAGCGCGCCGAACTCGCCAGCGGCATCTCCGGCGTCTTCGTCAACCTCGCCCGCCGCAGTCAGGTCCTCGTCCACCGCCAGCTGAGCCTCCTCGACAGCATGGAACGCCGGTCCGACGACCCGAACGAACTCAGCGACCTCTTCCGGCTCGACCACCTCACCACGCGCATGCGACGCCACGCCGAGAGCCTGATCATCCTCTCCGGGGCCGCCCCCGGCCGCGCCTGGCGCATGCCGGTCTCCCTGACGAACGTGGTCCGCGCGGCAGTCTCCGAAGTCGAGGACTACGCGCGCGTTGAGGTACGTCAGCTCCCCGACGCGTCGGTCGTCGGCGCGGCCGTCGCCGACCTCACCCATCTGCTGGCCGAGATCATCGAGAACGCCGCCCAGTTCTCGCCGCCCCACACGCGCGTGCGCATCACCGGCGAGCCCGTCGGCAACGGCTACGCCGTCGAGGTCGAGGACCGGGGTCTGGGCATGGGCAAGGAGACCCTCGCCGAGGCCAACCGACGCATCGAACAGTCCGAGACACTCGACCTGTTCGACAGCGACCGGCTCGGCCTCTTCGTGGTCAGCAGGCTCGCCGCCCGTCACGGCATCAAGGTGCACCTGCGTACCTCGCCCTACGGCGGCACCACCGCGGTCGTCCTGCTGCCCACGTCCTTGCTTCACGCCGGCGCGGCGGAACGTTCCCCTCGTCGGGTGGAGGACGCGCAGCGGCCCGCGGAACGCGAGTACGCGCGCGTGGCCGCCACCGCACAGCACCAGGAGTCCGTCCCGGCACCGGCCGACCGCCCCGCACTGGTGGCACCGGCACCGGCCGCGGCACGGGCCACGACGGACACCCCACCCGGAGTCACCGCCTTGCGTCTGCACCGTCCCCCGGACGACTCTGCCGAGGACTCCGAAGACCTCCCACGCCGGGTACGGCAGGCGAACCTCGCCCCCCAACTGCGCGAGCGGCGCTCCGAGGAGCCGGCCCAGGCCTCCGCCGCCCCGAGCGACGACCAACGCACCCCCGAACTCGTACGCGACCGCATGACGGCGTACCGCGACGGCTGGGCCCGCGGCGGCGGCAGGCAGCCCGGCCGCGGTGCCGCCCCGGACTACCCGGCGGACAGCGACAGCAGCGAAGGAGACCCCGAATGATCCAGGACCCGAGCATGAGAGCCGCCATGGGGGTCCCCCCGCTCGAGCGAAGCCGAGAGTGGGGGAGGTCCGGCGAACTCGACTGGCTGCTGGACGACCTGGTGGTGCGCGTGAGCGAGGTTCGGCACGCCGTGGTGCTGTCCAACGACGGACTCGCCGTGGGCGCCTCGACCGACCTGCGACGCGAGGACGCCGAACACCTCGCGGCCGTCGCCTCGGGCTTCCACAGCCTGGCCAAGGGCGCGGGCCGGCACTTCGGTGCCGGAGGTGTGCGTCAGACCATGGTGGAGATGGACGACGGCTTCCTGTTCGTGGCCGCCGCGGGTGACGGCTCCTGTCTTGCCGTCCTCACCGCCGTGACCGCCGACATCGGCCTGGTCGGCTACGAGATGGCACGACTGGTCAAGCGGGTCGGCGAGCACCTGTACACGCCTACCCGCGTCGGCGCGCGGCCCCCCGCCGCCGGATGAGGCGAGAAGGCCCACGCACATGACCGAGGACATGACGGGCGCCCCGCGGGAGCAGGGTAGCCAGTGGTACGACGGCGAGGCCGGTCCACTCGTCCGCCCCTACGCGATGACGGGCGGACGCACCAAACCCGGCCCCACCGGGGTGCGCTTCGACCTGATCGCCCTCGTCACGCTGGACGCGAGTGCGCCCGGCATCGACGACGACACCGCGCTGGGGCCGGAACACCGGGTCCTGATCGACCTGTGCCGCCCGGAGACACAGTCGGTCGCGGAACTCGCCGCGGGTGCCGACCTGCCCGTGGGCGTGGTCAGGGTGCTCCTCGGCGACCTGCTGGAACTCGGCTGTGTCACCGTCAGCCGTCCGGTGCCGCCCGCCCAACTGCCCGACGAACGGATTCTGCGCGAGGTGATCGAGGGACTGCGAGCGCTGTAGATGAAAGTCGCCCTCGGAAAGAAACCGAAGTTGTCACCATGACCCACCTGTTGCCGCCGCCCGTTTGCCGGCCCTCCCGAGAGAAGTGATCGATGGTCTCCGATGACTCCGACGTCCAGGACGGCGAGACAGCCGCGCTGGCGTTGAAGATACTGGTCGCCGGCGGATTCGGCGTGGGCAAGACCACCCTGGTGGGCGCGGTCAGTGAGATCCGGCCACTGCGCACCGAGGAACTGCTCAGTGAGGCCGGTCAGTTGGTCGACGACACCGACGGCGTGGACCAGAAGGTCACCACGACGGTCGCCATGGACTTCGGCCGCATCACCATCCGCTCCGGTCTGTCGCTCTACCTGTTCGGTACGCCGGGCCAGGACCGCTTCTGGTTCCTGTGGGACGAACTGTCGCAGGGCGCTCTCGGTGCCGTGGTGCTCGCCGACACCCGCCGACTGGAGGACTGCTTCCCCGCGGTGGACTACTTCGAGCACCGGCACATCCCGTTCGTGGTGGCCGTCAACTGCTTCTCGGGTGCCCGGACCTACGGCGCACAGGACGTCTCACGCGCCCTCGACCTCGACCAGGGGACACCTGTGGTGCTCTGCGACGCCCGTGACCGCGACTCGGGAAAGGAGGTGCTGATCCGGCTGGTCGAGTACGCCGGGCGGATGCACACCGCCCGGCTGCTCGACTCGGTGAGCTGACGCCGACACGGTCGGCGCCGGCAGCCGATCTCAGTGGGCGACGGCCTTCTGCGCCAGGACCTTGTCGATCGATACACGGACGAGCAGTTCGCCCGGGACGCCGTTGCGGGCGCCGAACTCCTCGGCCCGCTCCTCGCCCATGTACCGCGCCCCGATGCGAGCGGCCCAGTGGCGGACCTCGTCGAGGTCCTCCGAGAGCCGGGCGTGGCCCTGTATCACCACGAAGTCGAAGGGCGGGCGGTCGTCGTCCACGCACAGGGCGACCCGGCCGTCCCGGGCCAGATTACGACCCTTCACGCTGGTCTTTCCGGTGTTGAACACGAGTTCGTCCCCGTCGAGCAGGAACCAGATCGGTGTCAGGTGCGGGCTCCCGTCGGCCCGCACGGTCGACAGCTTTGCGGTACGGGTGCCGTACGAGACGAACTCCCGCCATTGCGCTTCGGTCATCTTCTGTGCCATGCCCCTATCCTCCTTGCCCGCGGGACGGCGGTGGGGAAGGGTGGCAGGGAATCCTCCAGCGAGGGGGAGACGTCACACGGGGAGACGGGAAACATGGTGCAGAACCAGGGACTTGGCTGGCTGCTGGACGACTTGACCGAGCGTGTCGAACATGTGCGGCACGCCTTGGTCCTGTCCAACGACGGGCTGGTGACCGGAGCGAGCACGGGACTTCGCCGCGAGGACGCGGAGCACCTGGCCGCCGTCTCGTCCGGACTGCACAGTCTGGCCAAGGGCTCGGGACGGCACTTCGGCGCGGGCCGGGTGCGCCAGACGATGGTCGAGTTCGACGACGCCGTACTGTTCGTCACGGCGGCGGGCACCGGCAGTTGCCTGTGCGTGCTCAGCGGTGCGGAGGCCGACATCGGCCAGATCGCCTACGAGATGACACTGCTCGTCAACCGTGTCGGCGAGCACCTCGGCGTGGACGCCCGCCAACCCGAGCAGAGCCCGGCAGCAGAGCTCTAACCTACCCATTCGTCATCCGCCGTGTAGTTATCCACAGGCTCGCCACGATGTCCGCCGGACCGGCTACGGTTTTTGTCACGGCGAACGCACACAGCGTGAGCGACCAACTCCACGGGGGAAAGCGACCATGTCCGTCGACACCGTCAGCACACCGCACCGCCTGTCCTGCGCGCCGAGCCGCGCCGCACGGGAACTGGGGCTCAGGCGAGGCGAGTTCGACCTCGCCGTCCACCTCGGACACATCCAGACCGTGCCCGACGAAGGGGGCGGGGGTCGTCGCGTCCCCCGCTCCGAGATCGACCGGCTCTGTGCGCACGAAGGCTTTCCCGAGTCGCTGCGGGAGCGCGTGAAGGCCGTGGGCACCACGGAGGGCGCGGCCGCCATGGAGGTTCCCCCGGGCAGGTTCACGCGCCTGGCACGCCTGGGTCTGGTAGTGCCGGTCACTTTCTACCTGAACCGTTACCGAGCCGTGGTCTGGCAGTACCTGGCTGAGGAACTGCGGCAGTTCGCGGCCGACGAGAAGAACACCCGGCTGCTGACGGCGCGTATGCCCGAGGGGCTGCGCGACCAGCTGGACGCCGGTTTGGATCTGCGCGCTCGCAATTGGCGCGGACGTCACCTGGGATTCCTGCTCCGGCAGGCCGACGACCCGTGGGAGCAGGCCGGGGCCGTGGCCGCCTTCCTGGACCCCCTCCAGATCGCGGAAATCGTCCCCGACCCCTACGAGCGCTCCCATCTGAACCGCTTCAGGCCGGGGCCACCCGCCCATGGCGCACCGGGCTCGCCCGCCGCGCACCTCGCCGAGAGGATCATGACGGCGGACGACCCGGACGAGATCGGCTGGCTGAGGGCGGACCTGGCCCGAGCCCTGGAGGAGGCACGGGAACACCGGCCCGCGCCGCGCCCCGCGACCAAATCGCGCCCCGCGCCACCATCGATCCCCGCGACGAAACCGGTCCCCGGGGCGGCGCACCGCCACTCACCGGTGCCCGAGGAGCCGCAACCGAGGCCACCCCGAAAACTGCTGGGATGGCTACGCCGTGCCAACCCCCGGCCCGGCCGGCCCGGCCAAGGCTCTGAATCGGCCTGCAGGGCCCTGAACCGGCCTACAAGGCCCTGAACCGGCCTACAAGGCCCTGAACCGGCCTACAAGGCCCTGAACAAGCCCTCCTGGACGACCGACACGAGCAGCCGCCCCTCCACGTCGTAGATCCGGCCGCGGGCCAGCCCGCGTCCGCCCGTCGCGATCGGCGACTCCTGGTCGTACAGGAACCACTCGTCGGCCCGGAACGGCCGATGGAACCACATGGCGTGGTCCAGCGACGCCATGTCGAACCCTCGCGGGCCCCACAGGGGCTCGACCGGGATACGGACGGCGTCCAGGAGGGTCATGTCACTCGCGTAGGTCAGTGCGCAGGTGTGCACGAGCGGGTCGTCGCCGAGCGGCCCGACCGCGCGCATCCACACCGCGCTGCGCGGCTCGGCGTCCTTGATCTCTTCAGTGGTCCAGCGCAGCCGGTCCACGTAACGGATGTCGAAGGGCTGCCGGCGGGCCATGCGCTCCCACTGCTCGGGCAGCGTGCCCAGATGTTCCCGGATCTCCTGGGTGACCGTCGGCAGGGACTCCGGTTCCGGGACCTCGCGGGCGGGCCGCAGCTGGTGCTCGAAACTCCCTTGCTCAGGCTTGTGAAAGGAGGCGGTGAGATTGAAGATCGTGCGGCCCTGCTGCACGGCGGTGACCCGGCGGGTCGTGAACGACCGCCCGTCCCGCACCCGTTCCACCTGGTACACGATCGGCACGCCCGGTCGGCCCGGACGCAGGAAGTACGCGTGCAGCGAGTGCACGGGGCGGTCGCCCTCGGTGGTGCGCCCGGCGGCGACCAGCGCCTGGCCCGCCACCTGGCCGCCGAAGACCCGCTGCAGGGACTCCTGCGGGCTGAGCCCGCGGAAGATGTTGACCTCGATCTGCTCCAGGTCGAGCAGGTCGACGAGCCTCTCGGCCGGATTCGTCATGGCTGGGATTCTCCTGCGCTCACAGCTGGCCGACGTCGGTGACGCGGACAATGGCACGGCCCTCGGCGTCGGAGGCCGTGAGGTCGACCTCCGCGCTGATCCCCCAGTCATGATCGTCGTTCGGGTCGTCGAAGATCTGGCGGACGCGCCACAGGCCGTTCTGCGGCTCCTCCTCGATCAGCAGCAGCTTGGGGCCGCGGGCGTCGGGTCCGGTACCGAGGTCGTCGTACTCGTCCCAGTACTTGTCCATGGCCTCGCCCCAGGCATCGGCGTCCCAGCCGGCCTCGGCGTCCAGCTCGCCCAGCTCCTCCACGTGGTCGAGGGCGGCGAGTTCGACACGGCGGAACATGGCGTTGCGGACGAGGACGCGGAAGGCGCGGGCGTTGGCCGTGACCGGCTTGACCTGGTCGGCCTTCTCCTGGGCCTCCTCGGCGGTCATCTCCTCCGGGTTGGCGAGCTGCTCCCACTCGTCCAGCAGGCTGGAGTCCACCTGGCGCACCATCTCGCCGAGCCACTCGATCAGGTCCTGCAGGTCCTCGGACTTGAGGTCGTCCGGGACGGTGTGGTCCAGGGCCTTGTAGGCGCTCGCGAGGTAGCGCAGGACGATGCCCTCGGTGCGGGCCAGCTCGTAGTGGGACACCAACTCCGTGAAGGACATCGCCCGTTCGTACATGTCACGGATGACGGACTTCGGGGACAGCGGATGGTCGCCCACCCAGGGATGGCTCTTGCGGTACGTGTCGTACGCGTGGAAGAGCAACTCCTCCAGGGGCTTCGGGTATGTGACGTCCTGGAGGCGCTCCATGCGCTCCTCGTACTCGACGCCGTCCGCCTTCATCGCGGCCACGGCCTCGCCGCGCGCCTTGTTCTGCTGGGCGGCGAGGATCTGCCGCGGGTCGTCGAGCGTGGACTCGACGACGGAGACCATGTCCAGGGCGTAGGACGGCGACTCCGGGTCGAGGAGCTCGAACGCGGCAAGCGCGAAGGTGGACAGCGGCTGGTTGAGCGCGAAGTCCTGCTGCAGGTCCACGGTGAGGCGGACGATGCGGCCTTCGGCGTCCGGCTTGTCGAGCTTCTCGACGATGCCGCCGTCCAGGAGCGAGCGGTAGATGGCGATGGCGCGGCGGATGTGCCTGAGCTGCTGCTTGCGCGGCTCGTGGTTGTCCTCCAGAAGGTGCCGCATCGCCTCGAAGGCGTTGCCTGGCCGGGCGATCACCGACAGGAGCATGGTGTGCGTCACCCGGAAACGGGACGTCAGCGGCTCCGGGTCGGAGGTGATGAGCTTCTCGAAGGTGCTCTCCGTCCACCCGACGAAGCCCTCGGGCGCCTTCTTGCGGACGACCTTCCGGCGCTTCTTCGGGTCGTCGCCCGCCTTGGCGAGCGCCTTCTCGTTCTCCACCACGTGCTCGGGAGCCTGCGCGACGACGAAGCCCGCCGTGTCGAAGCCCGCGCGTCCGGCGCGGCCGGCGATCTGGTGGAACTCACGGGCGCGCAGCGTGCGCACACGCGTGCCGTCGTACTTGGCCAGCGCCGTGAACAGCACCGTGCGGATGGGGACGTTGACACCCACGCCCAGCGTGTCCGTGCCGCAGATGACCTTCAGCAGACCGGCCTGCGCGAGCTTCTCCACCAGCCGGCGGTACTTGGGCAGCATGCCGGCGTGGTGGACGCCGATGCCGTGGCGCACGTAGCGGGAGAGGTTGCGGCCGAACTTGGTGGTGAAGCGGAAGTTGCCGATCAGCTCGGCGATCTTGTCCTTCTCCTCGCGCGTGCACATGTTGATGCTCATCAGCGCCTGCGCCCGCTCCACGGCCTGCGCCTGGGTGAAGTGCACGATGTAGACGGGCGCCTGCCGGGTCTCCAGCAGCTCGGTGAGCGTCTCCGTGAGCGGGGTGAGCCGGTACTCGTAGGAGAGCGGCACCGGGCGGGTGGCCGAGCGGACCACCGACGTCGGCCTGCCGGTGCGACGGGTGAGGTCCTTCTCGAACATCGAGACGTCGCCGAGCGTGGCCGACATCAGGATGAACTGCGCCTGCGGCAGTTCCAGGATCGGGATCTGCCAGGCCCAGCCGCGGTCCGCCTCCGCGTAGAAGTGGAACTCGTCCATGACGACCTGGCCGACGTCGGCGTGCTTGCCGTCGCGCAGGGCGATCGAGGCGAGCACCTCGGCGGTGCAGCAGATGACGGGGGCGTCGGCGTTGACGGACGCGTCGCCGGTGAGCATGCCGACGTTCTCGGTGCCGAAGATCTTGCACAGCTCGAAGAACTTCTCCGAGACGAGCGCCTTGATCGGAGCCGTGTAGAAGGTGACCTCGTCACGGGCCAGCGCGGCGAAGTGGGCACCCGCAGCGATCATGCTCTTGCCGGAGCCGGTGGGCGTCGACACGATCACGTTGGCACCGGACACCGCCTCGATCAGCGCCTCCTCCTGGTGCGGGTACAGCGTGAGACCGCGCTCCTGGACCCACGACTCGAAGGTGTCGTACAGGGCGTCGGGGTCGGCGGTCGGCGGCAGCTGATCGATGAGGGTCACCCACCCATCTTGCCTGCCCTTCTCCCCTATAGGGGAATCGGCTGCGGGCAGGAAGATCGCGAACGCTACGCTGTGTCGCCGACGGAGCGTCAGCGCGCCCGGTCAACTGGACAGCGGCACACGATGAATGGGGCGGGCAGCGGCCATGATGGGACCAGCACACTCACTGTCGGGGGCCGCGGCCTGGCTCGGCGTCGGCGCGGCTGCCGCCGCGGCGGGGCACACCATGCCCTGGCCGGTCCTCCTGGTCGGAGCCCTGATCTGCGCCGGCGCGGCGCTCGCCCCGGACCTCGACCACAAGGCCGCCACCATCTCGCGGGCCTTCGGGCCGATCTCCCGCGGGCTGTGCGAGATCGTCGACAAGCTCTCCTACGCGGTCTACAAGGCCACGAAGAAGCAGGGCGACCCGCGTCGCTCCGGCGGGCACCGCACGCTCACGCACACCTGGCTGTGGGCCGTCCTGATCGGCGCGGGCGGCTCGGTCGCGGCGATCACCGGCGGGCGCTGGGCGGTGCTGGCGCTCCTGTTCGTGCACATGGTGCTGGCCATCGAGGGCCTGCTGTGGCGGGCGACCCGTGGCTCCAGTGCCGATGTCCTGGTCTGGCTGCTGGCCGCGACCAGCTCGTGGATCCTCGCCGGCGTCCTGGACAAGCCGGGCAACGGCTCGGACTGGCTGTTCACGGCGCCGGGCCAGGAGTACCTGTGGCTGGGGCTGCCGATCGTGCTGGGCGCGCTGGTGCACGACATCGGGGACGCGCTGACCGTCTCCGGCTGCCCGGTCCTGTGGCCGATCCCGGTGGGCCGCAAGCGCTGGTACCCGATCGGCCCGCCGAAGTTCATGCGGTTCCGGGCCGGCAGCTGGGTCGAGCTGAAGGTGTTGATGCCGGCGTTCATGCTGCTCGGGGGAGTGGGCTGCGCGGCGGCACTCAACTTCATCTGAGCGCCGGCCCTCCGGACAAAGGGCTCGCCCTGTGCGGGGCCCTGTCTCTACCCTTGCCGGAGCGGGACTGCGCAGTTCCCGCAGGTTGCGGAGCCGTGGCAGAGCGGCCCATTGCGATCGGCGTGAGCGAGGCCTCTCTCATGCCGACTGACGAGACCGGGCGGGCCTGCCCCTCTCGTCCGCGGGTTCGAATCCCGTCGGCACCGCAGCCGACCGGCCTCGCGCCCGCACACGACCGGCCGGCCCAGCCCGGTGCGTTCTCAGCCCGCCCCGCCGCCATAGCGCCGCTCGAACTGGGCGATGCGGCCCTCCGTGTCCACCGTCCGTGCCTTGCCGGTGTAGAAGGGGTGGCTCTCCGAGGAGATCTCCACGTCCACCACGGGGTAGGTCTTGCCGTCGTCCCACTCGATGGTCTGGTCGCTGCTCGCGGTGGACCGGGTCAGGAAGGCGTAGCCGGCGGCGCGGTCACGGAAGACGACCTCGTGGTAGTCGGGGTGCTTGTCCTGCTGCATGGATGCTCCTTCTACGGCGTCGGTGAGGCGCCCGAGGGCGCGGGAACGGCCGGATCAGCCGGATCAGCCGGACAGGGTCTCCTCGTCGACGATGTGCATCGCGGCCTCCTCGGCGGAGGCCGCCGCACCGTCGATGCCCACGTCCGTGGCGACCAGTGCGCTCTCCTCGTCCTCGTGCGCCCCCTCGTCGGGTGCCACGAGTCGGCCGGAGCGGGCCGAGCCGACCTCGTTGTCCAGGAGTTCCCCGTCGGTGCCCTCGGAGTCGCCGATGCCGTCGCCCTCGGGGGCGGCGGGGTCGGGCAGCTCCTCGGCGAGCCGCTGGTCCAGCGTCTCGCCCCGCCGGCGCTCGGCGGCCGTCACGCCGCTGTGCTCCACCGCCCAGGGCCGCTCCGGAGGGGACCAACCCCGGTCGAGGGGATCGTCGACACCGTCGTTCTCCAGGGTGTCCTCCGCGTCCAGCAGCCCCGCGTCGTCCTGGATCTCGGATCCGTCGGGCTGGTAGACGTCGTCGCCCCATCCGTCGGCGCTGTTCACGGGTACCTCCAGGTGACGAGGGCGGGCGCGTCCTCCCCGCGGTCGGCGGCCGGCGGCGGGCGTACGGGGCACACGCGGCGCTCGTCACCAACCGCATGCACCACGGGCGCTCCCCGAGCCGGTGCCGGTTTCCAGCCTTCCACCCCTTTTCGGAACCGCGCAACGCCACGGACACGGCGGCCCGCGAGCAGCTCACCCCCGACCGGTCCCCGCACAGCCCGCGCGGGGACGACATCTTGGCCCACCCGGCCGCGCCGCAACTGCGCAGCCCGGCCCCGGCACACCCCGCGCTCCCCGGCGGAGCCCCGCTCACCCGTGCCAGGACCGCCACAGCGCCGCGTACGCACCATCCGCGGTGACCAGCTCGTCGTGGCTGCCCAGCTCGCTGATGCGGCCGTTCTCGACGACGGCGATGACGTCCGCGTCGTGGGCCGTGTGCAGGCGGTGGGCGATGGCGACCACCGTGCGGCCGTCGAGGACGCGGGCGAGGGAGCGCTCCAGGTGGCGGGCCGCGCGCGGGTCGAGAAGGGAGGTCGCCTCGTCCAGGACCAGCGTGTGCGGGTCGGCCAGCACCAGGCGGGCCAGCGCGATCTGCTGGGCCTGGGCGGGGGTGAGCGCCAGACCGCCCGAGCCGACCTCGGTGTCGAGGCCGTCGTCGAGCGCACGTGCCCAGCCGTCGGCGTCGACCGCACCGAGCGCCGCCCACAGCTCGGCGTCGTCGGCATCGGTCCGGGCGAGCAGGAGGTTGTCGCGCAGCGCCCCCACGAAGACGTGGTGCTCCTGGTTGACGAGGGCCACGTGCTCGCGGACCCGCTCAGCGGGCATCCGGGAGAGTTCGGCACCGCCGAGGGTGATCCGGCCGTCCCGGGGCGCGTAGACACCGGCGAGCAGCCTGCCCAGGGTGGACTTGCCCGCGCCCGAGGGACCGACCAGCGCCAGCCGGGTGCCGGGCGCCACCTCGAGGGAGACCTTGCGCAGCACGTCCACGCCCTCGACGTAGCCGAAGTGCACCCGGTCCGCGTGCACGTTCCGCCCGTCGGGGGCCACCGTGGCGTCCCCGGCGTCCGGCTCGATGTCCCGTACGCCGACCAGACGGGCCAGCGACACCTCGGCGACCTGGAGCTCGTCGAACCAGCGCAGGATCAGGTTCACCGGGTCGACGAGCATCTGCGCGATCAGCGCACCGGTCGTCAGCTGACCGACATCGATCCAGCCCTGCAGCGCGAACACGCCGCCGATCATCAGGACCGAGCCGAGCACGGTCACATGGGTGACGTTGATGACCGGGAAGAGCACCGACCGCAGCCACAGCGTGTAGCGCTCCCAGGCGGTCCACTCCTTGATCCGGCGTTCCGACAGGTCGATACGGCGGTGGGCGAGCCGGTGGGCCTCGACGGTGCGCCCGGCGTCCACGGTCTCGGTGAGCGCGGCTGCCACAGCGGCGTACCCGGCGGCCTCCGAACGGTAGGCGGACGGCGCGCGCCGGAAATACCAGCGGCAGCCGACGACCAGCAGCGGAAGCGCGAGCAGCACGGCGGCCGCCAGTGGCGGTGCCGTGATCACCAGCCCGCCCAGCAGCAGCGCCGTCCACACCACACCGATCGCCAGCTGCGGCACGGCCTCGCGCATCGCGTTGCCGAGCCGGTCGATGTCCGTCGTGATCCGGGACAGCAGGTCGCCGGTCCCGGCCCGCTCCAGGACGCCCGGCGGCAGCCCGACCGACCGTACGAGGAAGTCCTCGCGCAGGTCGGCCAGCATCCGCTCGCCGAGCATCGCGCCGCGCAGCCGCACCTCGCGCACGAACACGGCCTGGACGACGAGCGCAGCCACGAACAGCGTGGCGGTCAGCCCCAGATGGAGTTCACGCGCGTCCTCCGACAGCCGCTCCACGAGGCCGCCCAGCAGCCACGGTCCGACCATCGAGGCCAGCACGGCGACCGTGTTGACGGTGATGAGGAGCAGGAAGGCGCGGCGGTGACGGCGGAACAGTTCGGCCACGTAGGCGCGTACGGTCGCGGAGGCTCCGACGGGCAGCGTGTTCGCTGTGGTCGGGGCCGCCGGGTCGTACGCCGGTGGCGCCACGCCGATCATGCTGTCTCCTCGATTTCTTCGAGTTCGTCGAGCTCTTCGAGTACGCCGTTCAGGGCGGCCTCTTCGTCGGTCTCGCGGGTCACGACCGCCCGGTACCGGGGTTCCTTGTGGACGAGTTCGCGGTGCACGCCGACCGCCACGACCTCGTCCTCGTGCACCAGGGCGACCCGGTCCGCGCGGTCGAGGAGCAGGGGCGAGGAGGTGAACACCACGGTCGTGCGCCCTGCTCGCAGTTCGTGCACGCTCTCCGCGATCCGTGCCTCGGTGTGCGAGTCGACCGCGGAGGTCGGCTCGTCCAGGACGAGCACCTCCGGGTCGGTGAGCAGCGACCGGGCCAGGGCGAGCCGCTGGCGCTGGCCGCCGGACAGGGAGCGTCCGCGTTCGGTGATGCGGGCGTCCATCGGGTCCTCGGCGCCGAGTGACCCCTGGACGAGGGCCGTCAGGACGTCCCCGCACTGCGCGGCGGCCAGTGCCTTCGCGGCGTCGACGTCACCCGACGCGGGGACGTTCAGCAGTTCGCGCAGCGAACCGGACAGCAATACCGGGTCCTTGTCCTGGACGAGGACGGCCGTCCGTGCGGAGTCGAGCGGGAGCTCGTCGAGAGGCACACCGCCCAGCAGTACCGACGCGCCCTCCTCCGAGGGGTGGCCGCCCAGCCGCTCCGCCAGGCGCCCCGCCGCGTCCGGGTCGCCGCAGACCACCGCGGTGAACCGGCCGGACGGCGCGAGCAGACCGGTCGCCGGGTCGTACAGGTCGCCGGAGGGCACCTCGGCGGCGCGCGACCCGGTGGTGTCGGTCGCCCGCTCCAGGGACAGCACACGCGCGGCCCGTTTGGCCGACGGGCGCGAGAAGGAGTAGGCCATCGCGATCTCTTCGAAGTGGCGCAAGGGATAGGCGAGGACCATGACCGAGCTGTAGACGGTGACCAGTTCGCCGACGCTGATGCGGCCCTGGCGGGCCAGATGGACGCCGTACCAGACGACCGCGACCATCAGCAGCCCCGGCAGCAGCACCTGGATGGCGGAGATCAGGGCCCACATCCGGGCGCTGCGCACGGCCGCGTGGCGGACCTCCTGGGAGGCACGGCGGTAGCGGTCGAGGAAGAGTTCCTCGCCGCCGATGCCGCGCAGCACGCGCAGACCGGCGACGGTGTCCGAGGCGAGTTCGGTGGCCCGTCCGGCCTTCTCGCGCTGGAAGTCGGCACGCCGGGTCGCCCGGGGCAGCAGCGGCAGCACTGCCAGCGCCAGCACCGGCAGGCCCACGGCGACGACCACGCCGAGCGCCGGGTCGTAGACGACCAGGCCGACGCAGACCAGCACGACGGTGACCGCCGCCGCGGTGAACCGTGACCAGGCCTCGACGAACCAGCCGATCTTCTCGACGTCCCCCGTGGAGACGGCGACGACCTCGCCGGCCGCGACCCGCCGGGTCAGCGCCGAGCCCAGCTGGGCGGCCTTGTGGGCCAGCAACTGCTGGACTCGGGCCGCCGCCGTGATCCAGTTGGTGACGGCGGTGCGGTGCAGGAAGGTGTCGCCGATCGCCTGCCCGGCGCAGCACAGCGCCAGCAGCCCGCCCGCGAGGGCGAGCCGTCGGCCCGAGCGGTCGACGACGGCCTGGACGGCGATACCGACACAGAACGGCAGCGCGGAGACGGACAGGAAGTGCAGCAGTCCCCACGCCAGTGACTTGAGCTGGCCTCCCAGCTGATTCCGGAAGAGCCACCACAGGAATCGGGGACCCGAGCGCGCGTCGGGCACGCCCGGATCGGGATACGGAAGGTCTTGAATCTGCATGACGTCCCAGTGGCTCGTGTCAGGGGGTGGAGGGGACCGCGAACGGCGGCAACAAACTGTGAAAGGTTCGCGTCGGAACGTGGTCGGGGGCAACAGGTTTTCTGCTCCGACGCACAGAATCGGCTACGGCCTGAGGTCTGCGTCAGCGGAGGCCTCATTGCGGGGGACGCCCCACTCGCATAGAACACCGGCCATGAAGAGACGGATCATCATGTCCATGCTCGCCGGAGCGACCCTCCTGGCGAGCACCCTCCTCGGCGCGGCACCCGCCCAATCGGCCGACGTCCTCTCCCCGTCCGCCGACGTCCCCGCCGAGTTCGGCTCCGACTGGCACGACCCGATCATCGCCGCCCCGCCCGTCACCAAGCCCTCCGGCAGGTCCTGCCAAGTCACCGTAGCCGAGGCGCAGTTCCGTGACTTCACCCCGTACAGGGGCACCTACACCCCGCCGGACGGCTGCGGCGACGGCTGGAGCAAGGTCGTGCTGCGCATGGACGGCAAGGTCAAGGGGCGGCAGTTCGACCGGCTCGGTTATCTCCACGTGGGCGGGGTCGAGATCTTCCGTACGTCCACGCCCCAGCCCTCGCCCGACGGCATCGAGTGGTCCGTCGAGAAGGACGTCACGCGCTACAGCGACACACTCCGCCGCAGCCAGGACGTCGAGATGCTCATCGGGAACGTCGTCGACGACACGTACACCGGCATCATCGACGTCAAGGTCACCCTGACGTTCTACGCGGGCAGGCAGGCCGCCACGCCCGACCGGATCCTGACCCTCGCCGAAGGCACAGACGGCTCAGACGGCACCAACGGCACAGACGGCTCAGACGGCACCAACGGCACCATCCTCACCACCCCGCGCAACAGCGAACGCATCGTCGCCGAGGTGTACGCCACCGGCTCCGGCGGCGGCTGCGAAGAGTACTGGTACCTGAGCGTTCCCGACGGCGCCCCGTACTCCTGCCAGGCCGACCGGGGCCCCTATCGCGAGGTCCAGATCAAGGTCGACGGGCAACTCGCGGGTATCGCCGCCCCGTTCCCGACCGTGTGGACCGGCGGCTGGTCCAACCCCTTTCTCTGGTACGTCGTTCCGGGACCGCGCGCCTTCGACATCAAGCCGATCGAATACGACCTGACGCCCTTCGCCGGCCTTCTCAACGACGGCCGCCCGCACCGCGTCGAGGTCTTGGTCGTCGGCGTGCCCGAGGGGCAGAGCGGCTGGAGTACTCCAGTGAACGTCCTCGTCTGGCAGGACGCGAAGAGCGCGCACGTCACCGGGAAGCTCACCGCGCACAAGGTCGGCGACCTCGCCGACTCCTCGACGTACACGCCGGGTTCGGAACACCGTGTGGACACCGAGGGTGACCACCGGCTGACCGTCGCCGGATACGTCGACACCTCGCACGGCCGGGTGACGACCACCGTCAGCCGCTCCCTCGCGAACACCTCCACGCACCGCTGGACCGACGGCGAGACCACGGACGCGCTGCACGCCACCTGGACGGACGACGAGTCGGTCACCGTCGACGGACGCGGACCGGCCCGCACCACGCGCGCCCAGCGGACGTACACCATGGACGGCACGACCACGCTCGGCGCGGCCGACCGGCTGCGTACCGTGCTGACCCTCGGTGACGGTGCCGCGGTCACCGAGTCGGTGGGCGGGCGACGCACTGCCTGGTCGCGGCTCGACGACGAGTACGCGGGCGACGCGACGTACACCGTGAACGTGCCGCGCGACCAGCGGCACGCGGTCGGGACCACGGGCGAGCGCTATCGGATCCGTGGGTCGAGCGGGTGCTACGAGCGTTCGCTGAGCACCGTGCAGGGGGTGCTCACCGAGGATCGCAGCGGCTGCTGAGGGGAGTTGTGTGCGATGCGTCACACGTGACCGTGATTTACACGGCCGCAACGCGGCGGTCTTGTCGGCGATCAACGACCACTCCAGAGTGATCCAACACGGAATCCGCTTTCCGTATCGCAGAAGTCCCGTCCCGGCCTCTGTGTATCACCGTCCCCTCAAGGAGTGCCCGTGCCGCCGTCCGTCCCGTCCCTGCCGCGACGCGTCGCACGCATATTGCGTACCTCTCTCTTCGCGCAGGTCGCCTGCGCGCTGGTGCTCGGAATCGTCGTCGGAAAGCTGTGGCCCGACGTGGCCACGGATCTCCAGCCGCTCGGCGACGGTTTCACCCGGCTGATCAAGACGATCATCTCGCCCCTGGTGTTCTGTGTGGTCGTCGTCGGCATCGCCAAGGCCGGCGACCTCAAGGCGTTCGGCCGGATCGGGCTCAAGGCCCTGATCTGGTTCGAGGTCGCGAGCACGCTCGCCCTCATCATCGGTCTCATCGCCGCCAACGTCGTCCAGCCCGGCTCGGGGATGAACGTCGACCCGTCCACGCTGAACACCTCGGCGGTCGACGCGAAGACGGGCGGCGGCTCGCTGCCCTCGACGACCGAGTTCATCGTGAACGCGATCCCCACCAGTTTCATCGGCGCCTTCGCCGAGAACTCCCTGCTCCAGGTGCTCATCCTGGCCTGCCTGGTGGGCGCCGCGCTGCTCCACCTCGGCCACACCAAGGTGCCGCAGGTCCTGCCCGCCATCGAGCAGGCCCAGGAGATCATCTTCGCGGTCGTCGGCTTCATCATGCGGCTCGCCCCGATCGCGGTGTTCGGCGCGATGGCCGTCCTGATCGGCCAGTACGGGCTCGGTGTGATCGAGACGTACGCCAAGCTGATCATCCTGTGCTACGCGGCCGCGGCGTTCTTCATCGTGCTGCTCGCCGTCGCCCTGAAGATGGTCACCGGACTCAGCCTCTGGAAGTTCCTGCGCTACATACGTGAGGAGATGCTCCTCGCCCTCGGCACCGCCTCCACCGAGTCCGTCATGCCGCGCGTGATGCAGAAGCTGCGCAAGGCCGGCGCCCGCGACGACGCGGTCGGCCTGGTGCTGCCGACGGGCTACTCCTTCAACCTCGACGGCGCCTCGCTCTACCTGTCCATCGGCACGCTGTTCATCTCCCAGGCCGTGGGCGTCGACCTGAGCCTGAGCCAGCAGATCACCGTGGTCCTGGTGCTCATGCTGACCAGCAAGGGCATGGCGGGCATCCCCGGTTCGGCCTTCCTCGCCCTGTCCGCGACCGCCTCCTCGCTGGGGGCCATCCCCGCCGGCGCCGTCGCCCTGCTGCTCGGGGTGGACCGCATCATGGACTCGATGCGCGTCGTGACGAACCTCCTCGGCAACTGCGTCGCCGTCTTCGCCGTCTCCCGCTGGGAGGGCGCGCTGGACGCCGACAAGGCGAAGAGGGTCCTGGACGGCGAGATCGTGCCGACGGCGGACGACGACGCGGGCGATCCGACCGCGACGGAAGTGCCGGGTGTCGGGGCCTCCGAGGCGCCGGTCGGGTCCGACCCCGACGACAAGCTCGCGGCCGTACCGGCTCAGTCGGCCAAGGAACCGGCCCCTGAGGCCGGTTGACGACCACGACCCGACGGGCCGCGGTCCCCGCTCCTTACTGTTGGAGCAGGGACCGCGGCCCGTTTCGCGCTGCTCAGCGGTTGCCCAGCAGTTGCTCAGCAGCTCCGACCGCGCTCCGGTGTTCCGTCCACCAGCGTGTCCAGCAACCCGCCGAGCACCTCGCGCTGTTCGCCCGTCAGCGGGGCCAGGATCTCCTCCGCCGCGGACCTGCGCGCGCCGTGCAGCTCCCGCAGGGCCTTGTGCCCGTCGTCGGTGAGCTCGATACGGATCACCCGGCGGTTGGTCGGGTCCGGCATCCGCCGCACCTTGCCGCTCGCCTCCAGCCCGTCGACGAGCGTCGTCACGGCACGCGGCACCACCTCGAGCCGCTCCGCGAGGTCGGCCATGCGCGGCGGCGAGTCGTAGTGCGCAAGAGTGCGCAGCAGCCGGGACTGGGCCGGGGTGACGCCGAGGCCGCGTTGCTCCAGATGGTGCTTCTGGATGCGGTGCACACGGCGGGTCAGCCGCAGTAGCTGCTCGGCGAGCAGGCCGTCGGGATCGGGGGTGGTCATGCGGGAACAATATCAGGACCATGCTCATTGTGAGTATAGGTAACAATGAGCTAAGCTCCGTCAGTCTTCACCCCTCACCCCTCACCCTCCGTAGGAGCCATGCCCCGCGACGACATCAAGTGGACCCCCTCTTCAGGCACCTCGACCGACGAACCCCGGCAGGTGCGCCGCATCCTCAAGCTGTTCAAGCCCTACCGCGGCCGGCTCACGGTCGTCGGCCTGCTGGTCGGCGCCTCGTCGCTGGTCACCGTGGCGACCCCGTTCCTGCTGAAGGAGACGCTGGACGTCGCCATCCCCGAGGGCCGCACCGGACTGCTGAGCCTGCTCGCGCTCGGCATGATCCTCAGCGCCGTCCTCACCAGCATCTTCGGTGTGCTGCAGACCCTGATCTCCACCACGGTCGGCCAGCGCGTCATGCACGACCTGCGCACGGCCGTCTACGGCCGCCTGCAGCGCATGTCCCTCGCCTTCTTCACCCGCACCCGCACCGGCGAGGTCCAGTCCCGCATCGCCAACGACATCGGCGGCATGCAGGCAACCGTCACCTCCACCGCCACCTCCCTGGTCTCCAACCTGACCAGCGTGGTCGCCACGATCATCGCGATGATCGCCCTCGACTGGCGCCTGACCGTCGTCTCCCTGCTTCTGCTGCCGGTCTTCGTGTGGATCAGCCGCCGGGTCGGCAACGAACGCAAGAAGATCACCACCCAGCGCCAGAAGCAGATGGCCGTGATGGCCGCGACCGTCACCGAGTCGCTGTCGGTGAGCGGCATCCTGCTCGGCCGCACGATGGGCCGCTCCGACTCGCTCACCCGCTCCTTCTCCGACGAGTCCGAGCAACTGGTCGACCTCGAGGTCCGGTCGAACATGGCCGGCCGCTGGCGCATGGCCGTCATCTCGATCGTCATGGCCGCCATGCCCGCCGTCATCTACTGGACCGCGGGCCTCGCCCTCGCGACGGGCGGCACCCAGATCTCCATCGGCACCATCGTCGCCTTCGTCTCGCTCCAGCAGGGCCTGTTCCGCCCGGCCGTGAGCCTGCTGTCGACCGGCGTTCAGATCCAGACCTCGCTGGCGCTCTTCCAGCGCATCTTCGAGTACCTCGACCTGCCGATAGACATCACCGAGCCCGAGCGGCCGGTACATCTGGACCGCATCAAGGGTGAGGTGCGATTCGAGGACGTCGAGTTCCGGTACGACGACAAGAGCCGCCCCGTCCTCGACGGCATCGACGTCACCGTCCCCGCGGGCGGCAGCCTCGCCGTCGTCGGACCGACCGGCGCCGGCAAGTCCACCCTCGGCCATCTCGTGCCGCGGCTGTACGACGTGACGGGCGGCCGGGTCACCCTCGACGGGGTCGACGTCCGCGACCTCGACTTCGACACCCTCGCCCGCGCGGTCGGCGTCGTCTCGCAGGAGACGTACCTCTTCCACGCCACGATCGCGGAGAACCTGCGCTTCGCCAAGCCGGACGCCACCGACGAGGAGATCCGGCAGGCGGCGAAGGCGGCCCAGATCCACGACCACATCGCGTCCCTGCCCGACGGCTACGACACGGTCGTCGGCGAGCGCGGCCACCGCTTCTCCGGCGGCGAGAAGCAGCGGCTGGCGATCGCCCGCACGATCCTGCGCGACCCGCCGGTGCTGATCCTCGACGAGGCGACCAGCGCCCTGGACACCCGCACCGAACACGCCGTCCAGGAGGCCATCGACGCGCTCTCCGCCAACCGGACCACGCTCACCATCGCGCACCGGCTGTCCACCATCCGGGGTGCCGACCAGATCGTGGTCCTGGACGCCGGACACGTGGCCGAACAGGGAACGCACGAGGAGCTGTTGGAGCGGGGCGGGCGGTACGCGGCGCTCGTCCACCAGGACGCCCGACTGGAGCCGACAAAATGACGATATGCCGGGTTTGTGTGCTTTAGCGGGTTACCGTGCCCGCATGCACATGAACACTCCGCCACGGAGCACGATTCGACTGACGCGCCGGGGCCGTGTCGCCCTCATCGCGACCGGGGCCGTCGTGGCCGGCACCGCCGTGGCGGTGCCGCTGCTGAGCCTGGCAGGCGACGAGGAGACGAAGCCCAGGACGCTGGTGATCCCGGAGGGCTGGCGGGCCGGCCAGGTCTACGAGGCCGTCGACAAGGCCCTCGCCCTGCCCGCCGGAACGGCCAAGAAGTCCCTGGCCAAGGCCAACCTGAAGCTGCCGAACGACGCGGAGGGCAACCCGGAGGGGTACCTCCTCCCGGCGACGTATCCCCTCCAGGAGAAGGCGACCGCGGAGCAGATGCTGTCGTTCATGGTCGACACCGCCAACAAGAGGTTCAACGGCGCCCCCATCGCGGCGGGGGCGCAGCGCAACGCCATGAACATCTACCAGGCCGTCACCGTCGCGAGCATCATCCAGGCCGAGGCGGCCACCAAGGCCGACATGGGCAAGGTGGCCCGGGTCATCTTCAACCGCCTGGAGCGGGGCATGCCGCTGCAGATGGACTCCACCCTCAACTACGCGCTGAACCGCTCCACGCTGAAGACCACCGTCGAGGACACGCGGATCGAGAGCCCCTACAACTCCTACCAGCGCATGGGCCTGCCGCCGACCCCCATCGACAACCCGGGCGAGGACGCGATGCGCGCCGCGATCAGCCCGACGCCGGGCGACTGGTTGTACTTCGTCACGGTCAAGCCGGGCGACACCCGCTTCACCGCCGACTATGCGGAGCACCAGCGCAATGTCGCGGAGTTCAACGCCCACCGCAAGGCGAGCCCGCAGTCCTCGACCTGACCGGTGAGGGCATCACGCGGCGACCGGTTCCTCCGCCAGCAGCCGCCTGATGTCCCGTACGGCCGCACGGCCCGCCCGGTTGGCGCCGATGGTGCTGGCCGACGGGCCGTAGCCGACGAGGTGGATCCGCGGATCGGCGATGGCACGGGTGTCCTCGACGCGGATCCCGCCGCCGGGCTCGCGCAGCTTCAGCGGCGCCAGATGGTCGATGGCGGCCCGGAAGCCGGTCGCCCACAGGATGACGTCGACGTCCACGCGACGGCCGTCGTTCCACTCCACGCCGTCGGGTGTGATCCGGTCGAACATCGGCAGCCGGTCCAGGACCCCGTCCGCGATTCCCTGCCGGACCGCGTCGTTGAGCGGCAGGCCGGTCACCGAGACGACGCTCTTCGGCGCCAGCCCCTGCCGTACCCGCTCCTCGACGAGCGCGACCGCGGCCCGGCCCACGTTCTCGTCGAAGGGGCCCTCTCGGAAGACGGGCGGCCGCCGGGTGACCCAGGTGGTGGCGGCCGCGTACGGAGCGATCTCCAGCAGATGCTGGGTGCCGGACGCGCCTCCGCCCACCACCAGAACCCGCTGCCCGGTGAGCTCCTCGGGCCCTGGGTACTGCGCGGTGTGCAACTGACGTCCCCGGAAGGTCTCCTGACCCGGGTAGCGCGGCCAGAACGGCCGGTCCCAGGTCCCGGTCGCGTTGATCAGCGCCCGCGTCGACCAGTTCCCCGCCGAGGTCTCGACGAGCAGCCGCCCGCCGACGCCCTCGCGCACGGTACGTACGTCGACGGGCCGCCGTACGCGCAGGTCGAAGGCGCGCTCGTAGGCCTCGAAGTACTCGGCGACCACCTCGGCGGACGGTCGCGTCGGATCGCCGTCCGTGAGTTCCATGCCGGGCAGGGAGTGCATCCCGTGCACCCTGCCGTACGTCAGCGACGGCCAGCGGAACTGCCAGGCGCCACCCGGACCGGGGGAGTGGTCGAGCACCACGAAGTCGCGGTCCGGCTCCGAACCGGTGCGCCGCAGGTGGAAGGCGCCGGCCAGTCCGGCCTGACCGGCGCCGATGACGACCACATCGACCTCGCGCGTGTTGTTCACGGTTCTACCAACAGTGCGGAGGCCCTGGATCTTCCCGCGAGTCGTGTACGGTCGCCCGCCCTCGGGAGCCTCCCTCAGGAGCCGGTCTCAGGACGGTCTCAGGAGCCGGTGGAGGCGCGGGCCGGAGTGGTCGAGGCCGGGAGGTCGCCGTTGAAGCGGGTGTCCACGAAGTCGGCGAAGTCGACCTTGCGCGGGATGAGCTTCAGCTCGGTGAACGCGTCGGCGATCTTCTGCTCGGAGGCGACCAGCGGCCCGTCGACGGCGACCGAGATCCGCGTCGAGTTGGTCCTCCGCACCGAGGCCAGCGCCACCTCGTACGGCAGCCCGGTGTCCTTCGCCCAGACCTTCGCCCACTCCTCCTGGTGGTCGTGGACCCAGGCCGTCGCCCGCCGCAGCCGGTCCAGGTAGTCCCGGATCGCCGCGGCCTTCTTCTTGTTCCCGAGCGCACTCGGCGCCGCCACCTGGAAGGTCAGCCCGTTCGTCACGCCCTCGCCGGTCGTCAGGACGCGGCCCTGCCCGGTCTGGAGGATCTGCGAGGTGTACGGATCCCAGACCGCCCACGCGTCGACCTTGCCGGACGTGAACGCGGCCAGCGCGTCGGCCGGCTGGAGGTACTTGACCTTGACGTCGGCGAGGCTCAGCCCGGCCGCTTCGAGGGAGGCGACCAACTGGTAGTGCGCGGAGGAGCCCTGAGCCACGGCGATCGACCTGCCCTTGAGGTCCTGCGGCTTCGTCAGCTTCGAACCGTCGGGCACGAGGAGGGCGTCGCCCTTGGACGTGCCGTGCCACGCGGACACGACCTTGATCTTCGAACCGGCTCCGGCCGCGAACACCGGCGGGGTGTTGCCGACGCCGCCGATGTCGACGGCCTTCGCGTTGACGGCTTCGAGCAACGGCGGACCGGAGGTGAAGGTGGACCACTTGATCTTGTAGTCGAGGTTCTCGAGCTCGCCGGCGGCGCGCAGGATGGCCTCGGAACCACCCTTCTGGTCACCGACGTTGATGGTGAGGGAGCCCGTGCCGTCGGTGTCGCCACCCGTCGAGGCGGCCGAGTTCCCGCCGCAGGCGGTGAGCAGCAGGGCGAAGGGGAGGAGCAGTGCGGCGGGGGTGAGGCGTCGTCGCATGGTGGATCCGTTTCGGGTGGCTGAGGTTCGCGGGGGGACGGTTGGGCATGGCGGGGCTGGTGGGGAGTTCAGGCGGCTGCTGCGGGGGCGGTGTCGACGCCCAGGCGTTCCAGGAGACCCGCGCGCAGTTCGGCGAACCGCGGGTCGGTGATGTCGCGCGGGCGGTCGAGGTCGATCTCCTGCTCGTGCGCGATGACTCCGTCGTCCATGACCAGGACGCGGTCGGCGAGCAGAACCGCCTCCTCGACGTCGTGCGTGACGAGGAGCACGGCGCAGCCGCGGCGCTGCCACAGCTCGCCCACCAGACGCTGGGCCTTGATGCGGGTGAGCGCGTCGAGGGCGCCGAACGGCTCGTCGAGCAGCAGCAGATCGGGCTCGCGCACCAACGCCCGTGCCAGTGAGGCGCGTTGTGCCTCGCCGCCGGAGAGCGTCTTGGGCCAGGCGTCGGAGCGGCTGCTCAGACCGACCTCGGTGAGGGCCTGCTCGGCGACGGCGCGCTCGGGCTTGCCGGGCAGGCCGAGCAGTACGTTGCGCCACACCTTCTTCCACGGCATCAGACGTGGTGCCTGGAAGGCGACGGCCTTGCGACGCGGCACGAGGACGGTGCCCTCGATGTCGCGGTCGAGACCGGCGAGGATGCGCAGAAGGGTGGACTTGCCGCAGCCACTGCGGCCGATCAGGGCGACGAACTCGCCCTGTCGGAGGTCGAGTCGGAGCTCGTCGATGACCGGACGGCCGTCGAAGGACCGGGTCAGCCCCTCGACACGAACGGCCGAGGGGGTGTCTACCGGCCGGTGAACGTCGGTCGCCATTGCAGCAGCAGCCTTTCGAGAGTGCGGACGACGAAGTCGGCCAGCAGGCCGAGGAAGGCGTAGACGATCAGGCAGACCACGATCACGTCGGTCCGCAGGAAGTCCCGCGCCTGCACCATGAGGAAGCCGATCCCGGAGTCCGCGTTGACCTGCTCCGCGAAGACGAGGGCGAGCCAGGCGATGCCGAGGGAGTAGCGCAGGCCGGTCATGGCGCCGGGCAGCGCCCCCGGCAGGACGACGTGCCGCACGAGCCCCCACCGCGACAGGCCGAGGGACTCACCGGCCTCGATCAGCCGGGCGTCGACGCCGCGAATGCCGGCGTACACGTTGAGGTAGAGCGGGAACGTCACGCCGAGCGTGATGATGGCGACCTTGGGTGCCTCGCCGATGCCGAACCAGATGATGAACAGCGGGATCAGGCCTACGAAGGGCACGGTCCGCAGCATCTGCACCGGGGCGTCCACGAGGTCCTCGCCGATCCGGAACAGGCCCGACACCAGGGCGAGTCCGGTACCGACGACGGTGCCAAGCAGCAGTCCGGCGGCCACCCGCTGCAGCGAGGTGCCCATCGCGGAGGTCAGTGAACCGTCGGCGACCAGCTCCCTGGCGACCTCGGCGATCCGCCCCGGCGAGGCGAGCACGTCGGCGGTCAACACGCCAGTGCTGCTGAGGACTTGCCACAACGCCAGCAGCAGGAGCGGGCCGCTGGTGCGGCGCAGCCAGCGGGGAACGCGGGTACGGCGGGAGGAGCTGGGGACGAGCGGCTCGAGATCGAGCTTCGGAGGGGAGGCGGTGGAAGCTGATTCAGGCGATATATCGGGTTTGTGGGAGTCGGGCGGGGCATGGCTGATGCTCATGAGTGCTCCACGGGAGGTGAGCGTCCGGGGGAGAGGGGCGCGCTTCAGCGCCGCGACATCACCGGCGCGTCAGAACACACGAGTACGGCGAAGCGCAGGCGCAGATGACGGCGAACCGGTGGTGAGGAGAGGGGAAAGGCGTCAGCAGCCGCGGCGACACGCGGCGGAGGCCACCCGCAGCAGGTCGATGTGACCGCGCGTGGTGAGCAGGGCTGAACGCAACATGCGCCGAAAGTAGCCAGATGACGTGGCCACGGTCAATGGCGTCTCGCGAACTGGACCGCCGGTGTCAGGGGGTGGGCGAACGCTCGTGTGTGAAACGCGACGTGTGGGTGAGGATGGGAGTCATGTCAGACGCTTTCACCACTCGAGTCCTGAACGTGGCCACCGGCTCCACGGAGCGGATCGCCGACCTGACCCGTGACTGCGAGGCCTTCCTGCGGGAGGCGGCCGCCGGCCGCGACGGTCTGCTGAACGTTTTTGTGCCCCACGCGACCGCCGGCATCGCGATCATCGAGACGGGCGCGGGCAGCGACGACGACCTCCTCGCCGCCCTGCACACCCTTCTCCCCGCCGACGACCGCTGGCAGCACCGCCACGGCAGTCCCGGCCACGGCCGTGACCACGTCCTGCCCGCGGTCGTCCCGCCCCATGCGACGCTGCCGGTGCTGAACGGGCGCCTGGAGCTGGGTACTTGGCAGTCGGTGTGTCTGGTCGACACGAATCGGGATAACTCGGAACGAAAGGTGCGTCTGAGCTTTCTTGCCGGCGGGTGAATTTCGGCCACGCCGGACGGACCGCGGGAGGAACCCCAGGCGGGACCGGCCGCAGCCACAGCCTCGACCTGATCGGCGCGCCGGTCACCGGTTGCCTCACCGGCATCGCCGGCGTCGCTGTCATCGCAGGATGTTGACGGCCCGGGCGACCACCAGGACCACGGTTACCAGGGAGACCGAGGACTGCACCATCATCAGCATCTTGGCCCAGCGTGACAGCGGCATCACGTCGGTCGGGCTGAAGGCGGTGGAGTTGGTGAACGACAGGTACAGGTAGTCCGGGAACGCCGGTTCCCAGTCCGGCGGCGCGGTCTGAGGGGTCTGCATCTGTACGAAGAGGAAGTCGGCGAACTGGTGGTGGCCTTGGGCCCGCGCCAGCGGTCCGCCGCGGTCCCACTCCCAGTACCACAGGGCGAACACGATGACGTTCGTCAGCCAGATTCCGCCGCCGGTCAGCAGCAGGGGCCCGGCGTCCGTCCCCTCGGTTCCGTTCACCAGGCCCGCCACCAGCCGGACCGCCGCCCAGCCGTTGGCCAGGCTGATCAGGCAGATCATGGCCAGGCCGAGCCACCGCAGCCACCGGGTCCGGGGCTCGACCCGCCGGGGGTTCGCGGCGATCAGGCCGGCCAGCAGGACCAGCTCCAGGACCGGTAGCGCCCAGTGCGGCTGGAGGGTGAGGCGGTGCGGCAGCATCAGCTGGAGGGTGACCGCCACCAGGATCACGGCGGTCACCGCCCAGCGCGGCTCACCCTGTGTCGCCCGGCGCCATGCGGGTGCCGCGTCGTGCCCGCCGCTCTCCAGCAGTCGCTCGATCCTGGCCAGGCGGCTCTCCGCGTTGTCCGTACTGTCGCTCATGGCGACGATTGTCCCGGGGGAAGATGTTGATCATGCGACCGGCCGGACCGTGGGTGGCCGCCGTGCGCATAAGTGCTGGCTTTGGGCGTCTAAGCTGCTGAAACAGGCATTGCTTTTCAAGGCTGGACATACTGACGCGCGACGGGCGGATCGAGGTCGAGGCCGCCGCGGACGTACTGCACGTCTCCACCGCCACGATCCGACGCGACCTGGATGAGTTGGCGCGCCAGCAAATGGTCACCCGTACCCACGGCGGCGCCGTGATCAACGCCATCGCGTACGACCTGCCGCTCCGCTACAAGGCCGCGCGCAACGCTCCGGAGAAGGAGCGGATCGCCAACGCGGCGGCGGGCCTGGTGAAGGCGGGTGCCGTGGTGGGCTTGAACGGCGGTACCACGACCACCGCGGTCGCCCGGGCGCTGGCTATCAGGCCCGAGCTGAGCACGGAGGGCGCCGGTCCCTCGCTGACGGTCGTCACCAACGCCCTGAACATCGCCAACGAACTGGTCGTACGCCGCCATGTGAAGCTCGTCCTCACCGGGGGGAGTGGCCCGCCCTGCCTCGTACGAGCTCACCGGACCGCTCGCCACCGGGATGCTCGCGCAGATCACGCTCGACCATGCCTTCATCGGCGTCGACGCGATCGACGTCCGGCACGGGGCGACCGTCTTGCCCATGACGGCGGGCAGAAGCACGTACACCCCTGCCAGCAGGAGGGCCGTTGCGGCTTGGACCCCGCTCCACGCACCTCCTCGCCGGACCGCCGCCAGCCGCAGACGGTCCGCCGCGCGTCGGTCCACCGGCTGCTCCCGTGGTCGTACGGTTCCGGAACGGGGCGGCGGCGCGATGTGCCCCCGCCGTGTCGGTGACGACTAGCACAGCAGCAGGCTGAGGAAGCTGATTCCACCACCACAGCCCTTGCTTGCCCGACTGCCGGGCGGCGGACGGTAACCGGCGTCCGACTCGATGGTCAGACCCTGCAGATCGAGGAGCGACACTGCTTTTCACCACCTCTCTCGTACTTGTGCGGGGACGGGAAGGTCATGGGCGGGCAGCCCCGATGTCAGGAACGGCAGCCCGGTGGGCCGGGAGTGCGAGACGGCGCCCAACGCGAGCAGGACGCCCCCACCTCCGGTGGCCAGGTCCATGGACAGCCGCATCAACTGCTCACCGGGAAGGCCAGACGGCCGTCGAGCAGGCAGGCGTGGCGGGACAGACGGCGTACGTGGTCGGCGACCACGGGGTCCCGCGCGGCCGCCGTGCCGGGCGGGGGCGCACGGCTGAGGTGGAGGATCATCCCGGCGATGCCGTCGAAGAGCCCGGGTTCGATGTAGAACGACGCCCTGGCGGCCCTGCGGATCGCGTCGGCGGAGGTTGCGGACTCCTCGTCCGCGCGGTGGGACAGGTAGTCGTCGAGGACCATGCCGATACCCACGCTGCCGTCGGCGAGATAGGGCATGGTGCGCCAGCCCTCGTTCACCTCCATCGACACCTCCTCGCGCACGAGGCAGCGGCGCAGGTCCTGGCGCAGCGCGGTGGCGGCCAGGTCGAGGAGTGCGGGGTCGCCGCTGTGGTCGTACAGGCGCAGGAACATCAGCGCGGGCCCGGACGATCCGTACATGAGCCCCGCTCTCGGGTGGGCGCCGCCGCTGATCTCCGGCACGCCGTCGGCCGGCCCCAGGCGGTCGGCGACGGCTTGTGCCACGCGCAGGACGGCGTCACGGCAGGCGGCGTCGCCGGTGGTGGTCGCGAAGTGGAGCAGGTCGAGGCGGATGCCGGACAGACCGCCGTTGAGGTCGAGGGCCAGGGTCTCCCAGCGTTCACTCAGGCACATGTCGAGGACCTTGACGGCCTCCTCGTGGTGCCCGAGGTGGTCCAGGACGTACGCGATGCCGTGCAGGCCGTCGTAGAGGCCGAGCCGGGTGCCGGTTCCGGGTGGGGGGCGTGCCGGATCAGCCAGTCCTCGTGGTCGGGGTGGCGTCCGGCGCCGGTCACGTCCAGCGCGTACAGGACGCCCGCCGCACCATGGGCCAGGCCGAGCCCGCCGCCCGGGGTGGCGAACTGCTCGATGTCGCCGGGGAAGAGCCTGTCCCGGCGCTCGGGTGTGGCGGAGGCCAGGACGGCCGCGGCGATCGAATCCCGGGCGCTCAGCCAGCCGGAGTGGTCGGGTTCCAGCCGGGGCTCGTCGTCCGCCCCGGCGGCCATGTCGTCGCCGGTCATCGTGCGGACGGCCGCGTCGAGGAACCGGCCGGGGACGGGGAACAGCCGCGCGGCTTCCCTGGCGAGCTGTCCCGCCTTGCCCCGGTCCAGTTCGATCAGGCCGGTGAGCGGCATGAACAGGGCGAGCCTCAGACAGGCCAGCGCGTGCCGGTCGATGTCGAAGCCGGTGGTCCCCTTCGGGGCGAGGGACCCCGGGGCCGCGAGGACCTGGTGTCGCGCGTCGGCCACCTCTGAGGCGCCCTCGAAGTCGATCAGGACGACGCTGCCGCCGGGACGGACCAGGATGTTGAACGTGTGGACATCGCCCATCACGATGCCCCGGTCGTGGACCGCGGCGACCGCTTCCTCCACCTGCTGGAACATGTCGAGGGCCCAGGAGGTGTAGTCGGCGAAGTCGGCGAGGGCCGGGTCCAGCGCCACGAGCGGATAGCGCTCGGCGAACACGTTCATGGTCGTCTCCTCGTGCAGGGTGGGCAAGGGGACTGTCGATCGCCGAGTTGCCGAGTTGCCGAGTCGCCGAGTAGGCGTGTTTCCGGTCTCTCCTCAGCCAACTCGCCGGAATACGCGCGCAGTTGAATCGCCCCGGTGAACGTTCAGTCCTTTCCGGTGAGCAGCCGTCGCGGGTTGGCGATGCGGAAGGCGTAGGCCGCGGCACCGCCCAGACCGAAGCCGGGGTGCCGCGGCGGCTCCGCATAGGGCCGGTCCGAGCCCTGGACGACGGCGTCCACACCGAGGGCGCGGACGATCGCGTCGACGGCGGTCGGCCCGTACGACGAGGTCTCGACGAACACGTCCGGATCCGCCCCGACGTCCGCCCCGTCGCCCCGCGCGGCGAAGCGCTCCCCGTGCAGCGGGGCGAGCCCGGCCAGCAGGGCGAAGCACACCCTGAGGCGCGGATGGCGCGGCCGGCCGAAGGCGCGGAAGGCGAACCAGGCGGCGTGCATCTGCTGCACGTAGGGGACCATCGCGGGCCACCAGCCGGGTCCCCCCGACCCGCCGGGCGCGGGTCCCGGGTGGACGAACAGGGGGAGGCCGCGCTCTTCGAGCAGATCGAGCAGCGGGGCACAGCGCGCGTAACCGGCCGCGTCGGCAAGGGCGTTCGCCGGGAGCTGGAGTCCGGCGAACCCCCGGTCGAGGTCCTCGGCCGTCGCGCTCGCGTCGATGTCCCGTACACCGGCGGCGGCCCAGGCCCCGAAGGGCTCGGGCAGCGCGGCCGCGCCCTCGTGGTAGGCGTCGAGCAGGGGCCGCGCCTCGGCCGAGGGCAGCCACTCCACGCCGATCGGGGCGGACAGCGAGACGAGCACCCGTCCCAGGCCGTCGGCGGCGGCGAGATCCGTACGCCGGGTGAGGTCGTGGTCGGCGGGAGGGATCTCGTAGGGCGGCTCACCATCCAGGAACAGGGTCCAGTTGTCCAAGAACGGCGGTTCCCGGCGGGACCGCAGGGTCGTCACCAGCGAGGGGGTCCACAGATGCTGGTGTACGTCGACGTTGGTCATGACGCTCCTCCCACCAAGGCGCGCAGCGCGCTCCGGACGTCGTCGGACCCCAGGATGTCGCGGTTCACCACCTCCACGTCCACCCCGCAGGGCCGGTCGTCGTCCAGGCGGGGCACGATCGCCCGGATCGAGCGGTGCACAAGACGAGGTCCTCGCCCCAGTGCGGACGGTTCGGCCAGGTCCACGGCCTGCGCGGCGACCACGGCCTCGACCGCGAGCAGTGGCCGCAGCCGGGTGAGCATCGCGGTCAGCCGCCGCGCCCCGAGGGCCGCATTGGTCGAGTCGTCCTCGACGGCGTCCGAGCCGTGGCGGGGGTCGGTGCTCACCGGTGCGGACAGCATGCGGATCTCGGCGACGAGGGCCTGCGCCGTCTTGGCCAGCGGTGCGAAGCCGGAGCGTTCCGGACCGTACGGCGAGAGGTTCGCGGGCAGTCCGCTGACGGCGGGGTCGAGCAGCCGGCGCATCCGCTCGGCGGAGATCGCGGCGGTCTGTGTCAGGGCCAGCGCGAGGGTGTCGAAGGCGAGGGCCAGGGCCGGGGTGTGGAAGTTGCCGGACGAGAGGATCTCGCCGGTGTCGGCCAGGACCACCGGCTTGTCGCCGCAGCCGTTGAGCTCCGGGTGGAGCGCGTCGTCGCCGAAGTCCAGCGCGGCGTGCAGCGCCCCGTGCACCTGGGCCGAGCACCGCAGGCTGACGGGGTCCTGGACCCGCCGTGCGTGCCGGGGGTCGCGCAGCTCACCGCCGTCCAGCAGGGCGAGCAGTTCGCGCGCCGCGCGGGACTGCCCGGGGGAGGGGCGCAGGTCCAGCACCCGGGGGTCGAGCGGGCTCGTGTTGGCCCGGAAGCCCTCGTAGGTCAGCGCGGTGACCGCCTGGGCCGGCGTGAGCACGGCGGCCGCCTCGTGCAGGGCGAGAGCGCCCTGTCCGGCCGCCAGCGGGCTCGCGCTGCACAGCACATGCCCGTCCCTCGGACCCAGTTCGGCGGGGGCGAGACCGGCCCGCCGCAGTGCTGTGTGCCGTCGAGCACCTCACCGGCGAACTCGGCGCTGCCCTCCCCGATCACCGGATGCACCCGGGCGTTGAGCATGGCCACAAGCAGCCGCGGGATCCCTGGCCGCACTCCGCTGCCGCCGCCCGCAATGCCGTTGACACGGGCCAGGACGGCGGCGCGTACGACGGGGACCGGCAGCGGTGCGCCGACCGCGTTGGCCCGGCCCCGGACCGTACGGACGCTGAACGCGTCGAGTTCGTCGCGGGGGAGTGCGTACGGCGAGCGGGTGGCGGCGTATTCATGCGTGGGCGTCTCCCGAGTGACGATGGTTGCAGTGTGCCCTGATCGCGCAGGGAACGTCAGTGGCGCCGAGGACGGCCGCAACAGATCCCCCCAAGAGTTGCCGCACTAGCCGATGTCCACCACGCGCGCCCATGAGGGCGGAGAGTCCGGCACGTAGTCGGGATCGTCCTCGTTGTCCCACGCCCCCGGTTGCCGAGGGAACAGGCCCACCACCGTCCGGCACGCCGGCCGCGTGTCCGGCCAGGGTGTCTGACCGTCCGTCAGGACCACGACGACGTCGGGTCGTGGCCGCGACCGCAGCGCCTTGGCGAAACCGGTGCGCAGATCCGTGCCCCCGCCGCCCATCAGCGGAATTCCCTCACCACGGCACAGCGGGTGCACCACCCTGGCCGCCGCGTCACACGGCAGCACGGAGACCAGGTCACGACGGCCGCCCACGGCACGGGAGATGGCGGCGACCTCGAGGATCGCGCTGCCCAGTTCGGCGTCACTGACCGACCCGGACGTGTCGATGATCACGGACACCCGGGGCGGCCTGCGCCGCAGGCTCGGCAGGACGGCCCCGGGCACCGAGGCCGAGCGCCGGGACGGCCGGCCGTAGGTGTAGTCCTCGCCCGCGCCCGGCCCGGAGGCCGCCGAGCGGATCGCCGCTCCCAGCAACTCCCGCCACGGCTGCGGCGGATGGAACGCCTCCTCGGCCCACCGACGCCAGCCCTTCGAGGCGTGCCCCGGGCGGCCGGTGATGCCCTGCGCCACCCGGAACCGGACCGCGTCCCGTTCCTGCTCGCTCAGGCTGCGCGCACCGTCCGGTCCCAGGTCCCACTCCCGTTCCAGTCCGTCGGCGCCACTGCCGCAGTCCAGCCAGGACATGCTCTGGGTGAGCGGCCCGAGTCGGAACCAGGTCAGGTACTCCTCCATGAGCTGCCCCTCGGGCAACCGCAGGAACGCCGGATCGACGACGTCCTCGGGCCGGACCAGCCCGTCACCGAACACGTCGTCGTTGATCTCGCAGTCCGCGGCGATGTTCATCCGCAGCCGTTCCCCCGGGCCGGTCAGCCCACGTTCCCGCGCGACCCGGTCGCTGCGCCCGTGATGGTCGCGCAGCAGGTGCGACACCTCGTGCACCCACACGCCCGCCAGTTCCTCCACCGGCGTCCGGTCCACGAACGCCGGCGAGACGTAGCACCGCCAGTGCCGGTCGACGGCCATGGTCGGCACCCGCCGCGACTCGACGGTGTGCAGGGCGAACAGGGCCGTCGCCAAGTAGGGCCGGACGCGGGCGGCGTGCAGCCGGGCGGCGAAGAGCTTGTCGAGGTCCAGCGCACCCGGTGCGTCGGGTGCCGGCGGTGTGTCGGGTGCCGGCGGTGTGTCGGGTGCCGGCGGTGCCGGCGGTGCCGGCGTTGTGTCCGGTCGTCGCCGGCCCTGTTCCGCGCTCATCGGCCGGCCTTCGCGGCGACCGCGCCCCGGGCAGCCGCGCGATCCGCCGCGCGATCCGCCGCGTGGTCCGCCCGCCGGGACAGGGACACCACTCCGGCGAGCCGCTCGATCGACGCCGGAACGTCCCAGTCCTCCTGACGCAGCGAGGCGAGGGTGGTCGCGGGGACGACCACCAAGTCCGGGGCTCCGGTCTCCACCGCCCGGACCAGGAGCGCCCAGGCCGCGTCCCAGCGGGCCCTGTCCGGGCGCCGGCGCACCGCGTCCACCACACCGTCCAGCACGGCCTGGCGAAGATCGCCCCGCTCGGGCAGTACCGCACCCGCCGGATCGGCGAGCACCTCCTCGGGGTCGGGGAGGTCCAGCCGGTCCAGGCTCGCCAGTAGCTCAAGCCCCGGACCGTCCCCCACGGTGCCCCGGACCAACAGGGAGAGCACTTCCCGGGAGGATCCGGCCGCGTTCGCGAAGGCGATCAGGCACAACGTCATCTCCCAGCTCCGGGGCGACGGCCAGGCACCGCCCCGGCGCGTTTGACTGCTGGGCAGCTGGTGCACGAGCTTGGGGCGGGCGGTGAGCAGCCCGCACACCGCCCGCCGGGCGAAGTCCACGGCCTGCGGCAGCTTCGCCGGGTCGAGCCGCGGCAGGGTCGCCCGGGGCCAGGTCCCGCCGAGGCCGCGTACGACGACCTCGTGGTCGTGGGTCCACTGCAGATGGACGAAGCGGTTGGCGAGCGGCGGGCTCAGCTCCCAGCCGTCGGCCGCCGAGGACCGCGGATTGGCGGCGGCCACGATCCGGACGCCGGGCGGCAGCTGCAGGGCGCCGATGCGCCGCTCGAGGACGAGCCGGAGCAGCGCGGCCTGAACGGCCGGCGGTGCGGTGGAGAGCTCGTCGAGGAACAGCAGCCCCCGGCCGGCCCGCACCAGTCGCACCGCCCAGTCCGGCGGGGCCATCGGCACGCCCTGTTCCGCGGGGTCGTCCCCGACGACGGGCAGCCCCGAGAAGTCGGACGGTTCGTGCACGCTGGCGATCACGGTGGTCAGCGGAAGGTCCAGGGCTTCGGCGAGCTGGGTCAGCGCGGCGGTCTTGCCGATGCCCGGCTCGCCCCACAGCAGGACGGGCAGGTCGGCGGCCACGGCCAGGGTCAGGGCCTCCAGCTGGACGTCGGGTCGCGGTTCGGTGGTGGTGTCGCGCAGCAGGGTCAACAAGTCGCCCGCGACGTCGAGTTGGGAGTCGTGAACAGGGGCGGAGGGGACAGCGGACAGGGTGCATGTGGGCATGTGTGATCACCTTTTGGCTAGTAAGGGTTGGGGAGATCCCCCAGGGCATTGAGTGGTCGTGAGGGGACCCGTGGTCCCCGAGGTCAGCGGCCGGTGGTGTGGCGGGGATGCGAGCGGTGGTGGCGGGGACGGTGAAGCCCCGGGCGGACGCGGTCCGGTCCGGGTCCGACCAGGCCGGCCCTGAACAGCCCGTAGGTGATCCGGCGCTCCGCGGCGGCCTCGAGTTCGTCCCGCAGGGCGCCGTCGCGCAGCGCCGCGTCGGGGCCCAGCAGGCCCTCGACGACGGCCAGCGCACCGGCGATGTCACCGTGGTCCAGGCGTTCGCGCACGCCGGTGAGGCAGTCGGGACGTCGGTGTGCCTCGTCGATCGCCCGCAGACAGGGAAGCGGCGTGCCGGTCAGCGCGACCAGCAGCTCTTCCCGGCGGATCTCGTCGGGGTCGTGGTCCAGCGGGGCCAGCACCCCGTCGACCAGGCCGATCCGGTGCCGGGCGCCCCGGCACTCCACGAGACGCGGGTGCCCCGCCCGGTCCGAGGTCCGGGACGACCCGGGCGGCGACCAGTCCGGTACGAGTGCCGAGGCGACCAGTGGATGCAGCCGCTCCGCCTCGATCGCACCGCTGCGGATCAGCTGCAGGTCGGGCGGCACCCAGGTCGCCGCGTCGGGCAGCAGCGGCAGAGCGGAGGTGTCCCCGCCGCTCGGCGCCGCGATCCGGACAGTCGGCGGCCCGACGTCGTCGACCACCTCCAGGACCAGCCGATGCCGCCTCCCGAGCCGCACGACGACGGCACCGGAGGACCGCCCCTCGGCGTCCAGCAGGATCCCCGCCTCGGCCGCCCACCGGTCCACGGCCCGGCGACGCCCGTGCGGCAGCGGCTGCGGCGCCGTCCGGGGCAGATCCGGGACGGCCACGGGCCGGCCGCCGTCGGCCGGCCCGTCGGCCCCGGACCGGGTCCGCAGTTCATCGGTCCTGCGTACGTCCCACAGATGGCGGTGCAGGTCCAGGCGGAAGCGCCGACTGGGCCAGGGATGCGGATGGCGGTCGGCGCCGCCCTGCGCGGGGGAGCCGTCCCACAGCGCGAGGCTGATCCGCTGACCGGCGTCCGCCCAGGCGGGCGGCGTACGGACCACGAGATGCACCGGGCCGTCACGCCCGGCGGCCTCGTACCGGGCCAGCGAGACGGTCAGCCCCGGACGCAGCAGCCCGTCGGGAGCGATTCTCGGCAGGTGCCAGCGCAGCAGGTCCGGAGCCAGATGGCGGAGATCGGCGCGGATCCGGGCCGCGAGGTCCCGGCCGTGGGTACGCGCCACGGAACGCAACTGGAGATCGACATCGACACCCGCGGCGGCACACGCCCCCGCCCAGTCGCCGACGTGTCGGCGGGCGGTCGCGGTCTCGATCATGGAGGGCGGCACGGCGAACTCTCGCACGCGCGGCCAGAAGGAAAGGCGGGAATCCTCGTTCGCGGTCCTGGTGAGCATCAGCACTCACCTTGCGCGGACGGGGCCCCCAATCTGTCAACAGAATGAGTCGTCATCGTCGCGGAGCATAGCGTCCTTCACTTCGGTCTGTCACCGGTGATTCAACTTCCCGGGCCGGTGGACGAGTTCGTCCGCGGGCGCGGTTGTTAGCCTTGGCTGTGATCGGTTTCTTCCCGCTCGGCGCCGCGACCACCCTGTCCGAACTCGCCGAGGACCCGCATCCGCGCCTGGCGTCGCTGCGTGCGCACGAGCCCGTGTCCTGGCTGCCCGAGCTGGACGGCTGGCTGGTGACCCGGCGCGATCTCGCGATGGGCGTGATGCGGGACGCCGCGACCTTCACGGTCGACGACCCCCGGTTCTCCACCGCGCAGGTCGTCGGGCCGAGCATGCTGTCCCTGGACGGTGCCGAGCACGCCCGTCACCGTGACCCCTTCGCTGCTCCGTTCCGCCCCCGAGCGGCGCACGACGGTTTCGCCTCGTACATCGAGCAGGAGACCGACCGGCTCATCACCGCACTGGAACCGGCCGGCGCCGCCGAACTGCGAACGGCCTTCGCCGGCCCGCTCGCGGTCGCCGTCGTGACCGAGGCGCTCGGGCTGGTCGGCACCACCGCGGCCACGGTGCTCTCCTGGTACGACTCCATCGTGCGGTCGGTCTCCGACATCACCGCCGGACTCGAGGCCGGACCCGCCGGCGCGGTGGCGTACGCGCAGCTGAGGGCGGCCGTGGAAGCCACCGTCTCCGACCGGGACGCTGCCTCTCTCCTCGGCTCCGCGGCCGGGCGGCTGGGACTGCCCGAGGTGGCGTCCAATGCCGCCGTCCTGATGTTCGGGGGCATCGAGACCACCGAGGCGATGATCACCGACGCGCTGCTGCACCTGCTGAGCCATCCCGGCCAACTCGCCCTCGTCCGGGCCGATGCCGGTCTGCTGGACGGCGCGATCGAGGAATCGCTGCGCCTCGAACCGGGCGCCGCGGTCGTGGACCGCTACGCCACCCGCGACACCGTCCTCGGCCCGGCCACGATCCGCCGCGGTGACCTGGTCACCGTCTCCCTGACGGGAGCGGGCCGCGACCCGGCCGTCTTCCCCGACCCCGACCGGTTCGACGTCCGCCGCGAGAACGCGCGCCTCCACCTGGCCTTCGCCCACGGCCCCCACCACTGCCTCGCCGCGCACCTCGCCCGACTGGAGACCCGGATCGCCCTGCGGCGCCTGCTCGAACGCCTTCCCGACCTGCGCCTCGACCCGGACCGCCCGACCGCGCCGTACGGCCTGGTCTTCCGCAAGCCCCCCGCCCTGCACGTGCTGTGGGACAGGGCTGCCTGACAGGAGCATCTCGTGACGTACGACATCACCGCCATCCGCTCCCAGTTCCCCGCCCTGACGGCCGACACCGCCCACTTCGACGGCCCGGGCGGCACTCAGACGCCCCGACCGGTCATCCAGGCCATCGCCGACGCGCTGGCCCACCCCCTGTCGAACCGGGGGCACACGGCGCCGGGGGAGCGCAACGCCGAGAGCATCGTCATCGAGGCCCGCCGGGCCCTGGCCGACCTGCTGGGGACGCAGCCGTCGGGGATCGTCTTCGGCCGCAGCGCCACCCAGCTCGCCTACGACTTCTCCCGCACCCTCGCCAGGACGTGGGTCCCCGGAGACGAAGTGGTCGTCACCCGCCTCGACCACGACGCCAACATCCGTCCCTGGATCCGGGCCGCCGACCGGGCCGGTGCCACCGTGCGCTGGGCCGACTTCGACCCCGCCACCGGGGAGTTGACCGTCGACGACATCCGCGCCGTGCTGTCCGAACGCACCCGGCTGGTCGCCGTCACCGCCGCGTCCAACCTGATCGGCACCCGGCCCGCGATCGCCGAGATCTCCCGACTGGCCCACGCCGCAGGGGCGTTCACCTACGTCGACGGCGTCCATCACACCGCCCACGCGTCGGTCGACCTGGAGCGGCTCGGCGCGGACTTCTTCGTCTGCTCCCCGTACAAGTTCCTCGGCCCCCACCACGGAGTCCTCGCCGCCCGCCCGAAACTGCTGGAGACGCTGCGGCCGGACAAGCTCCTGCCCTCCACCGACGCCGTTCCGGAGCGCTTCGAACTGGGCACCCTGCCCTACGAGTTCCTCGCGGGCACCACCGCGGCGGTCGACTTCCTCGCCGGCCTGGACACGAGTGCCACCGGCACCCGGCGACAGCGCCTGATCGCGGCGTACACGGCACTCGAAGCACACGAGGACAGCCTGCGCACGCAACTGGACAAGGGACTGTCCTCGCTCGAAGGCGTCACGATCCACTCCAGAGCGGCCGACCGCACCCCCACCCTGTTGCTCACGTTCGAGAACCACGGCACGGTGGACGCGTACCGCTTCCTCGCGGAGCGCGGCGTCCACGCCCCGTCGGGATCCTTCTACGCCGTCGAGGCCTCACGCCGACTCGGCCTCGGCGACACCGGCGGCCTCCGCCTCGGCCTCGCGCCCTACACCTGCACGGAGGACGTCGACCGGCTCCTGACGGGGTTGTCCGAGTTCCTGACAACCCGGTGAGCCGTTGAAAGGAGAGCAGGTCATGAGCACATTCCCCACCGCCGGGGCCGTCCGGACCACCCCGGAAGGCCTTCTGTGGGAGCCCAGCGCACGCTGGGTCCGCGGCCGCAAGGGCGAGGTGACGGTCGTCGACAGTCGGCACCCCGTCCTCGTCTGGGAACCCGACGTCCCCGTCCCGCTGTACGCCTTCCCCCGCGCCGAGGTCCGCGAGGACCTGCTGCGCCCCGCGAAGAACCCTCCGACGGGCACGCACACCGGTTCGCGGATCTTCTACGACCTCGAAGCCGACGGCGAGACCGTGGAGAACGCGGCCTGGACCTTCCCCGGCGCCGACCTCGCCGACCACATCGCCTTCGAGTGGTTCCGGCGCGCCGGCCGGGGCCTCGACCACTGGTACGAGGAAGAGGAGGAGATCTTCATCCACCCCCGCGACCCGCACAAGCGGGTGGACGCGATCCCCAGCAGCCGCCATGTCGTGGTGGAGATCGGCGGCACCGTCGTCGCGGACACCCGCCGCCCGGTCCTGCTGTTCGAGACCGGTCTGCCCACGCGGTACTACATCCCGCGCGAGGACGTCCGCCTCGACCTGCTCGAGCCCACCGACCACAGCACCGGCTGCCCCTACAAGGGCACCGCCCGGTACTGGTCGTGGCGGGCCGGCGCCGGCGTACCGCCGAACATCGTCTGGAGCTACCCGGACCCGCTGCCCGCGGTGGGCGCCGTCAGGGGACTCCTCGCCTTCTTCAACGAGGCGGTCGGCATCATCGTCGACGGCGAACACCAGGAGCGGCCCGTCACGCCGTTCACCCCGATGCTCTCGACCCCGTCACCGGAGTGACCGGCGCACACCGTCCCGAAACCGACACTCCCACGTGACCCGCCTCTCATGGCAAGGCGGCGGTATTGCCGCGACCATGGTGTCCCGCACCGGCAGTTCGAAGGGATCCGGAATGCTCCGCAAGGTACTGGTCGCCAACCGAGGCGAGATCGCGATTCGAGCCTTCCGCGCCGGCTATGAACTGGGCGCGCGGACCGTCGCCGTCTTCCCGCACGAGGACCGCAACTCGCTGCACCGGATGAAGGCCGACGAGGCCTACGAGATCGGCGAGCCGGGGCACCCGGTGCGGGCCTACCTCTCCGTGGAGGAGATCATCCGGGCGGCCCGGCTGGCCGGTGCCGACGCCGTCTACCCGGGCTACGGGTTCCTGTCCGAGAACCCGGAGCTGGCACGGGCCTGCGAGGACGCGGGCATCACCTTCGTCGGGCCGAGCGCGCAGATCCTGGAGCTGACGGGCAACAAGGCCCGCGCGGTGGCCGCCGCCCGCGCGGCCGGCGTACCGGTGCTGGGCTCCTCGGCGCCCTCTGCCGACGTGGACGAGCTGGTGCGGGCCGCCGAGGACATCGGCTTCCCCCTGTTCGTGAAGGCGGTCGCGGGCGGCGGCGGGCGCGGCATGCGCCGCGTCCAGGAGCCCGCCCAGCTGCGCGAGTCCATCGAGGCGGCGGCCCGCGAGGCGGCCTCCGCGTTCGGCGACGCCACCGTCTTCCTGGAGAAGGCCGTCGTCGAACCCCGTCACATCGAGGTGCAGATCCTCGCCGACGGGCACGGCAACGTCATCCACCTCTTCGAGCGCGACTGTTCCGTGCAGCGCCGCCACCAGAAGGTCATCGAGCTGGCGCCCGCGCCCAACCTCGACCCGGTGCTGCGCGAGCGGATCTGCGCCGACGCCGTGCGGTTCGCGCGCGAGATCGGCTACCGCAACGCGGGCACCGTGGAGTTCCTCCTCGACCGCGACGGCAACCACGTCTTCATCGAGATGAACCCCCGCATCCAGGTCGAGCACACGGTGACCGAGGAGGTCACCGACGTCGACCTCGTCCAGGCGCAGCTGCGCATCGCCGCCGGCGAGACCCTCGCCGACCTCGGTCTCTCCCAGGAGACGGTCACCCTGCACGGCGCCGCACTCCAGTGCCGGATCACCACCGAGGACCCGGCCAACGGCTTCCGCCCGGACACCGGCCGGATCAGCGCCTACCGCTCGCCCGGCGGCTCGGGCATCCGCCTGGACGGCGGCACCACCCACGCCGGTACGGAGATCAGCGCGCACTTCGACTCCATGCTGGTGAAACTCACCTGCCGGGGCCGGGACTTCACGACCGCGGTCCGCCGGGCCCGGCGTGCCGTGGCCGAGTTCCGCATCCGCGGGGTCGCCACCAACATCCCGTTCCTGCAGGCGGTCCTCGACGACCCGGACTTCCAGGCCGGAAACGTCACCACGTCCTTCATCGAACAGCGACCGCACCTGCTCACCGCACGCCACTCCGCCGACCGCGGCACCAAGCTGCTCACCTACCTCGCCGACGTGACGGTGAACAAGCCCCACGGCGAGCGGCCCGACCTGATCGACCCCACCACCAAACTCCCGCGGCACGACGCCACGGAACCGCCCGCCGGCTCCAAGCAGAAGCTCACCGAACTCGGCCCCGAGGGCTTCGCCCGGTGGCTGCGCGAGTCACCGACCATCGGCCTCACCGACACCACCTTCCGCGACGCGCACCAGTCGCTGCTGGCCACCCGGGTCCGCACCAAGGACATGCTCGCCGTCGCCCCGCTCGTCGCCCGCACCCTGCCCGAGCTGCTGTCCCTGGAGTGCTGGGGCGGCGCCACCTACGACGTCGCGCTGCGCTTCCTCGCCGAGGACCCCTGGGAGCGCCTGGCCGCCCTGCGGGAGGCCGTGCCGAACATCTGCCTGCAGATGCTGCTGCGCGGCCGCAACACCGTGGGCTACACGCCGTACCCGACCGAGGTGACCGACGCCTTCGTGCAGGAGGCCGCGGCGACCGGCATCGACATCTTCCGCATCTTCGACGCGCTCAACGACGTCGGGCAGATGCGGCCCGCCATCGACGCCGTACGCGCCACCGGCACGGCGATCGCCGAGGTCGCCCTGTGCTACACCTCCGACCTGTCCGATCCGAACGAGCGGCTGTACACCCTCGACTACTACCTCCGCCTGGCCGAGCAGATCGTGGACGCGGGCGCCCATGTCATCGCGGTGAAGGACATGGCGGGCCTGCTGCGCGCCCCCGCCGCCGCGAAGCTGGTCTCCGCGCTGCGCCGCGAGTTCGACCTGCCGGTGCACCTGCACACCCACGACACGGCGGGCGGCCAGCTGGCCACCTACCTCGCCGCGATCCAGGCCGGAGCGGACGCCGTGGACGGCGCGGTGGCCTCGATGGCGGGCACCACCTCGCAGCCGTCGCTGTCGGCGATCGTCGCGGCGACCGACTACTCGGAGCGGCCGACCGGCCTGGACCTGAGGGCCGTCGGTGACCTGGAGCCGTACTGGGAGAGCGTCCGCAAGATCTACGCACCGTTCGAAGCGGGCCTGGCCTCGCCGACCGGCCGCGTCTACGACCACGAGATCCCCGGCGGGCAGCTCTCCAACCTGCGCACCCAGGCCGTCGCGCTGGGCCTCGGCGACCGGTTCGAGGACATCGAGGCGATGTACGCCGCCGCCGACCGCATTCTCGGCCACCTGGTGAAGGTCACCCCCTCGTCCAAGGTGGTCGGCGACCTCGCCCTGCACCTGGTCGGCGCCGGCGTGGCGCCCGAGGAGTTCGAGGCGACGCCGGACAAGTTCGACATCCCCGACTCCGTCATCGGCTTCCTGCGCGGCGAGCTCGGCACCCCGCCCGGCGGCTGGCCGGAGCCGTTCCGCAGCAGGGCGCTCCAGGGCCGCGCCGAGGCCAAGCCGGTGCAGGAGCTGTCCGCCGAGGACCGTACGGGGCTGGAGAAGGACCGGCGCGCCACGCTCAACCGGCTGCTGTTCCCCGGGCCGACGCGCGAGTTCGAGACGCATCGCCAGAGCTTCGGCGACACCAGCGTGCTGGACAGCAAGGCCTTCTTCTACGGCCTCAGGCCCGGCAAGGAGTACGCCGTCGACCTCGAGCAGGGCGTGCGGCTCCTCATCGAGCTGGAGGCCGTCGGCGAGGCCGACGAACGCGGCATGCGCACGGTGATGTCCGCGCTGAACGGCCAGCTGCGGCCGATCCAGGTCCGCGACACCGCCGCGTCCTCCGACGTGCCGGTGACCGAGAAGGCCGACCGCTCCAAGCCCGGCCACGTCCCCGCGCCGTTCGCCGGGGTGGTGACACTCGCGGTCGCCGAGGGCGACGAGGTGGCGGCCGGTGCCACCGTGGCCACGATCGAGGCGATGAAGATGGAGGCCACCATCACCGCCCCGAAGGCCGGACGGGTGTCCCGGCTCGCTATCAACAAGATCCAGCAGGTGGAGGGCGGAGACCTGCTCGTCGAGATCGGCTGAGGCGGCCGCGCCGGGCGCGCGTCCCACCCGTTCGGCCGAAGCGGCGACAGCCGTACGCCGTCGGGCGGCCGAAGTGGCGACAGTCGTACGCCGTCCGGCGGCCGAGGTGGCGACAGCCGTACGCCGTCCGGAAGGAGCCCCGTCCGGCAACCGGCGCAGGTGCCTTCAGCCCTCGCGTGTGATTGCGCCCCCGTCCGACCCGTCCGACTCTGGACGGGTCGGACGGGGGCGTGAGGAGCGTGGGCGATGACGACCGGTGATGACGCACGGGACGCCGAGCGGCGGCGGCTCGCGGAGGCCGACGACGGCGTGGCACCCTGGCGGCGCTGGGGCCCGTATTTGAGCGAGCGGCAGTGGGGCACGGTCCGGGAGGACTACAGCGCCGACGGCGACGCCTGGTCGTACTTCACCCACGACCAGGCCCGCTCCCGCGCCTACCGCTGGGGCGAGGACGGCATCGCCGGCGTCAGCGACGACAAGCAACGGCTGTGCTTCGCGCTGGCCCTGTGGAACGGCCGCGACCCGATCCTCAAGGAGCGGATGTTCGGCCTGACCAACACCGAGGGCAACCATGGCGAGGACGTCAAGGAGTACTACTTCCACCTTGACAACACGCCCACCCACTCGTACATGAAGTACCTCTACAAGTACCCGCAGGGCGAGTTCCCCTACGGCGACCTCGTCGACACCAACCGGTCCCGCGGCCGCGGCGACTTCGAGTACGAGCTGCTCGACACCGGCGTCTTCGACGAGGACCGCTACTTCGACGTCGTCGTCGAGTACGCGAAGGCGGGACCGGAGGACCTGCTGGTCGAGATCACCGCGCACAACCGCGGCCCCGACGAGGCGACGCTCCACCTGCTGCCGACCCTCTGGTTCCGGCACACCTGGTCGTGGGCGGGCGGCTCCGCGGTCCCCGCACTGCGCGCGACGGAGGGAGCCGTCCGCGCCGACCACGAAGAGCTCGGCCCGCGCTGGCTCCACCACCAGGGTGAGGCCCTGTTCACCGACAACGAGACCAACAACCAGCGCGTCTTCGGCAGCCCCAACACCACGCCCTACGTCAAGGACGGCATCGACCGCTACGTCGTCCACGGCGAGCAGGACGCCGTGAACCCGGAACGCACCGGAACCAAGGCGGCCGTGCACCACGTCCTGACCGTCCCCGGCGAGCAGAGCGCCACCATCCGCCTGCGCCTGACCGACGCCGAACTCACCGATCCCTGGGCGGACTTCGGACAGGTGCTGGACATGCGCCGCACCGAGGCCGACGCCTTCTACGACGCCCTCGCCCCGGACGGCATGGGCGAGGAAGAGCGGCACCTGGTCCGGCAGGCGCTCGCCGGGATGCTGTGGAGCAAGCAGTACTACTACCTGGACGTGGAGCGCTGGCTGGCCGAGCACGGAGTCGACCCGCTCGCCGCCGATCCGCGGGTCCGCAACAGTGCCTGGTACCACATGGTCAACGACGAGATCATGTCGATGCCGGACACCTGGGAGTACCCGTGGTTCGCGGCCTGGGACCTCGCCTTCCACACCCTCGCCCTGTCCATGGTCGACATCGGCTTCGCCAAGGGGCAGCTGGAGCTGCTCCTGCACCGCCTCTATCTGCACCCCAACGGCCAGATCCCGGCGTACGAGTGGAACTTCGGCGACGTCAACCCGCCCGTGCACGCCTGGGCGACCCTCTTCGTCTACGAGCTGGAGAAGCACCGCACCGGGCACGGCGACCGCGCCTTCCTGGAGAACGCCTACCAGAAGCTGATGAAGAACTTCACCTGGTGGCTCAACCGCAAGGACGTAGACGGCAACAACGTCTTCCAGGGCGGCTTCCTCGGCCTCGACAACATCGGCGTCTTCGACCGCAGCGCCCCGCTGCCCACCGGCGGCCACCTCGACCAGGCCGACGGCACCGCCTGGATGGCGCTGTACTGCCAGAACCTCATGGACATCGCCATCGAACTCGCCGTCGACAACCCGGTCTACGTCGAGCAGGCGCAGATGCTGTTCGAGCACTTCGCGTGGATCGCCGTCGCCATGAACCGTATCGGCAAGGACAACGCCAGCCTGTGGGACGAGGAGGACGGCTTCTTCTACGACGTCCTCAGGCTGCCCGACGGCACCGCGACCCCGTTGAAGGTGCGCTCCCTGGTCGGCCTGATCCCACTCGCCGCGACCAGCGTGATCGGCGGCCGGGCGGATCGCAGCTTCCCCGAACTGGTCGAGAGCGCTCAGGAGTTCATCAAACGGCACCCCGCCGTGGAGGCCTTCGTCTCCCGGCACGCGACCGCGGACCCCAACACCGACGGCCGCTACCTCTTCGCCCTGTTCGGCGAGGACCGGCTGCGCCGCATCCTGGCCCGCATGCTCGACGAGGACGAGTTCCTGAGCCCGCACGGCATCCGCTCACTCTCCCGCCACCACGAGGAACACCCGTACTCCTTCGACGTGCACGGCCAGAGGTACGGCGTGGGATACCTGCCCGCCGAGTCCGACTCGGGCATGTTCGGCGGCAACTCCAACTGGCGCGGCCCGGTGTGGTTCCCGATCAACCTCCTCCTGATCCGCGCCCTGATGAACCTGCACGGCTACCACGGCCCCGACTTCACCGTGGAGTGCCCGACCGGCTCCGGACGGCGGATGAACCTGTACGAGGTCGCCCGCGAGATCTCCGACCGCCTCACCTCCACCTTCCTGTCCGACCCCGACGGCCACCGCCCGGTGCACGGAGCGCAGCCCAAGTTCGCCAAGGACCCGCACTGGAAGGACCTGATCCTCTTCTACGAGTACTTCCACGGCGACAACGGCGCGGGGCTCGGCGCCTCCCACCAGACCGGCTGGACGGGGCTGGTCGCGGCCACCGCGACGCTGTTCCATGTCGTTGACGCCGACGACTGGCACAGCGGCGGCCGGGAGTCCCTACGGCCCACGGACGACCGGGAGGAACCCCTGTCATGACGGTGATCCTCGAGATCAACACCCTTGTCTGGCTGAGCGGGTTGAGCGAGCGCCTCGGGCGCCGCATCACCCTCGGCGAGGTGCCCGGCGAGGTCTGGGACGAGATCACGCTGCCCGGCATCGACACCGTCTGGCTGATGGGCGTCTGGGAACGCAGCCCGGCCGGCCGCGCGATCGCCCTGCGCGACGAGACCCTGATGGCCTCGTTCCGCGCGGCCCTGCCCGACGTCACCGAGGCGGACATCACCGGATCCCCGTACTGCGTACGGAACTACGTCGTCGACGCCTCCCTCGGCGGCCCGGAGGGACTGGCCGCCGCCCGCGCCCAACTGGGCGCGCGCGGACTACGGCTGATCCTCGACTTCGTCCCCAACCACGTGGCCCCCGACCACCCCTGGCTCGCCGCCCACCCCGACCGCCTGATCCAGGGCACCCCGGACGATTTGACCCACGCACCGGACGCCTTCATCGAAGCCGGCGGCCACCTCTACGCCCGGGGCCGCGACCCGTACTTCCCGCCCTGGCCGGACGTCGTCCAGCTGAACGCCTTCGCCGACGGCCTGCGGGCCGCGACGGTGGACACCCTGGTGTCCACCGGCGACCAGGCGGACGGCGTGCGCTGCGACATGGCGATGCTGATGATGAACGACGTCTTCGCCAAGACCTGGGGCGACCGGGCGGGACCGGTTCCCGCCGAGGACTTCTGGCCGTACGTCATCCCGCGCGTCCGCGCCCGCCACCCCGACCTCCTCTTCGTCGCCGAGGCGTACTGGGACCTGGAATGGTCCCTCCAGCAGCAGGGCTTCGACCACTGCTACGACAAGCGCCTCTACGACCGCCTGTGCCACGAGAACGCCGACTCCGTCCGCGCACATCTGGGGGCCGACTTCGCATACCAGCGCGGCCTCGTCCGCTTCCTCGAGAACCACGACGAGCCGCGGGCCGCCACCACCCTGCCCGGCGCACAGGGACAGGCCGCGGCCATCGCCGTCGCGACCCTCCCCGGCGCGACGCTCTGGCACGAGGGCCAGTTCGAGGGCCGCCGGGTACGCCCACCGGTGTTCCTCTCCCGCCGGCCACCGGAACCGGCCGACGAACCGCTGCGCGACTTCTACGGCCGTCTGCTGGGGGCGGCGGCCGCCGTACGCAGGGGCGAGTGGCGGCCGTTGACCCCGACGGGCCTGCCGGACAACGACACCCACGGCAGTCTGCTGGCCTGGACCTGGACGCACGAGGACACCCGCCACGTGGTCGTCGTCAACTACGCCGACCGCCCGGCCCAGGCACGGCTTCCCCTCCCGTGGGACGACCTCCGAGGCGGCCACCACCACCTCACCGACCTCCTCACGGACCGGACGTACGACCGCGAGGGCGACGAACTGACCGACCCGGGCCTATTCGTGGCCCTGGATGCGTGGAACGCGCACGTCCTGTCCGTACCGGTCCGGAGGACCTCGTAACGGCTCGTGACGGCACTGTCGTCACAGTTGAGGCCGCGGAAAGGTCTTCAACGCCCCGGCGAGCCCCGCGGCGTCCGTGCCGATCTTCCGGTAGGCGGCGGAGAGCAGGTTGCGGACGCCCTGCTCGGTCAGGCGCAGTTCCTTCGCGACCACTGTCACCGGATGCCCCTGGGCCGTCATCTCGGCGGCTCGGCGTTCGTGGGCGGTGAGGGTGTCCGTCTGGCCGTAGCGCAGGGGCAGGGGGCGCATTCCGGCGGCGGAGAGTTCCTCCCTGGCCCGGGTGGCCACGGCCTCGGCACCGCAGTGGACGGCGGTCTCCAGCCCCTGGTAGAGCCGGTCGGCGGCATCCTGGAGCCGGCTGTTGCGGGACAGCGCGGCGCCGTGACCGACCAGGGCGCGGGCCAGCTCGTAGGAGGCGGGGGACTGCTCCAGGTGCTCGACGGCCTGCGCGTGCAGTTCGAGTGCCGCGGGGCCGCCGGTGACCTCGGCCTCGACGTGCAGCGCCTGACCGATCACGGACGCCGCCCCGAAGTCGCGGGCCCGCTTGACGGCGTCCTGGGCGAGACGGACCGCCCGGTCGGGAGCGCTGAGGGCGACGGCGGACGCCAGGTCGAGCTGCCAGGGACACCAGGAGGGGTTGCGCCAGGCACGCGCCTCCAGCCGGTCCCCGACGTCGGACAGGAGGCACTCGGCCTCCGAGCGCCGCCCCTCGGCCAGGAGCAGCTCGGCGTACACCGTGCGCGGATCGGGGTAGATGACGGCGTTCGGGACCACCTCGCCGTAGTGGTACCGGTCGGCGAGCCGACGGGCGGCGGCGGTCCGGCCGCGGGCCAGCAGGATCTGGATCAGGATGCCGATGGCGAACCACTGGGCGGGTACGGCGCCTTCGACGCGGTCGGCGATGCGAAGCCCTTCCCGGGCGAGTTGTTCCGCCTCCGCCAGGCAGCCGCGCCGGTAGTGGATGTAACCCAGGAGTGCCTGGCTCAGGGCGAGATGGGAGCCGCGCCAGCCCTTCGTCTCGCACTCCGCCATGCCCTTGGTGAACAGTTCCTCGGCCCGTCGGGGCTGGTCGCAGTACATGAAGACCAGGGCGACGGAGACCGGCACCTCGAAGCCCCGGTTCTCGTCCGTCCAGCTCATTCCGCCGCGCAGGGCGTCGTCGGCATACCCGAGGACCGTGCGCCGGGACTCACCACGCACCAGCGCGTCCCATGCCCGCAGCCCCAGGATGTAACGCTCCTCGAGCCCGCGGCCGGTCAGCTTCCCGGCCAGCCGCGCCAGCTTGCGGGAGCGGGCGGCCGAGTCGGGCTCGTCGGTGCGGAACGAGCTCCACACGAAGTGTTCGGCCTGCATGCGCAGTTTGATGCGCGGGCTGGTGGCCTGCTGTGCCTCGTCGGCGGCCACCTCCGCGGCCTCGGCCAGCCGGTCGGTGTGGGCCAGCGCCTGGGCGAGCCGGTAGACGATGCCTGCGCGCAGGTCGGGGTCGACGTCGGGTTCCGCCAGCGCCTCCCGGAGATGGCTGACCGTGGCCCTGGGTTCGATCAGGAACGTCGAGCACGCGAGCTCGTGCAGGATGGCCGCACGGTCCTCCGGAGGCGGCGGTTCCTGCAGGGCTCGGGCCAGGACGCGCCGGGCGGCCTCCGGGGCCCCGGAACGGAGGTACTCACGAGCGGCCGCGCGCAGGCATTCGACCACCTCGGTCCGTCCGTCGCAGGGAACCTCCAGCAGGTGCCGGGCGGCGGCCATGGGGCCGAAACCTGCGGCGCGGACGGCTTCGGCGGCTCTGTCGTGCATGCCGACGCGCAGGTTCGAGGGAACGTCCCGGTAGATGGTCGTGGCGACGAGGGGGTGGGCGAACTCCAGTCCGCCGCCCGGGCCCTGGCTGTCGGCCAGGATCCGGGCGCGGCGAAGCCGCTCGGCCGCCTCGGCGGACTCCTCGTTGCCGATCACCGCGAGGGTCGCGGCGAGCTCCGGCGAGAAGGACCCGCCCAGGACGGCGGCGGCCCATGCGAAGCGGACGGTGGACTGGCTGAGGCGGTGAAGTCGCTCGATCAGCCCTGGTCCCTTGACGGCCGCCGCGAGGTCCCGCATCACGGGCAACTCGCGGCGCACCCCCCTTACTCGCCGTTCGCCGAGCCTGATGGCCAGTTCGACGGCCTCGAACGGGCTGCCGCCGGTGGCTGTCCAGCACTCGTCGCAGAACTCGTCCTCGGCATCCTCGCCCACCTCGTTCCTGACGATCCGCGCGACGCCGTCGGCGCTGAGCGGTCCCAGGGTGTGGGGACGGTTCCCGTGACGTTCGACGGTCGTGCGGAAGGCGCTCGCCTCGGGCGGCATCTCGTCGGGCCGGTAGCCGGCGACGATCAGCATCGGGAGGTCGGCGGCCCGCGGCGCGAAGGACGTCAGCCAGCCGAGGGACTCGGCATCGGCCCAGTGCAGGTCGTCCAGGAGAAGTACGACCGGCTTCTTCTTCATCGCTACGCGTGTCATGACCCAGTCCAGGCCGTCGCGCACCCCGGTCGGGTCCGGCACATGGGCGGTGTCCCTCGCCTCGAGACCGAGCGCCACGGCGACGATGTCGTACCAACTCCCCAGGAAGGTGCGGAGCTCCGTCTCGTCCATCGCGGCCAGGGCGGGTTGCAGGAGCTGGCGCACCACGCGGAACGCCAGCCCCTGCTCGTTCTCGCCGCCCTTGCCCGAGAGGACCGTGCACCCCTGTGCGAGGGCACGGGCGCGGGCAGTCGACACGAGAGCGGTCTTCCCCATGCCGGCCGGACCGGCGAAGGTGACGAGTTCGCTCGACGGCGTGCGAGGCACGCCGTCGGCCGTTTCGCAGAGCTCTGTCAAAGCGGAGTCGAGCGCCTGCAGTTCCCGGTGGCGTTCGAGCAACGGACGGTTTTCGGTGAGGGATTGTCGCAGTCCAGGCGCCATGTGCGCTACCGCTTCCTGTTGTTGATCCGCGGAGGACGGCGCCGAGCGTATGCCCTCAGAAACGCCCGGCGACGGTGTTCGGACAGGAGAACGGCGGGGAGGGTGAAATATCCATTACAGCGACTCGCGTTCCCGTTCTTCGGGTACGATGCCGCGCCTGCGTTCACGGAAGGGCGGATGCCTCCGCGGTGTCCGCGTAACGCGGCACGGTGCGGGACCAGAAGTAGCATCCCCGGATCCAGCCGGCCATGCCGTCCACATAGCCGATGCCGGCCGGGCTCAACTCCGGCCTGATCTCCTCGTAGAGCACCTCGAACTCACGGATCGTGCTGTTGATCAGCCGGATGGCGAGCATGACGGCCGTCGCCAGCGAGCACCCCTGGGCCCGCCGGTGAGCCAGGGCGAGATTGATCAGGCTGCCCGCGCGCTGCTCCTTCACCGCGGAGAAGAGGTCGGGTACCCACACCGCCGCGTCCGCCGACAGCCGCGCCAGACGCCTTACGACGGGGTGATGGAGCTCCTCGGCGGCCAGTTCGCGGGACTGCGCGGCCTCGCAGAGCGGGTGGAACGGTTCGACGCCGGCGATCAGTGAGCGTATCGACCTGCACAGTCCGGTCTCCAGAGGTGTGGATTCGGCCTGCGCCACCGCCTCGTACAGCAGCCCGTGCACGTACTCACGGCTGTTCCACGCCCAGCGCGCGGCCTGGGCGGGGGTGCACCGCCCCCGGACCTGCCGGTGGAGGTCGGCCAGCGCGGCGCCGAGGGGTGTCCTGGGTGACCGGCCGTCCCTGAGGATCTCGACGCTCTCGCTCAGCATGGGCAGCAGCAGGCCGGGCCGGCTGCGGCCGACCTCTTCGGCCCGGTCGTCGAAGATGAACTGGTAGGCGATCTGGTTGGCGACGATCTGGAGGATGTCTGCGTCCATGGACGGGCTGTTGTAGGCCGCGAGCTGGGCGGGGCGGGTGGCGGTGATCATGGCCGCCACTGCCGGGTCGTCGGTCAGCCCGCAGGCGCGCAGCCAGGTCTGGACGCCCGCCGTCGCCTCGGCCGCGCGGTGATTGCTCTGGAACGGGAAGGGCATGTAGAGGTGGGCGTCGATCAGGTCCCGCAGACTGCCGGCCGTGATCACGCCCTGCGGAGCCACTGCGATGTCCTCATACGTCGTCGACACCGTTGTCACCTGCCGTTCGGGAGTCCTGTGCGCGGGTTGCTGCGGTCGCTCGGGAAGCGAGGGATCGTGGACGGGCTGTGTCGGCCGGCGCGTGCGCACGCGGTTCGCACGTCATCACCAGCGACCGGGGTCCCAAGGTTGCGGCGGGGCGCAGCCGTTCGGCGCATCCGGGCAGATGGCGCAGCCGCCAGCGGCCGGCGATGGTCGCGAGGGCCAGCGTGGCTTCCGCCCACGCGAAGGTGTCGCCGATGCACTTCCGGTTCCCGGCGGAGAAGGGGAGCATCGCGCCGTGCGGATCGGCGGTGGCCCGCCCCGGGAGCCAACGCTCGGGAAGGAAGCGCTCGGGATCGGGGAACGAGGCGGGATCGTGGTGCAGCAGGTAGGGGCTGTACAGAACGGTGGCTCCCCGGGGGAGCCGGTGCCCGGCGAGCGTCGTCTCCTTGGTGGTGATGCGCGTGAAGAGCCAACCGGGCGGTCGGTGGCGCAGTGTCTCGGCGACGACGCACCGGGTGTAGGTGAGCCGCGGCAGCTCGTCGGGGCCGGGCAGCGGCCGGTCGGCGACCACGGCATCGACCTCGGCGTGCAGGAGACGTTCCGCCTCCGGATTCCGGGCCAGCAGATCGAGGGCGGAGGCAAGGCAGTTGGAAGGGCTTTCGGATCCGGTGAGCAGCAGCGTGACGAGCTGGTCGTGGACCTCCTGCTCGGTGACGCCCGAGGCTTCGCAGCGCGTGGCTGCCAGGAGCGTGTCGAGCATGTCCTCCCGGTCGTCGTCGGGGCCCCTGCGCCGGCGCTCCGCGATCACCTCGTCCACGATCGCGTGCACCCGGTCGAACGCACGCCGGTAGCGCCGGTTCGCGGGCGTCGGGACGCGGAACAGGGCGTCGACCGGCAGGGCCGTGCGGACGAACAGACCACGGACGATGACGGCGAGACAGTCGCCGACCTCGGCGGCCGCCGCGCCACGAAGCGAGTCGGAGAAGAGGACGTGGTTCATCACCCGGGTGGTCAGGGCCATCGTCGCCGCGCTGACGTCGATCCGGTCCCCCGCCCGCCACTCACGGCACAGCGCCTCGGCTTCCCGGCCGATCATGTCCGTGTGGTCGGTCACCCGGGAGGGGCGGAAGCCGGGTTGCAGCAGCCGGCGTTGCCGTCGGTGTGCGTCCTGATCACATGTCACCACGCCGTTGCCCATCAACGGCCGCAGCCTGTTGTAGAGCGGGCCCCCCTTGTCGAAGGTCCGGGTCTCCACGAGGACTTGGCGGGCCACTTCCGGGTGGCACGCCATCCAGGCGCGGAGCGGGCCGAGGCGTAACTCGACCAGATCACCACGGGCCGGCAGGGAATTCAGAAAATCCAGCGGCCGACGGAACAAGGCAATAGGGTGGCTGACGGTCGGGAATATGCCCGGTGCAGTACCCACGGTCCATGCTCGCTCTGTTTCAGGTGCGGCATTGCTCATCGAATACCACCTGTCTCGGTCGACACTCGAAAGTCAGTGGCTGTTCCACCGGCTTGGCGTTCGAGACATGTCCTGCCCAGTCCAGGCTGCTGACGGCGGTCCGAATCCTCAGTGCGCGGGGGCGCACAGGAGCACGAAGACGCATTGAGCGGGCGACCTTGGGTGTGCAATACACCCAAGAATTTGTCGCCTTCTGTCACCCAAACGTCTCTCGTGCCCCTTTTTCGCTGCAGCGGATCTGAACAGGCCGGGCAATCAAAGGTGGGGATCGGGATTGAACACCCGGTGGTAGCTCTCCGGCGGCGCGAGATAAGTGGCGGGCAGTCCGCCGGTGTCGACGACGATCTGGTCGACGGCGATCGCCGGGTCGACCATGAAGAGCCGCAGGACGTGCTCGCCGGGCGCGACGACGGTCACGGTGGCGGTCAGCTTCTCGATGCCCTCCTCCACGTTGCGGGCCCAGGCGTCGCCGCGGTTGCCGGTGGCGACGGACTGGCCGGACAGCACGGTGACCGGCTCGTCGTCCAGGGCGACGGCGATCCGGCGGTGGCCGCGTTCGTCCAGGGAGGGCAGCCGGAACACAGTGACAGGGAAGGTCCCGGCGCTCGCGAACCGCACCCGGTACCTCAACTCCGGCGCCCGGACGGTGAAGTCCCCGGTGACCGGGGCCGCCGTCGACGGCACCGCCTCCATCGCGCCCGTACGGCGGCCGAGCCCGCGCACGGTCCGCCAGCGGGATCCGCCGCGCGCCACCCGCTGCTCGAAGTGCGCGGCGTCGATGGACAGGTATCCGTTCGCCTCGACGAACCCGCGAGCCCGCCGACGCGCCCGCTCCCCGTCGTTGACCACCCGCACCGGCACCTCGAAGCGCTGCCCGGCACCGGTGACGACCACCGTCGACTCCTGCGCACCCTCGGGAAGGCCCGCCCAGTCGATCTCCACCCACACCCTGGTCTGCTCGGTGACCGAGCCGCCCGTCTCACTCAGCCGCACCCAGGGATGACCGGCCTCCGCCGCCCAGTCCACGCTCAGGAAACCGGTGTTGAAGACGTCCACGAACCGCCGGTCGCGGGTGTAGGAGGAGAAGGACAGCGGCCGGGCCGCCCCGGTCTCGTTCCCCTCGGCCGCCACCCCGAGCCCCGAGGTCTCCTGCCTGGCGACCCTGGTGACGGCCGGCCTGCCGGGCGCCTTCGGGATCTGGGAGGGGTAGGGATTGACGATCCCGTCCCACTTCCCGCCCGCCACCTCGGTGTTGTACCGCTTGGTGATCGCCGCTTCCTCGGCGTGGGCGGCCTCGGCCAGGTCCGCGAAACGGTTCGTGCCGGCCCCTCGCCCCTGCCGGACCGCGAGCGCGTTGCGGTCCGCCCAGTAGTACTTCAGGTTCATCAAGTAGGCGCCGTGCACCGGGTATTCGACCAGCTCGTAGAAGGCGTCCCGGTAGGCCTCGGGCAGCTCGGCGCCCAACGCCCGCACGCGCTCCAGCAGCCGCTCGTAGGCGGCTGTCCGGCGTCCCGCTTCGTCGCCGTGGTGGACGACGGAGAACATCCCCCGGTCGATGAACTCCGGGCGCCGCTCGGCCGCGAGACGGTAGTACTCCGTACGGATCGCGGCGATCTCCGGGCCGTGGCGCCGCCCGAACAGCCGCCCCGCCCACTGGGCCACGAAGTCCTCGACGTCGTCGGCCTCCCAGCGGTCCACGTCCCAGGCCATGTCCATGGAGAAGGACAACCCGGTCTCGATCGATTTGACGTCACCGACATTGAAGATCCACATCCGGTCGACGCCGTGCTCGTACACCCGCCGCAACTCCTGCCAGACCTTGGACAGCTGGGTGGTGTCCAGCCACAGATAGCTGCGCGGCCGGCCCCAGTAGGACAGGTGGTAGTAGATCCCGTTGCCGCCCGCGCGGACACGCTCCGCCTCGTCGGGCAGCTGGCGCATGTTGCCGTGGTTGTCGTCCGGCCAGATCAGCGTGACGTCGTCCGGGACCCGCACACCCGCGTTGTAGAGGTCCAGCACCTCCTTGTACGGGATGAAGATCTGCGGCTCGGCGGCGGCGCCGACCTCCTCGGCCAGGATCCGGCGCTGGTCCGCGATGATGTCGTTCATCACCACGACTTTCTCCGGAATGGTCGTCGCGTACTTCGTCTCCAGCGCGCTGTCGTGCAGCCCGCGCATGCCGAGCGTCCAACTGCTCTCGTACGACGCGTTCTGCCGCGCCCTGGCTCTCCAGTACTCGGAGATGACACCGGGGTTCACCGTGTAGTCGTAGACCGGCAGGGTGCCGTCCGCGCCGGGATGGTCCTTCGCCCACGGCTCCCACTCGTGGACACCGTTGCGCAGCAGGGCCTCGGGGTGGCTGGAGCCGACGACGATGCCGTAGCGGTCGGCGAGCTCGGGGTTCTCGCGGTGCTTGTTGAAGAAGTCGGAGTACGGATGCATGGCCGGCCACAGGTAGTTGGCCTTGAGGCGCAGCAGCAGCTCGAAGACGCGCTTGTACGTCTCGGGGCCGATGTTCTTGTCCGGCTCCTGGGTGCGGCGGGACCAGGTGGTCAGGTTCTGCTCGTCGTTGATGAAGACGCCCCGGTAACGGACGGAGGGTTCACGCCGCTTGAGGGGGCCCGCCGGGACGGCCACGGTGTCGCGGCGTACGACGGGCACGTCGGCCCACCAGTACCAGGGCGAGACCCCGATGCGCTCCGAGGTGTCGTAGACGCCGTAGACCGTGCCGCGCCGGTCGCTGCCCGCGATCACCAGGGCGCGGTCCACGCCCGGTAGGGGTCGCTCCACCACCTGGGTGACCGACGCCTCCCAGCGCCCCTTCACCCCGGAGACGTCGATGCGCCGGTCCGCGACCAGTCGGTCGATGACCGGGCTGGCGCCGAGGGTGCCCACCAGGACGAGGTGCGTCGCGTGCGTGGGCAGGGTGTGCAGCAGTTGGGGTCGCAGACCGCTGACCCGTTCGATGTCGGCGGGCAGGTCGCCGGCCGCGCGGACCACGGCCGGGTCGTCCGCCGTGTCCACGAACACGGCTGTGGCGACGCCGCCTTGGACCAGAGGAAAGTCAGCCCGGTCCGAGGAGGCGGCCTCGGCGGCCCGGGCGGTTCCGGGTAACACCCCCGGGAGCAGCGGGGCGATGCCGACGGCGGCCATTCCGCGCAGGAAGGACTTGCGGGTCCATGACTGCGACGGTTGGGACGGCTGCGACGACTCCGACGGCTGCGACGGGCCCTGCGGTTCGTTGTGCGGCACGAGACGCTTCCTTTCCGCGCCGGGCAGGCTCGGCGGCCCCTCGTGCGGGCCGTCCGAACAGGGCTGGCGCATGGGGCTGGGAGAGAAGGCCGAAGAGGGACGAAACGAAACGGAACGGTACGGTGCCATGAGCAAGCTAGAAAGCGCTTACTGTCGCACCTTAGGGCAGGGCTGGAGGGGGAGTCCAGAGTCGTGCGGGGTTGGGGTGCTTGCGGGGGCGTGGGGGAACTGCGAGGCACAAGGGTGGGGTGGCGGGGCGTCGGCTGGACGAGGTCGGCATCGTGGGGCCCGCCGCGTCGGGGCGGGGCGACGATGCCGACCGTGGAGGTCCTGTCGGGGGAGGGCTCAGGCGGGCCGCACCGCTCCGCGGATCGCCGACTCGCCGGCGTAGAAGACCGACTCCTCACGGATGTACGCCCCGGGGCCCGGCGCGTGGATCATCGTGCCGTTGCCGATGTAGAGGCCGACGTGGCTGAGGTCGTCGTAGAAGAAGACCAGGTCGCCGACGCGGGTGTCGGCGAGGGGCACCACCGTGCCGGAGGCCGCCTGGGCGGGCGTGGTGCGGGGGAGTTCGACGCCGGCGGCCCGCCACGCGGCCTGGGTGAGGCCGGCGTTGTCGTACGAGCCCGGGCCCGCCGCGCCCCACACGCACGGCTTGCCGATCTGGGCCCGCGCGAAGGCGAGTGCGCGGGTGGCCTTGGTCTCGTAGGCAGGGGCTTCCGGAGCCTGGGTGATGCCGGCGGGTGCCGGCGCCGCGGCGGTGAGGGGGAAGCCTGTGCTCGGGGTGTCGACTGCCTGGAGGGGCGCGGCCATGGCGTAGGGCGCGGGTGTGGCGAAGGGAGGCTGAGTGGGGGCGGGCGGGGCTGCGGGAACCGGTGGGACGGTGGGGGCGGGGGTGGCGAAGGTGAACGACGCGTCCGTGGCGAGTGGCGTGTTCGTGGTGAGGGGCGCGGCCATGGTGAGCGGGGTGTCCATGGTGAGGGACGTAGCTGTGCCGAGGGATGCGTCCATGCTGAGCGACGAATCCATGCTGAGCGACGAGTTCATGGCGAACGGCGCCTCCATGGCGAGAGGCGTCTCCGTGACGAGAGGCGTCTCCACGGTGAGCGGCGCGCTCATCGTGGCGGCGGCCGGCTGCTGTTGCTGCCAGAGCGGGTCGCTCCCGAGGCCGGTCTGCGGGGCCGGGGCGGCCCATGTGTCCTCGGCCGGGCGGGACTCGATCGCGGCGAGAGGTGTGCTCGGCGGGGCGGCCTGAGCGGTGTGGGCGGTCAGTAGGTCGCGGGCGGCGGCGAGTTGACGCTGGACGCGTTCCTTCGTGGTCCGCAGCGAGGAAGGCCTGGATTCGGCAGCGGTGGCGGGCAGTGCCCTGGGGGCGTCCGCTTGCCGAGCCTCCTGCGGTGCTCCCGGCGCGGGGGCGGACCCGGCGGTCAGCTCCAGGGCGGGGCGGTCGGCAGTGGCCTGCTCACGGACGCCGGGGGCCGACGCCGGGCGGGCGGGCCGGGAGGCTGCCGGCGGGGCCGGCCTCCGGTCGGCCGGCAGGGCGGCCGGGACGGTCGGGCCCAGCTTGGCCCGCGCCGCGTCGAACCACTGGCGCGCGACCCCGTCGAGGGCCGGATCGGCCTGCCTGCGCGGCGAGTTCCCGGTGCCGGTGCCGGTGCCGGTGCCGGTGCCTGTGCCGGCGGCGGTGCGACCGCGGCCGTCGTCGGTGGCCGAACCCGCTCGTTCGCGTCCGCTCTCGGCGAGCGAACCGGCGCGTTTGCGCGGGCTCGTGCCCGCGCGGGTGGCGTTGAAGGTTCCCGTGTCGGACTCGGCCCGGTCGTAGAGGTTGTCGATCCGCTGCCGGACCTCATCGCGACTCGGCCCGTCCTCGGCTGCCGCGGGCGTGGCGCTCGCGGTCTGGGAGAGCAGCGCCACGGAGGTGAGAGCCGCCGTGGCGAGTGCGGAGTTGCGCATGCCCGGGAGACTGATCCCTCCGGGGCGCGGGGTTCGCTCCGACGCCATGGAAGACGTACTCCTTCCGTAGCCCCACCACCGAACTCCTGCCGCCTGGGCGGCCGTCGGGTCCGGTCAGGGGGTGACTCGAACGAGGAACGCGCGACACGGCGGGGTTCGCCGGAGGAAGTCGTGCGGTCCGGCGGCCAACCTAACCAACTTGTGTGACTGATGTGAAGATTGAAGGGTAAAATGCCCGATACGTAACTGTGACCTTCGTCGTGTTGCTCCGATGGATGTTTGACGGACCTTCGCCTGAGGGCGGTGCGGTCACCGCGCGGCCCGCTGCGTGCGCCATGCCTCGTAGTGGTCGAGCACCGTCTGCTCGATCGGGCGGTAGGTGATGCCCAGTTCGTGCACGCTGCGGCTGTTGTCCACCCGGAAGCGGATGCCGAGGTGCTTCCGGATGTAGTCCTGGGTCAGACCGAAGGCGGGGCCCAGGACGCGCACCGGCCAGTGCGGGAGCGCGGTGCGCGGAAGCCGCAGGTCGCGGGGGTGGTGCGCGCGGATGATGCGGGACATGTCGTGGAACGACGTCATCGTCGGCGCCGCGATGATGTAACGCCCCTTCGCCTCGGGGTTCTCGGCCGCCGCGATGTGCGCGTCGGCCACCTCCCGTACGTCCGCCGTCGTGAAGGCGAAGTCCGGAGCGCCGTAGAAGAAGTAACCCTTGAACAGCTCCTCCAGCAGGAACAGGCTGCCGGACTCCGACGCGGGGGAGAGCGAAGGGCCCAGGATCAGGCCGGGGTTGACGGCGACCATGCGCCAGCGGTCCTGGGCCGCCTCCGCCTCCCACGCCGCGCGCTCCGCGACCGTCTTCGCGTAGTGGTACGGGTTGTTCTGCACCGTGCTGGTGGTGTTGAAGTACTTCTCCGAGAGCACCTGGTCGTCCATGTCCAGCACGTCGGCGTAGTCGCCGAAGATCGCGCCGACGGTGGAGGTGAACACCAGTCTCTCGACCGTCGGGGTCCGCTCCAGGCTGCCGAGCACGTTGCGCGCGCCGAGGAGGGCCGGGTCCACCATGTCCCGTCTGCCGTCCTTGATCTTCTCCGGCATGAAGAACGGCGACGCCACGTGGAAGACGACTCGGCAGCCGCGGATCGCGTCGTCGAAGGACCCCTCGCGCAGCAGGTCCGCCTCGAACAGGTCCAGTCGGCCGGGGAACTCCTCCTGCATCTCCCGCAGCGGCCGCACCTTCGCCGTGTGCGCGAGGCTCCGCACGGTGGTGCGCACCGCATAGCCCCGCACCAGCAGCCGCCGGACCAGGTGACCGCCGACAAACCCACTGCCGCCGGTCACCGCGACGGCTCTCTCCCCGCCTCCGCCCACACCCACGCCCACTCCTCAGTCCCCGTCACAGGTCGGTCCGAGGGCACGGCGATCCGCGCCCTCGGTCAGCGTCGGGCATGTCCCCGTAGAAAGGGAACATCAATCACCGAGTTGTGATCGTTCGGGACGGCTCCACCGGCCGGGGGCAGGTTCGTCTCGCTGCCCTCTGTTGAGGAGGTCGCTCAGCCGGCCGCAGCAGCACCGCGGGCACGTCCAGTTCCTCGGCGTCGTCGACGGCGTGGTCCACCCGGTCCGCCCAACTCGTCACCGAGAGCCGGCCGGTCCGGTCGAGCAGCAGGCCGCGGCCGCCGTGCATCAGCTCGTAGAGGCACCCCTGTTCAACGCCCGGCCACGTGGTCTGGGGGCAGACGGCGGAGCCGGACTGGAGGCACTGGCTGAGCGGTGGCGCCGCACCGGTCCGCGAGACGGACGACTCACTCGCCGCCACGCCCATTCCCCGGCCGTCGCGGTACCGGCCCGGCGTGCACGCCCGCGTGCTGCTGATCGCGGCGGTCGCGGCCCTCACCGCCGTCCCGTACCTGCTCGGTGTGGTCCCCCTACGGGCTGGGCCTGGCACTCGGTGAGGTCGCGGGATTCTGGCGCCGGCCGCGGGAGTGCGGTTGAGCGGTCGCGAGATCCAGAAGCGGAACGTGGACCCGGAGTTGTGGACCGTCCGCCAGGCGTCGCACCTTTCCCTGCGCTGAGTACGTCGGCCGTCCTTCCGCCGGAGCTCACCCGCCCGGCTTGACCAGCCCCGTCTCATACGCCAGGACGACGGCCTGGGCGCGGTCGCGCAGGGTCAGCTTGGCGAAGATGCGGGCCACGTGGGACTTCACCGTGGCCTCGCTCAGGGTCAGTTCGGCGGCGAGCTCGGTGTTGGACAGGCCGCGGCCCAGCAGGGTCAGGACCTCCAGTTCGCGGGGCGTGAGGGCGGCGAGATCCGCGGGCACGGCGGACGGACCCTCGCCCCGGGAGGCGAAGCGCTCCACCAGGCGCCGGGTGATGGACGGGGCCAGCAGGGCGTCGCCCGTGTCGACCAGCCGTACGGCCGCCGCCAGGTGTTCCGGCGTGACGTCCTTCAGCAGGAAGCCGCTGGCCCCGACCGACAGCGCGGTGTACACGTAGCGGTCCAGGTCGAAGGTGGTCAGCATGAGCACCCGGCAGCCCGGGGCGTGTTCCAGGATGCGGCGGGTGGCCTCCAGGCCGTCCATGACGGGCATGCGAATGTCCATCAGCACGACGTCCGGCTCGAGTCGGCGGGCCATCGCCACCGCCTCGGCGCCGTCGGCCGCCTCCCCCACCACCTCGAGGCCCCGGGCGTTCAGGATCAGCCGGAAGCCGGTGCGGATCAGGTTCTGGTCGTCGGCGACGAGCACGCGGGGCGTCCGCCCGGCCGCCGTCACGGGCGGTCCAGGGGGATGCGCGCCCGGACCCGGTAGCCGCCGCCGAGCCGGCGCCGGGCGTCCAGGTCGCCGCCGTAGACCGCGACCCGCTCGCGCAGTCCGAGCAGTCCGCGTCCCGTGCCGTCCCGGTGCCGGGGTGCCGTCCGCGCGGGCGCGGCGCCGGTCAGGACGCTCGGTCCGGTGTTGAGCACCTCCACGCGCAGTGCGTGGTCCGCGTACCGCACGGTCACTTCGGCCTTCCCTCCGTCACCGTGCCTGAGCGCGTTGGTCAGCGCCTCCTGCACTATCCGGTACGCGGTCACGTCGATGCCCTGCGGCAGCGGGCGCGGCTCCCCGGAGATCCGTACCTCGACGGGCAGCCCGGCGAAGGAGATCCGGTCCACGAGCGGGCCGAGCCGGTCGAGGCCGGGCTGCGGAGCCAGCTCCACCGAGTCGCCGCCGTCGCCGACGGGTCCGGGATCCACGTCCTCGCCGCTCGCCGACGGTGCCAACAGTCCCAGCAGATGCCGTAGATCGGTCATCGCTCCGCGTCCCGCGTCCTCCACCGCCCGCAGCGCCGCCGCGGCCTCGTCCGGCATCGTGCCCAGCACCTCGCGGGCCGCCCCGGCCTGCACCACCATCAGGCTGACGTTGTGACTGACGATGTCGTGCAACTCCCGGGCGATACGGTCGCGTTCGGCCGCGACCGCGGAGCGTGCGGCACTCTCCCGCTCCCGCTCCAGCAGCCAGCCGCGCTCCCCGACGGCCGCCTGCCACCGGCGCCGCGTACGCCACAGCGCCACCGCCAGCCCGACGGCCGCCGCGCACACCACCGCCAGCGCCGCCATCAGCGCCTTCGTCTCCCCGTCCCACACGAGCATCACCTTGGCAGACCGTCACGGGATCCGCATCAGCCTGTGGATACAGGGCCCTGCATCTCCAGGATGAGCGGCCGCCCGATGTGCCATCCGTGGAGGGATGTTCAGGCCGCCATACCCTCCGTAGCGTCTTGTGCATGATCACTGAGGAGAGCACATGATCACTGGGGAGAACAGGGGAGAGGCCGTCGTACGGCTCGACGGTGTGCGCAAGGAGTACGGCGAGACGACCGCGCTGGACGGAGTGTCGCTGGAGATCGGGGCGGGGGAGGCGGTCGCCGTGATGGGGCCCTCGGGGTGCGGCAAGTCCACCTTCCTCAACATGATCGCCGGGTTGGACCGGCCGACCGGCGGCACGGTCGTCGTACACGGCGAGAACGTGGGGGAGTTGAGCGAGAAGGGCCTGGCCCTGTACCGGCGCCGCCGCATCGGCATGATCTTCCAGTTCTTCAACCTGGTCGACGACCTGTCGGCGCTCGACAACGTGGCGCTGGCCGCGCAGTTGACCGGCACCCCGGCCCGGCAGGCCCGCCGTCGCGCCCTGGAGCTCTTCGAGGAACTCGGCATCGCGGACCGCCGCAACGCCTACCCGGCGGTGCTCAGCGGCGGCGAGCGGCAACGCGTCGCCGTGGCACGGGCGTTGATGAACCGTCCGGCGCTGCTGCTGGCGGACGAGCCGACCGGTGCCCTGGACAGCCGCGCGGGCGAGCAGGTGATGGACCTGCTGCTCGACCTCAACCAGATCGGCCAGACGCTGATCCTGGTGACCCACGACGAGCACCTCGCCCGCCGCTGCGCCGGCCGGCTGGTCGAGTTCGCCGACGGCCGGGTCACCGGCGAGCACACCCTGGAGCCGTCCGCATGAGGGCGGTGTGGCGGGCCGCCCGCGCGGCGGTACGGCGGCGCAGGCTCCAGACCCTGGTCATCGCCCTGGTCACGCTGACCTCGACGGCGGCGCTCGTGGTGGCGCTCGGTCTGCTCGACGCGGCCTCCGCGCCCTTCGACAAGGCCTTCGCCGAGCAGCGCGGCGCACATGTGGTCGCCGCCTTCGATCCCGCCAGGGTCTCGGACGCCGAGCTGGCGCGGACGGCCCGGCGGCCCGGTGTCGAGGCCGTGGCCGGGCCCTTCGCCCAGGCCGCGGTGGAACTGCCGCGCGAGACCATGAACTTCGGGCTCGGCACCGACCTCACTGTCGTGGGCCGGGGCGACCCGGCGGGCCCGGTGGGCCGGCTGGACCTGTGGGCGGGCCGCTGGGCCACCGGGCCGGGCGAGGTCGTCCTGAACCGGCAGTCCGACTGGACCGCGGACGACCTGGGCAAGAAGCTCCGGGTGCCGTCGGGCCCGGACCTCACGGTCGTCGGGTTCGCCTTCGACCTCGGCCGGACCGCCGACGCCTGGGTGGCGCCCGAGCAGATCGAGGCCCTGCACCCCACGGCCACGCAGATGCTCTTCCGCTTCACGGACGCCTCCTCGCAGGAGCGGCTCCGCGCGAGCCTGGCCGCCGTCACTGACGGGCTGCCGCCTGGCGCGCTGACCGCCTCCCAGTCGTACCTCACCCTCAAGCAGCAGATCGGCAGTTCGGCCCGCGCGTACACCCCCTACCTGATGGCCTTCGGCATCCTCGGCATCGTGGTGGCGGTGCTCATCGTCGCCAACGTGGTCAGCGGCGCGGTGATCTCCGGCTTCCGGCACATCGGCATCCTCAAGGCCCTGGGTTTCACCCCGGGGCAGGTGCTCGCCGTGTACCTCACGATGATCTCCGTGCCCGCGGTCGCCGGCTGTGTCCTCGGCACCGTCGTCGGCAACCTGCTGGCCCGCCCCTTCTTCGAGTTCGTCTTCATGGGGCCGGACGCCGGGGTGTTCCACGACAGCGTGGGCATCGCGCCCTGGGTGAACGTCCTCGCCCTGCTCGGCATGCCCGGCGTCTGCCTCCTCGCCGCGCTGGCCCCGGCGGCACGAGCCCACCGGCTGCCCGCGGCGCGGGCCATCAGCGCGGGCAGCGCCCCGCGCGCCGGACGCGCCCTGGGCATCCAGCGACGCCTGGCGGGCAGCAGACTGCCACGCTCGGTGAGCCTGGGAGTCGGCCTGCCGTTCGCCCGGCCCGGACGCAGTGCCCTCACCCTCGCCGCCGTCGTCCTGGGCGTGACCACCGTGACCTTCGCGACCGGTCTGGCCGCGTCGATGACCAGGTTCGGCGAGGCGGGCCGGGACGCCTACCAGGTCACGGTGTACGTCGGCGCGTACAAGGACGGCAAGGAGATCCGGCCCACGCACACCGACCCCGAACTCGAGTCACTGCTGCGGTCCCTGCCCGGCGCGGAAGAGGTCACCGCGAGGGCGGACATCGAGGTGCGGATGGCGGGCTCCGCGCAGGAGGTGATGCTGGAGGGCCGTCGGGGGGACCGTCCGCCGCTGGACAGCGTGCTGACCGAAGGCCGGTGGATGCACCGGACCGGCGAGGTCGTCGCCGGCTCGGCCTTCCTGCGCCAGAACGACCTGCGGGTCGGCGACCGCTTCCGCCTGGAGAAGGGCGACCGGCACGAGACGGTGGTGATCGTCGGGCAGTACATGCACAACGACCGCCGACTCGTCGTCACCGGCCAGTCGACCCTGACCGCCCTGGCCCCCGAGGAGAAGCCCATCGCCTACCACGTCAAGCTCCGCGACGGAGCGGATCAGGCCGCCTACGCCCGCGCGGCCCGGGCCGCCGATCCCGGGGTCAGCCCGGACCCGGTCGGCGCCAACACCGTCACACAGACCATCATCGGCTCGGCATCGGTACTCACCGTGATGCTCGCCGTGGTCGCCTCCCTCGGCGTCTTCAACACGGCCGTCCTCAACACCCGCGACCGCCGCCGCGACCTCGGCATGCTCAAGTCCATCGGCATGACGCCCCGGCAGGTCACGGCGATGACGGTGACGTCGATGGCGGTGCTCGGCGCCCTCGGCACCGTGGTCGGCATACCGCTGGGCATGCTCGGCCACGAGCTGGTCGTACCGCGGATGGCGGACGCCGTGGACATCACCCTGCCCGCGTACATGACGGACGTGTGGCAGGCCTCCGCCCTGCTTGCCCTCGCCCCGGCGGGCGTGGTGATCGCCGTCCTGGGCGCGTACATCCCGGCGCGCCGAGCGGCACGGCTGACGGTCGCGCAGGTACTGCACAACGAGTGAGGGGATACGACTGCTCCGCCCTCACCGCGTGGCCTCAGGCGGCGCTGACATTCGAGGTGAGCAGGCGGAGCAGCTGCTTGGCGAGGGCGTCCTGCTCCGGGGTCAGGCCCATGGCGTCGCCGATGGCGAGGGGGACCGTACCCGCCCGTTCCCGGAGCCGGGCGCCGGCCTCGCTGAGGCGGATGGCGACGGAGCGCTCGTCGTCCGGCCGCCGCTCGCGGTGCAGCAGGCCGTTCGCCTCCAGGCGCTTCAGGAGGGGCGACAGCGTGCTGGACTCCAGCTGGAGCGAGGCGCCCAGCTCACGCACGGAGATCGAGTCCTGCTCCCACAGCACGAGCATGACCAGGTACTGCGGATAGGTCAGCCCCAGCTCGTCCAGCAGCGGCCGGTAGCGCGCCGTCACCGCACGGGAGGCGGCGTACAGCGCGAAGCAGAGCTGGTCGTCCAGGAGCAGCGACCCTTCGGCCGGTTCGGGGGCTGTGCTCACGGCTCGACTCCTGGTCTCTGTACTGGTCATCGATGCTCACCACCCTATCTTGAGTCCCCTCGATTCTATCGCCCTCTAATAAGTAGAGCACAAATAAATAGAGGACTAATAAGTTGCGCACGACTGAATCGAGCGCTACGGTGCATCTGTGTCGCCGCTCCGGAAGCCCCGCCGGGGTCTGCCCGCGGCACCCGATCCGAGGAGATCGTCATGACCGAAACCCGCCCGGTTCTCGAGCCCGCCGCCCAGGCCTTCGCCGAGGCGACCGCGAACCCGCCGTACCTCTTCGACCTGCCGCCCGCCGAGGGCCGCAAGGCCGTCGACGAGGTGCAGTCCGGCGAGATCGAGAAGCCGGAGATCGATGAGGAGTGGGTCACCGTCACCGGCGGCCCCACCGGCGAGGTCCGCGCCCGCATCGTCCGCCCGGCCGGCGCCACCGGGACCCTGCCGGTGATCGTCTACATCCACGGCGCGGGCTGGGTGTTCGGCAACGCCCACACTCACGACCGGCTGGTGCGCGAACTGGCCGTCGGCGCCAAGGCCGCGGTGGTCTTCCCCGAGTACGACCTCTCCCCCGAGGCCCGCTACCCGGTCGCGATCGAGCAGAACTACGCGGTCGCCCAGTGGGTCGTGCAGCACGGCGCGTCCAAGGGCCTGGACGCCACCCGCATCGCGGTCGCCGGTGACTCGGTCGGCGGCAACATGACCGCCGCGCTGACCCTGATGGCCAAGGAACGCGGCGATGTCCCGCTGGTGCAGCAGGTGCTCTTCTACCCGGTGACCGACGCGAGCTTCGACACCGGCTCCTACCACCAGTTCGCCACCGGCTACTTCCTGCGCCGCGACGGCATGCAGTGGTTCTGGGACCAGTACACGACCGACGAGGCACAGCGGGCCGAGATCACCGCGTCGCCGCTGCGGGCCACCACCGACCAGCTCACCGGACTGCCCCCGGCCCTGGTCATCACCGGCGAGGCCGACGTCCTGCGCGACGAGGGCGAGGCCTACGCCAACAAGCTGCGCCAGGCCGGTGTCCCGGTCACGGCCGTCCGCTACCAGGGCATCATCCACGACTTCGTGATGCTCAACGCCCTGCGCGAGACGCACGCCGCCGAGGCCGCGATCAACCAGGCCGTCAGCACGCTGCGCACGGCACTCGGCACCGCCTGACAGCGGCTGGTTGGCCCCGAGGGAACAGGGGCACGTCTGAGAAGCGTGCCCCCTCCGTCCTCATCCACCCAGGAGAACAACCCGTGATCGACCTCGGCCGCATCCGCCTGTTCTGCACCGGTCTCGGCGCCGCCGACGCGACCGCCCTGCTGCTGGTGCACGGCTGGGGCGGGGACGGCAGGGAGTGGTCGCCGCACGCGGAGGCGCTGGCCGACCGATTCCGGGTGGTCGTGCCCGACCTGCGCGGACACGGCCGCTCAGAGGTACCGGCCGAGGGCAACACCCCGGCAGAGATGGCCGCCGACCTGGCCGCGCTGATCGACGCGCTCGGCACCGGCCCGGTGGTCGCCGTCGGGCACTCCATGGGCGGGCAGGTCGTCAACCTGCTGGCCGTCCAGCACCCGCACACCGTGCGGTCGGTGATCGCGCTCGACCCCGCCCACGGCGCCCACGGCGAGGAGGCCCAGCAGATTCCGGCCCGGCTCGCCGACTACCGCGCCCGCGGCTCGCGCGCCGCGGCCGACTTCGTGGCCGCGGCCTTCGCCCCGGACGCCCCGGCAGGGCTGCGCACCGCGCACGTCCGCACCATGCTCGGCACACCCGACCACGTCGTCGCCCAGGCGTACGCCGGGATGTACACCGACCCGGGCGCGGTGGGCGTACGCCCGCACAGCGAGCGGTACCTGAGCCACCGCACCCGGCCGGCGCTGACCGTATGGACGTCGGCCGAGGCCGCCGCCTGGGAACGCGGCACCCTGCACGTGCCCGGTTCACGCGTCGACCACTGGCCGGGCACCGGGCACTACCTCCATGAGGAACACCCGCGGCGCACCGTCCGCCTCGTCGAGGACTGGGCGGACTTGGTCACCAACGCGGCAGTCTGAGCTCGTACTCGGGCTGGATCCGCCGCATGTAGCCGGTGTCGTCCCGGCTGCGCATCCCGGAGTCCACGTACAGCCGGTGCAGCCGGTCCAGGGCGTCGTGGTCGAGTTCCACGCCGAGACCGGGCCCGGTCGGCACCTCGACCGCGCCGTCGCGCAGCTCCAGCGCCCCCGGGACGATCACGTCGTCGGCCGAGTTCCACGGATAGTGCGTGTCACAGGAGTGGTCGAGGTTGGGGATGGCGGCCGCCACGTGGGTCATCGCGGCGAGGCTGATGCCCAGGTGGGAGTTGGAGTGCATGGACAGCGCGAGCCCGAAGGCCTCGCAGACGGCGGCCAGTTCACGGGTGCGGCGCAGTCCGCCCCAGTAGTGGTGGTCGGTGAGCAGGACCTGGATCGCGTTCTGCTCGATCCCCGGCTTCAGGTGTTCCCAGGCGATCACGCACATGTTGGTCGCGAGCGGCAGCGGCGAGTCCCGCGCGACCTGAGCCATGCCGGGGATGCCCTTGGTCGGGTCCTCCAGGTACTCCAGTACGCCGTCCAGTTCACGGGCGACGTACGTCGACGTCTCCACCGTCCAGGCGGTGTTGGGGTCCAGTCGCAACGGCTGCCCGGGGAACGCCTCCGCCAGCGCCTTGATCGCGGCGATCTCCTCGTCGGGCGGGAAGACCCCGCCCTTGAGCTTGAATGAGCGGAAACCGTACCGCTGTTGCATCAGCCGGGCCTGCTCGACGATCCCGGCCGGGTCCAGCGCCTCGCCCCAGTCGTCGCCGACGGCCGCGCGGCCGTCGAGCGCCGGGTGTTCGGCCCACTTGTAGAAGAGGTACGCCGCGAACGGCACCGACTCCCGCACCGCGCCGCCGAGCAGGTCGACGACCGGCCGCCCGAGCAGCCTGCCCTGTGCGTCGAGGCAGGCCACCTCCACCGCGGAGGTGGTCCAGCCGCGTTCGTGCGAGCTGGACACGGTCGGCAGCAGGGCGGCGTCGATCGCGGCCGCGACGGCCGTCGTGTCGAAGACGTCCATGCCGACGACCACCTTCGCGGCCGCCTGAAGCCGCTCCAGACGGGCGGTGCCTCCGGGCGACTCGCCGAGGCCCACCGTGCCGTCCTCCAGGACGAGTTGGAGGATCACGCGCAGGGCGAGGGGCTCGTGGACGCCGTTGGAGTTGAGCAGCGGTGGGTCGCGGAAGGCGATCGGGGTGACGATCAACTCCCTGATTCTGGTGGGGTTCATGCGCCGACCACCTCCAGGCCGTGGTCGATGAGTTTCGCGAGCCGGGCGACGTGCTCCGGCGTGGGGTCGACGAGGGGCGCCCGTACACCGCCCACGTCCAGGCCGCGCAGGGTCACCCCGGCCTTGACCAGGGCCACGGCGTATCCGGGTACTTCGTCACGGAGTTCGACCAGTGGGCCGTAGAACTCGTCGAGGAGCGTGTTGACCAGGGCCTCGTCGTTCTCGGCGAGCGCCCGGTGGAAGGCCAGGGCGATCTGGGGGGCGAAGGCGAACACGGCGGAGGAGTACAGGTCGACGCCGATGCCGCGGTAGGCGGGTGCGGTCATCTCGGCGGTGGGCAGGCCGTTGAAGAACTGGAAGTCCTGCCCGTCCGGCAGGGCGCGCACGGCCCGGACGATGCGGTGCATCCGTTCGATGTCGCCGAGCCCGTCCTTGAGGCCGACGACCCCGGGCAGGGCGGCGATCTCGGCGGCGGTGGACTCGGTGAGGCGGGCCGTGCCGCGCTGGTAGAAGACGACGGGCAGGCCGGTGGCCTCGGTGACCTCCTTGACGTACCGCACCAGGCCCTGCTGCGGGGCGCTCACCAGATAGGGCGGCAGCAGCAGGATGCCGTCGGCGCCGGCGCATTCGATGCGGGCCGCCTGGTCGCGGGCGACCGGCACGGGACCGCCGGCCGCCGCGAGGACGGGCACCCGCCCCGCGGTCGTCGCAACGGCGATCCGGGTCGCCCGCTCGATCTCCTCGGGCGTCAGCGCGTGGAACTCGCCGGTGCCGCAGGCGACGAACACGCCGCCCGCGCCGGCCGCGACTCCGGCCTCGATGTGCCGGGCGAGCCGCTCCTCGTCCAGCGAGCCGTCCGCGGCGAACGGCGTGACCGGGAAGAACAGCACTCCGTGGAACTTCATGTCTCCCTCGTAACTGGGGTGTGGGGGGTTCAGGTCCTCGACGGGATCAGCCCTTGGTGGCGCCGGCGGCGATGCCGGTGACCAGCGAGCGCTGGAGCAGCAGGTAGACGATCAGGCTGGGGATCAGGGCGATGACCGCCCCGGCGAGCACCACCCCCGAGCCGACCTCGGGGTCGGTGCGCAGGATGGACAGGGCGACGGTGACCGTGTAGTCGGTGGGGTCCTTGGAGGCGATCAGGGGCAGCAGGTACTGGTCCCAGATCATGACGAAGCCCAGCACGCCGGCCACGCCGAGGGCGGGCTTGCACAGCGGCAGGACGACCTGCCACAGCATCCGGAACTCGCCCACGCCGTCCAGCCGGGCGGCCTCCTCTATCTCGGTGGGGATGTCCTTCATGAACTCGGTCAGCAGCATCACGGAGAAGCCCCAGGCACCGAGCGGCAGGATCACACCCCACGCCGTGCCCTTCAGGTCCAGGCCGACCACCGGGACATGACCGAGGACCAGGGACAGCGGGATCGCGATGACCTCCTCGGGGAGCATCATCGTCAGCATGAACAGGGTCAGCACGAGGGCCTGGCCACGGAACCTGTGCCGGGCCAGCGCGTAGGCGGCGAGCACCGACACCGCGAGCTGGAGCAGCAGCGCGCCGCCCGCTATGACGAGGGAGTTGGTGAAGTAGTCCCAGATCCCGCGCTCGCCCGCCACCTTGAAGTTCTGCAGCGTGCTGTCGTGCGGGAGGAAGGAGAGCGACGAGCCGCTGGCGTGCGTGGTGAAGGCGCCGGAGACGATCGTCAGGAACGGCGCCGCGAAGATGCCGAGGGCGATCGCGCAGAGCAGGATCCGCAACGCCCAGCCCACGCCCGGACGGTCGCTCCAGCCGAGGGCGGTGTCGAAGCGGGCGGGGGTGGCTCGTTGCTTGAGCGAGGGCTTTCCGGCCGGTGATCCAGGCACGGACGTGCGGACGGGGTCGATGGCGGGTGCGCTCATCGCACGTCTCCCCTCTTGCGGAAGTAGTTGACCGTGACGGTCAGCAGCAGGGTCACGCAGAGCAGCACCACCGAGGCCGCCGAGGCCCCGCCGATGTCGTTGCGGGTGAAGCCGAGGGTGTAGGCGCGGGTCATCCAGACCTCGGTGGACCCGGCAGGACCGCCGCCGGTCAGGACGTACACCTCGGTGAACACCCGCAGCCCGCGGATCGCGGCGAGGGTCAGGACGATGCCCAGCGCGGGACGGATCGCGGGCAGCGTCACGTAGCGCAGCCGCTGCCACAGCGAGACGCCGTCCATCGCGGCGGCCTCGTACAGGGTCCGGTCCACGCCCGCCAGGCCGGCGAGGATGATCACCATGTTGTAGGGGGCGAGCATCCAGACGGCCATGACCATCGTCGCCCACAGCGCGGTGTCCGGGTTGTCGAGGAACTGCGCGGGCCCGAGGCCGAGGAAGCTCAGACCGTGGTTGATCAGGCCGTCGGAGGTCGGGTAGTACAGCAGCCGCCACATCTCGCCGACCACCGCGGTCGCCGTGACGACCGGCAGGAAGACGGCCGTACGCATGATCTTCAGGGAGCGGGCCTGGCCCTCCAGGAGCAGGGCGAGGAGGAAACCGACGAGGATCGCGCCCAGCGACTGGCCGAGGCCGAGCAGGAGGGTGTGGCCGATCGCGTCCTGGAAGCGGTGGTCGGTCAGGACCCGGGTGTAGTTGTCGAGGCCGACCCACTTGTCGCCGAGGAAGGGCCGTACGTCGAAGAAGCTGAGCCAGATGCCCTTGCCCATGGGGAGGAACTTGAAGACCAGGGCGAGCAGCAGGCCGGGGGCGAGGAACAGCCAGGGGAGCACCGACCTCTTGGCGAGGACTCTGCGCCGCCGGGGCGTGGTGAGGGTCGCGGTCATTTCAGCAGGTCCTGGTCCTTGAGGTCACCGGCGAGGGTGTCGTTGAGTTCCTTCAGGCTCGAGGCGACGTCGCTGCCGCAGTACGTGAAGATCGCGTTGAGGCTGTCCGCGGTGTCCTGCTTGATCGGGGCGAAGTCCGGCGCGTTCGGGAACTGCTGAGAGGTGTCCTCGTACGCCTTCTGTACGACGCTCCAGCGGGAGTCGTCGCGCACCTTCGCCGCGTCCAGGGCGGAGTTGACGGGGATGCGGACGACGGGCTGGTGGCCGTCGACGCTGGTCATGGCGATCCGCTGGCCCTCGGGGGAGATCAGGAACGCGGCCAGCGCCTGCTCCTGCCTCGCCTTGCCGGTCTTGGCGCCGAAGTAGACGTTCTCGCCGTCGGCCAGCACGTCGGACCCGGCGGGCCCGGCCGGGGCGGCCACGACCTCATACGTGTCCTTGCCGGGCGTGGCGTCGAAGGTGGTGATGTTGTACGGGCCGGTGAGATACATGCCCGCGTTGCCGTCCTGGAAGTTGGTGGCGTTCGCCGTGATGGCCGTGAGGGCACCCGGCTGGACGACGTTCTTGGCGCCGCAGAAGAGGTTGTCCTTCAGCCAGGTGACGGTCCGTACGGCGGCGGCCGAGTCCATGGCAGGGCGGTAGCGGCCGTTGCCGGCCGGCTCGATGATCCGCGCGCCGCCCTGCCACAGGTAGCTGGCTCCCCACCAGGCGGCGTAGCCGTTCTGGGGGCTGCCGGGGACGACCATGCCGTAGGTGTCGGCCTTGCCGTCGCCGTCCGGGTCCTCGGTGGCGAAGGCCTTGGCGACCCGGAGCATCTCCTGCCAGGTCGTGGGCGCGTCGAGACCGAGTTTCCGCAGCCAGTCCTTGCGGATCATCAGGGTCTGGGCCTGGCGGGAGTACGGGATGCCGTAGTGCTTGCCGTCGACGCCCACCGTGGAGGACCAGGTCTTGGCGGTGATCTGGGCGTGGCCCGCGACGGCGTTCGGGTCTATGGGCTTGAGCAGGCCCTGGGACTGGTAACTGCCCATCAGGGCGGTGTCGTTGATCAGGACGTCGGGCAGGTCCTTGGTGGACGCCCGGCTCTGGAGCTGCTGGTCGAAGTTGAGGGAGACCGGCTGGTAGTCGATCTTGATTCCGGTCTTCTTGGTGAAGGCGGCGAAGACACGGTCGTAGGTCGCGGCGGCGTCCGGATTGCTCCGGGTCCACACCTCCAGGGTGTTCGGGTCACCGGAATCGGTGCTGTCGGAACCGGAGCCACAGGCGGCCGTTCCGAACACCAAACCCGCGACGGTCAGCGTGGCAGCCAGGCGGCGACTTCGTCGGCGATCGCCCATGGGCACTCTCCGTTCATATCCGTGAACTTGCTTCACGAATCTAAATGATCGCCCAAGCTACGAATCGTTTCACCCATATGTCAATGCGGAGCTGAAACATTTCACCAGCGTCACACAAGGGCGGATCGGGCCCTCGGAGCCGCTCTGCGCCGAAAACGCGTTGTCACGGGCGGACCGGCCGCCTACCGTCTCGGGCGTGCTGCCCCTGGTGGAAACGGACGAGGAATGGGCCGCGGTCGTCCCGGACGAGACGGTCATGCGGGCGAGACGGTCATGCGGGCCGGTGCGCAGGATCTGTGCGCACGACTCGGGTTGGCCGGCGCACCACTGACCCGCTTCACCGAGGGGACACAGCCGGTCCACGCGGTGGGCGACGACCTCGTCCTCAAGCTCTTCCCCTCGGCCGCCGCCCAGGACGGCATCGCCGAGGGCCGCGTCTTGTCCCACCTCCAGGGGCTGCTGCCCGTGCCCACCCCCCGAGTGCACGACTTCGGCCCGTACGAGAACGGCTGGCAGTACGTCCTGATGTCCCGCCTGCACGGCGAGAACCTGGCCCAGGTCTGGGGGCGGCTGCCGCGGACCGACCAGGAACGGTTCGTCGCCGACATCGGCGAGACCCTCGCCGTGCTCCACTCCCTCGACCCGCACCCCCCGCGGACGTCCTCGGGCCCGGGGACTGCGGCGCGTTCCTGGACCGTCGCCGCGCGGCCGCCGTGGAACAGCAGCGCCGGCACGGGCTGCCGGCCGTGTGGCTGGAGCAGATCCCCGGCTTCCTCGCCTCGGTCGCCCTTCCCCGCGCCCCGCGGCCCGCCCTCCTGCACACCGAAGTCATGGGCCAGCACTTCCTCGTCGCCCCCGACGGCCGCCGGCTGACCGGCCTCTTCGACTTCGAGCCGGCCATGATCGGCGACCGGGCCTACGACTTCGTCGGCGTCGGCCTCTGCGTCACCCGAGGCGACCCCGACTGCTGGCCCGCCTCACCGCCTCGTACGGCCGCGCCTTCGAGCCCGCCGACCTGCTCGCGTACACACTGCTGCACGTGTACTGCAACCTGCCTTGGTACCTGCGCGAACTGCCCGCGCCCGCCGACGGAACGCCGGCCTCGCTCGCCGAGGCATGGTTCGGTACGGCGTGACGCACCAGGCGCCCGGTGACGTGGCGGCGCGCCTCACCGGGCGCCCGGTCACCGCGGTGCGCCCGCTGTCCGGAACGCTCGCCGAAGTCACCCTGGACGGCGGCCGGGTGGTCATGGTGAAGCTGGGGGAGGAGCCCGGTGCCATCGAGGCCGAGGCGGCCGGGCTGCGCTGGCTGGCCGAGGCGGGCGCGGTCCGCGTCCCGGTGGTGCACGGTCACGAAGGGCGTCGACTCGTGATCGACCGGATTCCGCAAGGCCGGCCCACCGCCGCCGCGGCGGTCCGGTTCGGCCGCGATCTTGCCGCCCTGCACGCCGCCGGCGCCCCCGCGTTCGGCGCCCCGCCGCCCGGCGGCCCGAGGGACGCGTACATCGGACTCGCCCCGATGCGGAACACCGACGGCGGCGACTGGCCGTCCTGGTACGCCGAGCACCGGGTGCTGCCCTACCTGCGCCGCGCGGTGGACGACGGAACCGTACGCCCCGCCGAGGCGGCCGTGATCGAAGAGGTCTGCGCGCGCCTGCCCGAGCTGGCAGGCCCGCCCGAACCGCCCGCCCGGCTGCACGGCGACCTGTGGAACGGCAACGTCCTGTGGGGCACCGACGGCGAGGCCCGGCTGATCGACCCGGCCGCGCACGGCGGCCACCGCGAGACCGACCTCGCGATGCTCCACCTCTTCGGCTGCCCCCACCTGGACCGGGTGCTGGGCGGCTACCAGCAGGCGGCGCCGCTCGCCGACGGCTGGACGGACCGCATCGGCCTGCACCAGCTCTTCCCGCTCCTGGTGCACGCCGTGCTCTTCGGCCGCGGCTACGCCGAACAGGCCCTGGCCCAAGCACGAACGGCCCTGGCGCGCTGATCCGCGCGCCAGGGCCGTCGTACGAACAACGCCTTCCGGCGTGAAGTCCAGGGCGAGGAGAGCGAAGGGACTAATTTCAAGGAGGTGTGAGAAGGAAGCCCCTTCATGGCCTCGCCGTGGTCAACGCTAGCAGTCAGCCGGGGATCAGGTCGCGCAGATTTTCGAGGGTGATGATCCGGGAGTCCGGGTGCAGCCCCTCGGGACGCTCCAGACCGATGTACGTGACGGGCCCCTCCGGCACGGACGTGCCGTCCCACACCGTCGTGCCGGTGGTGCCGTCGGCCATCAGCTCCGTGAGGTACCGCACCGTCAGCTGCTCACGCTCGACGATGCCGCGCAGCAGCGTGGCGACCGAGACCCGGTTGCCCTCGACCCGGTTCGACGTCGGGGTGCCCTTCAGGTACAGGTGCAGCCACTTGGCCCGCCACCGGCCGTCCTCGCCCCGCAGGAACGCCAGCGGCAGCGCCACCCGCCCCGGCCCGCGCAGCTCCGACTTCATCCGCACCGTGCGCGCCTCGAACGGACGGCCCTTCTGCTCGCCGTCCCGCAGCATGAACCCGAAGAACGACTCCTCGACCTCCTCGAATCCCTCCCCCGAGAAGAGGTTGACCTGCGGCACGACGAAGGTGCCCCGCACGGCGCCGAGCCGCAGGTTGATGAACTCCGAGGCCCCTTCGGGCGCGTCGACGATGTCGCCGGAGTGCTCGCCGTCCACGGCGGACAGGTTCGTGTACGACAGCCAGGAGACCGTCTCGTAGTCGGCGCCCAGCATCAGCGCCGACAGGTCGTAGTCGGTGGTGCGCTCGGTCTGCTTCCAGTACACGAAGAAGCGCAGCAGCTCGCCGTCGACCGGGGAGACCGAGCCGCGCGGCAGCACGCCGAGACCCGCCGCGGTCGCCTTGCCGCTGAGCGGCAGCGCCACGTCGAGGACGTCCGGGTCGACCAAGAGGTGCCCCGGTGCGGGGAGCCGGCGGCGGGTCTCCGCGTCGAGCGCGGCGATCAGACGATCGCGTTCCGGTGCCGGCAGGGGCGGGCGGTCCTCGGCGGCGACCCAGGCACGGCCCATCCGGTTGATGAAGACCCGCCGATGACCGGACGCGTCGGCGCGGTTGTGCAGGTGCTCGCGCACCGACAGCACGACCCGGCCGGCGACCGATCCGGCGACCTCCTCGACGGCGGCCACGACAGCCTCCCGCTCCTCCTCGCCGGCGGCCGTACGCAGCAGCCGGTCCAGCGCCCGGAACAGCTTGCCCGGAGCGGACTTCAGCAACGCGGCCGCCGCGACCACGCCACCCGCGCCGAGCAGCTCCTCGACCCGGCTGTCGAAGGACCGCGCCGTCAGCTCGCCGCGGGCGACGGCGAACACCTCGGCGGCCTGCGGCCACCGCGGGTACTCGTGCGGATGCAGCCGCTCACCGAGGCGCTTGAACTCCTCGCGGTGCGCGTGGACGTCGGCGAGCTTGGCCGGAGCCGCGGCGACGACGCCGTCCAGACCGGCGAGCAGCGCGCGACGGACGGGACGTGACAGCCCCCGGAACCGCGTCGGCTCCTGAAGGGTCACGTCACCGCCCGACAGCGCGCACGCCAGGCGCAGCACGTCGGTCACGGTGTCCAGCAGCAGGTCCGCGCCCACCTTCAGCCGGGCCTCGTTGACGACGGCACGGTTCTCCCGGACCGGTATCGCCTCCGGCTGGGGCCCGCTCGCGCAGTGCCCCGCGAGCGTCTTCAGGTCGCTCAGCCCCTCCTCGCCCAGCGGCGTCGCGCTGCCGGCCAGCGCCAGGTACAGGCCGGTGACCTCGTCGTCGAGCGCGCCGCCGAGATGCAGCACCGTCATCCGGTCGCCTGCCGCGGCGATCAGCTCGTCGTGGGCGGCGAGCATCTCGGCGTAGGTGTGCTGGTAGTGGCCGTACGACGGGAGGGTGAGCAGGTTCACCACACCCCGGCGCAGCTGATCGAGCACGCCGGGGCGCGCCTTGCTGTCGTCGAGGGCCTCGGTGATGCAGCGCATCCAGAAGTCGAAGGTGTCCGGCACGTTGGCCGGGAAGTCGACGAAGTAGACGTTGTGCCCGACGTGGTCGCCGACCATCTCGCGGACCGTGCGCAGCGTGCGTACGGCGGTGTCGACGACCGTGTCCTCCGACAGCCCGGACAGGTGCCGCAGCAGCGGTGCCGACAGCTTGAAGCCGACGGACATCAGCGCGGCGTCGAACTGCCGCGCCGCGACCTCGCCCTCACCGGCCGGACCGGTGGGGGAGGGCAGGCGATGGGTGTGCCGGACGACCAGCGGTTCCAGACTCTCGACCATTCCGGGATGATCGCAGAGCGGCCCAGGCCACCGCACCGGAGTTTTCGACCGGTGTTCGAGTCAGGAGCGCTGGTCCTGCTCGGCCTTCTTCTCCTTGATGCGCACCGCTTCCTGGCGCACCTCGGCCTGGGTGGCGCGCTCCTTCTCCAGCCACTCGGGCCGGTCCTGCTTGAGCGCCTCGATCTGCTCGGTGGTCAGCGGCTCCGTGACGCCGCCGCGCGCCAGGCCGGCGATGGAGACGCCGAGCTTCGCCGCGACGACCGGGCGAGGGTGCGGGCCGTTGCTGCGCAGCTCCTGCAGCCACGCGGGCGGGTTCGCCTGGAGCTCGTTCAGCTCGGAGCGGGTGACGACCCCGTCCTGGAACTCCTGAGGGGTGGCCGGGAGGTACACACCCAGCTTCTTCGCCGCGGTCGCGGGCTTCATCGTCTGGGTGGTCTGGTGCGACTTCATGGTGTCCAGACTATCGACCGCGCGCGAGACGTCCGACCACGGCGGGTAGCCTGGCGTGGTGACAGGCTCTGCGGCATCCCCTTCGTTCCGGCTCGCATACGTCCCCGGAGTGACCCCCGGCAAGTGGGTGCGGATCTGGCAGGAGCGCCTGCCGGACGTTCCGCTGGAGCTGGTCGCGGTGCCGGCCGCCGAGGCATCCGATGTGTTGCGGGCCGGCGACGCCGACGCGGCGCTGGTACGGCTCCCGGTCGACCGTACGGTCTTCAGCGCGATCCCCCTCTACGAAGAGACGACCGTCGTCGTGGCCCCCAAGGACCACCTCGTCACGGCGGTGGACGAGCTGTCCGCCGAGGATCTCGCCGACGAGATCCTGCTGCACCCCCTCGACGACGTCCTCGACTGGGAGCGGCCCCCCGGACAGCCCGCCCTGGAACGCCCCGCCACGACCGAGGACGCCGTCGAACTCGTGGCGGCGGGCATCGGCCTCCTGGCCGTCCCCCAGTCCGTGGCCCGCCTGCACCACCGCAAGGACCTCACCTACCGCACCCTCGTAAACGCCCCCCAGTCCGGCGTCGCCCTGGCCTGGCCCGAGGACGCGACCACCGACCTGGTCGAGGACTTCATCGGCATCGTCCGCGGACGGACGGCCAACAGCACCCGCGGGCGTACCAAGCCCGAGCCCGAGGCCCGCCCGGAGCGCAAGCGGGCCGAACAGAAGGGCGGCGGCCGCAAACCGGCCGGGGGCAAGCCGACGGGCAAGGGCTCCCGCGGCGGTTCCGGCGGAGCCCGCGGTGCGGGCGGCTCCCAGGGCGCCCGCCGCGGCAAGCCGCGCCGCCGGTCGTAACCCGCGGCGCCGTCAGGCCGCGAAGGACGCCTTCCCCGCCGTACTCACCACCTTGTCGCCGTCGGCCCGGGCGAGCAGCCCGGCGGACACCCACGCGTCCACCACCGACCGCACCCGGGACACCAGTGCCCCCTTGCCCGCGAACGGCGCCGCGGCCCAGATCTCGTCCAGCAGGGTCGTGCCGTCGGCCTTCGCCGGATTGGCCACGCCGGAGTCGACGGTGCCGAGGACCACGCGGGGTTCGGAGCGCCGGAAGTAGGCGTGCGTCGGGTCCTCCGTCCCCTCGGAGAACGGGGCGAACTCGGTGCCGTCCAGGGTGTAGTGGAGCGGCTTGCCGGTCACGGGCGTGAGGGTGGGCAGCAGGTCGCCGGAGAGGCCGGCGTTGCGGTACAGGCCGAACGGCAGGTGGTCCGTGGCCGGGTTGCGGGCGACGAGGTTGACCGGACCGTAGAAGAGGGTCTGCAGCGACGGGTCGTCGAGGGCCTTCTCCACGCGCAGCCGGAAGGGTATGGCGACGCGCACGGTGTCGCCGGAGCGCCACGTCCGGGACACGGTGAAGTAGCCCCCGGGAGTCGGAGTACCGGACACCGCACTCCCGTTGACCGTGACCCGGAACCCGGCACTCGCCCAGGACGGCACGCGCAGCCGAAGCGCGAAGGCGGCGCCGGCGCCCCCGATCCTCAGCGTGGTCCCCTGCTCCGCCGGATAGGCGGTGGTCTGGGTGACCGTGACGCCCTTCTCCGCCCAGGTCAGCGTGGACGGGCTGTAGAGGTTGACGTACAGGGCGCTGCCGTCGGCCTTCTTGAAGTACACCGAGTCCTGGTACTTCGTCGCGCTCTCCATACCCGTGCCCTCGCAGCAGGTCGTGCCCTGCTTGGGCGTGTAGTCCCGCACATGACCGGGCGTCAGCCCGATGAAGTACGTGACGAGCGGCTTCTCCGCGTCGGCCTTGTCCTGCTTGGAGCCGAGCACCTGGTTGTAGAGCGCCCGCTCGTAGTAGTCCATGTACTTCGGGGACTGCTCGTGGAAGAACAGCATCCGGCTGAGCTTCAGCATGTTGTACGCGCAGCAGGTCTCGGCGGTCGTCGCGCTGATCGTCCCCGCGATCACCCCGGAGGCCTTCCAGAACTCCGCGGTGCTGGTGCCTCCGATGCCGTACATGCGTCCCGGTACGACCATGCCCCAGAAGTTCTTCGCGGCGGTGAGGTAGCGCTCCTCGCCCGTCGCGTCGTACAGCCGGACCAGACCGGTGAAGATCGGGATGTGCTGGTTGGCGTGCAGGCCGTCGAGGATGTCGGTGTTCGCGGCGCAGGCGTCGATGAGCTTGTCGAGGTCGAACAGCCTGGCCAGCGCGAGGTGCTCGGCCTTCCCGGTGAGCGCGTGCAGGTCGACGATCGCCTCGACGATGCCGCCGAACTCGCCGCTGGAGAAGATGCCCCACATCCGCTGGAGGGTGGCGTCGGGCAGCTTGGACAGCCGGGAGTACATCCAGTCGCACAAGCCGGACGCGAGGTCGAGCGCCCGCGCGTCGTCGGTGGCGCTGTACGCGTCCAGGAGACCCTTAAGGATCTTGTGCGCGGTGTAGTAGGGCGCCCACACCTTGGTGTAGTCGGGGCTGGTCCTCGACTCCAGGTCGATGAACTGCGTCTCCGGGTACGCCGCGAGGAACCCGGGATGGCTGGGCCCGCCCCAGGTGCGGCGCAGGGTGGCGGTGAGGCCACGGCCGGAGGCATCGGCGAAGGTCCCGCCGGTCGTCTCGTCGAAGGCGTACGAGGCCAGGTCGCCGCGGCCCGTCGCGGCGTCGGCGGCTCGCGCGGTCTGGAGCTGGGTGATCTCGCCGGCGGTCAGGGCGCGCGACCAGACATTGAACTCGTCGTAGGCGCCCGCGAGGACCGGGTCGCCGGAGTAGTTCGAGCGGCCGAGCCAGTTGTTGGCGAGCGTGCCGAGGGCCGCCGGGGTGAGGGACATCGACGCGTTCCGCGCCACGGCCGTCCCGTTGACGTACAGCGTGCCGGTGCCGCCCGCGATCGTCACCGCCAGATGGCTCCACTGGTTCAGCGGTAGGGCGGCGGTGCCGTTGAGGCCCTGCTCGCCGCCGGGTCCGCTCGTCGTGATGGCGAAGCGGGGTACGCCGTTGGCGTTGCGCGCGGCCAGATACAGGTAACGCGTGGTGTTGTCGCCGAAGTCGAAGATCCGGGTCCAGTTGGCGTCGTGCGTGGGCTTGACCCAGGCGGACAGGGTGATCGCCGAGGCGCCGCCGAGGACGCCGGCGGGGAGATCGACGTACTGGTACGAGCCGCGCACGTTCTCCGCCGAAGTCCCGAACTTTCCGGGGGAGTTCAGGACGACCGGGTCGTGGCGCAACGCCTCGCGCACCTCGGTCAGCGCCCCGATCATGGTGCGGATCTTGTCGACGAAGACCTGCTCGCCGGTGCCGGCGTACGCCTGGGACAGCATGGTCAGGAAGTGGCCGGGGTAGTGGCCGCGCAGGTTGCCGTTGGCCTCACCGTCCAGGCCCTCCCAGCCGCCGGGGGCGACCGCGCCGCCCGTGGCGAGACCGGCGTTGGCGCGAAAGACCTGGAGCAGCCGGTTCACGTCGTAGCCGCGGGCGTGGTCGAGCATCAGCTGTCGCTTGTCGGCGAAGACGCCCTGCCCCAGCTTCACGTCCTCGAGCGCGAAGGGCCGTACGGTCCACACGGACGGTTCCTCCGAGACTGCGGCGACGGCCCGGCCGGTCGCGGCGTACGAGATCGCCGGGGTGGCCGCGGCGAGCGCCGCGGCCTGGAAGAGGTGCCGTCTGGAGAGGGGCGGTGCCATGGGTGCGCCTCCACGGGGCCATGTTCACGGGTGGTTCAGGGCATTCAAGGGTGTTCGGCATATCGAACTGCGTGCGGGTGATCGACCAGACGATAGGGAGGGGACAGAGGAGCGTCAACGGGTCTGGAGTGGTCAGTTCCGGCCGTTGGACGGGGCGTCGGCGTGGATGTCGGTTTCGGTGACGCCCGTCGTGACCCCGCGGCGTAGGCCCGTGGCGGCGCCCCCGGTGGCAGAATCGCCCCGTGGACCGGGGGATCCTGGAGCGCGAGACCGAGCTGGTGCGACTGGCTGCGGCCGCCCGGGAGGCGGCGGACGGGGCCGGATCGGTGGTGCTCGTCTTCGGAGAGGCGGGCATCGGCAAGTCGAGCCTGGTCAAGGCCTTGCCGGAGCGGCTCCCGGACCAGGCCCGGATGCTCGTCGGGGAGTGCGACGACCTCGCCACGCGACGGCCGCTCGGCCCGTTCCGCGACCTCGTCGGATCCGTCGGCGCCGAACTGGCCCGGGCGGTCACGGAGGGCGGCGACCGGCCGCGCGTCTACGAGGCCCTGCACGAAGAGCTGGCCGGGAGTCCGCATCCTGCGGTACTCGTCGTCGAGGACGTCCACTGGGCCGACGAGGCCTCCCTCGACGCCCTGCGCTTCCTGGTGCGGCGCGTGGAGCGACTGCCCGCCCTGCTCGTCCTCACCTACCGGGACGACGAGTTGACCAGCGGGCACCCCCTGCGCCACCTCCTCGGCCAGCTCTCCCGCGTGCGCCGCGTCCACCGGCTCCCGCTGGCCCGCCTCTCCCTGGCCGCCGTGCGCACGCTGAGCGCGGCCGGGCGGCTCGACGCGGCGCAGGTGTACGCCGTGACGTCGGGCAACCCGTTCTTCGTCGCCGAGGTCGTGGCCGCGGGCGGCACCGGGGGCGTGCCGCCGACCGTCGTCGACGCCGTGCTCGCCCGACTGCGCGGGCTCGACTCCGCCACCGTGGCCGCCCTGGAACAGCTCGCCGTCGTCCCCTCGGCCGTCGAACGCCCGCTCATCGACGTCCTGCTCGCGGACGGCGTGGCCGTCCTGGCGGCGGCCGAGCAGCGCGGCCTGCTGGCCGTGGCCCCGGAGCGGGTGGCGTTCCGGCACGAGCTGATCCGGCGGGCCGTCGCCGACTCCCTGCCCGCCGCCCGGCGCATCGAGCTCAACCGCACCGTCCTCGCGGCCCTCGTCGCCCGGCCCGGCTCCGACACCGCCCGCATCGTCCACCACGCCGCCCAGGCCGGCGACCGGGACGCCATCGCCCGGTACGGCCCCGACGCCGCCAAGGACGCCGCGGGCGCGGGCGCCCACCGTGAGGCCGCCGCCCAGCTGCGGCTCGTCCTGCGGGACCGGCACCGCTACGCCCCGGCCGACCTCGCCGACCTCCTCGAGCGCTACGCCGTGGAGTGCTACACCGTCGCCGACTCGGCCGCCGCCGTCGTCGCCCAGCGGGACGCGGTCGCCCTGCGCCGCGCCCTCGGCGACATCCGCGCCCTCGGCGCCGACCTGCGCTGGCTGTCCCGCATCCACTGGTGGGCAGGCGACGCCGACCCGGCCGAGGAAGCCGCCCGCGAGGCCGTCGCCGTCCTGGAACACGCGGGCGACGACCGGCTGCTGGCGCTCGCCGTCAGCAACACCGCCCAGCTGCGGATGCTGTCCGAGCGCTACGCCGAGGCGGTCACGCACGGCGAACGCGCCATCGCCCTGGCCCGGAAGGCGGGCGATCCCGCGATCCTGTCGCACGCCCTCAACAACGTCGGTACGGCCCGCTGGCGGGGCGGAGACCCCGGCGGGCGCCGGCAGTTGGAGGAGAGCCTCGACGTCGCCCTCGCCGCCGGCGAGGTCGAACACGCCTGCCGGGCCTACGCCAACCTGATCTGGAACCTGCTCGACACCCTCCAGTACGCCGAGGCCGACCGCTTCCTGCCCCCGGCGATGGACCTGGCCGACCGCGCCGAACACCTCGGCTTCCTCAACTACCTCCACGTCGAGCTGGCCATGCGGCGGCTCGCGGCCGCCGACTGGGACGACGCCGAGAAACACGCCGAGTTCGGGATGCACGACTTCGTCCCCGCCCGCTGCCCCGCCCTGACGGTCCTCGCCCGGGTCCGCATCCGCCGCGGCGGGCCGCCCGGCGCCGAGGAACTCCTCGACGAGGCCTGGGAGATCGCCGTACGGACCAGGGAACTCCAGCGCACCGGGCCGGTGGCCGTGGCCCGCGCCGAGGCGGCCTGGCTGCGCGGGGATCCGGCCGGCGTCGTCGCGGCCGTCGAACCGGTCCACGCCCAGGCCTGTGACCTGCCGGGCGCCCCCTACCGCGCCGAGCTCGGCTACTGGCTCACCCGGGCCGGCCACCCGGTCCCGGCCGACGACACGGACCATCCCTACGCCCTGCAAGCCCGCGGACAGTGGCAGCGGGCCGCAGAGCTCTGGCAGGCGGCGGGCTGCCCCTACGAACACGCCGTCGCCCTCGCGCAGAGCCCGGAACCCGCCGACCGGCTCACCGCGCTCACGGCACTCGACGCGCTGGGAGCCGAGCCGCAGGCCCGGCTGATCCGCGCCGAACTGCGGCGCCTCGGCCTGCGCCACATCCCCCGCGGCCCGCTCGCGGCGACCCGCGACAACCCCGCCGGCCTCACGGAACGCCAGCTCCAGGTGGTGCGACTGCTCGTCGACGGCCTGACCAACGCGGAGATCGCCGCCCGGCTCGTCGTATCCGTCCGTACGGTCGACAACCACGTACGCGCGGTCCTGGACAAGCTGGGCGCGCCCACGCGGCGGCAGGTCGCGGTCCGCGCGACCGAGCTGGGCCTGTCGGGCGGCCGCGAAACCTAGGTACCGGCCAGGCCCGAGCTGGGTGACGGTCACGGATACCTACGCCTGCGCGACCCGCGTAGAACGGGCGGATCGACCCGAAACGACAACCCGGGGGAACCGCATGACCAGCACACCCGCCCAAGCAGCCCGACGCGAACTGGCGAACTTCACCGGGGAGTTGATCGGCCCCGCCGACACCGGCTACCAGGACGCCCGTGCCGTCTACAACGCGATGATCGACAAACGCCCCGCGCTCGTCGCCCGCTGCGCCGACGCGGACGCCGTCGCCCGAGTGATCGGCTTCGCCCGCGCACACGACCTCCCGCTCGCGGTCCGCGGCGGCGGCCACCACGGCGCCGGACTCGGCACCGTCGACGGGGGAGTGGTCGCCGACCTGTCGCCCCTCAAGGACATCCACGTCGACCCGGAGGCCCGTACGGTCCGGGTCGGCGGCGGCTGCGTCTGGGGAGAGGTCGACCGCGCCACCAACGCGCACGGCCTCGCCACCCCCAGCGGCATCATCTCCACCACCGGGGTCGGCGGCCTCGCCACCGGCGGCGGGCTCGGCCACCTGACCCGCAGGTGCGGCCTGACCATCGACAACCTGCTGGAGGCCGACCTCGTCCTGGCCGACGGCCGGCAGGTGCGGGCGAGCGCCGACGAGAACAGCGACCTGTTCTGGGCGGTCCGGGGCGGCGGCGGCAACTTCGGCGTCGCCACCTCGTTCCTGTTCCGGCTGCACGAGGTCAGCACCGTCATCGCCGGGCCGACCTTCTGGCCCGTCGAGATCGGCGCCGAAGTCCTCGCCGCCTACCGGGACTTCCTCCCGACCGCGCCCCGCGAGCTCAACGCGTTCTTCCTGTTCGGCACCGTCCCGCCCGCCCCGCCGTTCCCCGAGGAGTTCCAGCTGCGCAAGACCGCCGGTGTCGTGTGGTGCTACACGGGAGACGACATGGAGGCGGCCGCACGGGAGATGGCCCCGCTGCTCGACGTCCTGCCGCAGCCGATGCTGCACGCGCCCGGGCCCATGCCGCACCCCGACATGCAGGCCATGTTCGACGGGCTCTACCCGCCGGGCCACCAGTGGTACTGGCGCGCCGACTTCGTCGACGACATCCCGGACGAGGCCGTCGACCTGCACGCCAAGTTCGGCGCGGAAGTGCCCACCATGCAGTCGACGATGCACCTCTACCCGATCGACGGCGCCGCCCACGACGTCGGCCCGGACGAGACGCCCTGGGCCTACCGCGAGGCGCGCTGGGCGTCCGTGTACGCCGGCGTCGACCCCGACCCGGCCAACGCCGAGCTGGTCAAGCGGTGGACCGTCGACTACTTCGAGGCACTGCACCCGTACTCGGCGGGCGGCGCCTACGTGAACATGATGATGGACGAGGGCCAGGAACGCGTCCGCGCCAGCTATCGCGGCAACTACGACCGCCTGGCCCGCATCAAGGCCGCCCACGACCCGGACAACGTCTTCCGCCTCAACCAGAACATCCAGCCGGCGCCGAAGCCGCGGTACGAGGCCCGGCCCTGAAGTCAGCCCCAGTGGGTGGCCGAGCGACTAAGGGTTCTGCGTGAGGACGAAGTCCAGCGCGGCGCTGACGTCGACCAGTCCGGCTCCGGTGGCCTTGTCGGGCCCGAGCCGGGCGCGGCTGCCGAACCGTGGGTGACTGGTGCCGGCCGTGACGTCGGTGGCGGTCCTGGCGAGGGCCTCGGAAACCTGTGCGGGAGTGAGCCCCGGCCGGGCCCCGAGCAGCAGGGCCGCCGCGCCGGCGATCTGCGGTGCCGCGGCGGACGTACCCGAGAACAGCGCCCAGCCGTCGTCCTGCGCGGTGCCGTCCGGGCCGGCGTCCGGGTCCTCGGGGTCCGGCAGGCTCTCGCCGACGTCGATCTCACAGCCGGGCGGCACCGGCAGCATGAGGTACTGGGCGCGGGGCAGCATGCCGACCAGACCGGACACCGTCGGCACGACGACGCCGTCGATCCAGGGACTGGCGTACCCGCTCGCGTAGTTGGACGCCCGCAGCCGGCCGTCCGGACCCGCGAACACCCCGCCGGCGGCGATCACACCGGGCACCTGCGGCTCGATCGTGAACTGGCCGTTGCCGCCCGAGAAGACGACGACGATGCCCTGCTCCACCGCGTCCAGGATCTCCAGTGCGAAGATCACGTCGGACTGACTCGGCGGCCCCATCGGAGGGAACTTCTGGTCCCCGCCCCACGAGTTGGTGAGAACCTGCGGGCGATCGGCCTTCGCGCGCACGAATCCCGCCACGGCGGCCGTGAGGTCGCCCCGCCGGTCGCTCGCCCGGTACGGACGCAGCCGCGCGCCCGGCGCCACGGCGAAGATGTTCGCCGATTCACCGGTGCCGTGCCCGATCGGGTCCTCCGCGGGGCTGGTACCGGGCACGAGCGCGACGGTCGGACCGACGTCGTAGTCGTGCGCGGCGAAGTAGGCGTGCGGGGCCTGCCCCGTGTCGACCATGGCGACCAGCACTCCGCGGCCCACTTCCCCCGCGCCGTGGGCCGGCCTCGCGTTGAGGAGCCTGGCCACGTCGTGCGGAAGCGTCAGGTGGAACGACGTGACCGTCGGCGGCTCGGCGGCGGCCGGGAGCACGCGCATGGGGGTGCGGGGCCGTTCCAGCGCGACGGCCTCGATGGCGTCCTCGCCGGGCGCGGCACCGACACCGAGGGCGGCCGGTTGACGGTCGCCGACGATGTCGAGATGCGTGACGGAACGCACCCGGTTCATCGCCACCCGCTGACGCACCTCGTAGCTGGCGATCCGTCCGCTGGTCAGCTGTTCGTACGCGGCCGGCGTACCCGCCACGGTGAAGCCCAGGCGGCTCTCCGCGGTCACGGTCAGTCCCGCCGTCCGTGCGTACTCCTTGGCGCGCTCCTGGGCGTCGCCCTCGGCGTGGAACGGCTCGGCCGACCGGAGGCTGCTCGCCCGGGTCATCGGTACCCCGCCCCGAGAGCGGGCGGAGACATAGCCGTACACGGTGTCCGGAACGTCCTGCCCGTATGCGGGAGTTGTCGGGCTGGTCATCTGTCCTCCAGAGGTGGAGGCCCGGACGCACGCGTCACGGCAGCCGGTCACGAGCTCCGGGCGTGGGGGTCGGCAGCACGGTGACGGACCTCGCGGTATTCGCGAGCGCCGGCGGCACGGGCAGCGACTGGGGACGTGAGCGGTTCCCGAGACGCGGGACCTCGAACGCCTCGGCGAGAGTCCGGCCCGATCCGGTCAGCAGCGCTCCGGCGGTCATCGGCAGCACGTCGATGCCATGACGGGAGCACCACGGAACCAGGTCGCCGGCCGAAGCGTCGGCCCGCAGCTCGACCAGGGCCTCGACGAACTCCTCCTCGGACGCGTCACCTCGCCCTGATGTCACGTGTTTCTCCTGGTAGTTCACTCATCCCCTCAAGCTTCGCATTCGTTGCACAGCTCCGCAAAAGATGGTAAGTGGGTGCGATTGCCGTCGGTCGGTCACCGCGGCCGCTCCGGAACCGTCCGTACGAGCCAGTCGTACGCGGCCCGCGCCGTGAACTCCGCCTGCCCGCCGCGCAGGAGAAGGCCCGCCGTGGCGAACTCCGGGGCGTCGGCCTGCGCGGCGACGTACGGGATCGCGATGCAGCGCATCCCGGCCGCGTGGGCCGCGGCGGCGCCCGGCGCCGCGTCCTCCAGGACCACGCAGTCGGCCGCGTCCGCACCGAGCCGGCGGGCCGCCTCCAGGAACACGTCGGGGGCGGGCTTGCCCCGTGCGACCTCGTCGGCCGAGACGGCGGTCCGGAGGTATGTGTCCAGGCCCGTGCCGGCCAGGATCGCGTCGATGGCCGGGGGCGACGACCCCGACGCCACGGCCATCGGGACGCCCTCGCCCGCCAGCAGCTCCACGAACGTCCGCATCTCGGGGTAGGCGGAGGTGGACGCGCGCGCCAACTCCAGATAGCGGCGGTTCTTGGCCGCCAGGAGCTCCTCCACCGGCGCGCGAAGCCCGTACAGCTCCTTCCAGTGGGTGACCGTCTCCTGCGTACTGATGCCGACGTACCGCTCGTGGTCCGCCCAGGTGAAGTCCGGGACACCGTGCTCGGCCAGGATCTGCCGGCCCGCCTCGTAGTAGTTCGGCTCGCTGTCCACGAGTGTTCCGTCGAGATCGAAGATGACCGCGGGGGCGCCGAAAGTGCTCATGACCTCATGATTTCAAAGGTCACGTCCGAATGATTTCAATGGTCACTTCCGAGCAGCACGCCCGATCGACTCCACCAGCGGCAGCAGCCGCTGCGGAACGCGTTCGCGCAGCGCCACCTCGGTGCGGGTGCGGACGACGCCCGGCAGGCTGATCAGCTTCTGGATCACGTCCTCCAGGTGCGCGTTGTCCCGCGCCACGACCCGGGTCAGCAGATCCCCGCCGCCCGTGATCGAGAAGGCCTCGACGATCTCCGGTACGGCGGCCAGCGCGTCGCCCACGTCGTCCAGATTCCCCTGGGTGACCTCGATGTGCACGAACGCGAGCACCGGGTGGCCCAGTGCGGCGGGGGAGAGGGACGGGCCCGTGCCGGTGATCACCCCGTCCCGCTCCAGCCGGTCCAGGCGTGCCTGCAGGGTTCCGCGGGCCACCCCGAGGATGCGGGCGTACTCCCGCACGCTTGTGCGGGGCTGCTCCAGCAGCAGTCGCAGGATGCGGGTGTCGAGCTCGTCCACGGCCATGCGGTCCGGCCTCCTCGTACCTGGTCCGTTGGCTCGCCAGTGGACGAGCCGAAAGCATTGTGCCTGTGCCAATGGTTCAGCATTCCAGGAGCCACTTGAGCCAGATGGGTCCTTGATGTTGTTATGGACGCGTCGATGGCGCTGCGGATCCCGCGGCGCTTTTCTCATGCCAGGGGCCGAAGAGGGCGAAGGGGGCGGGAGGCAGTGCTGAAGAGGGTGTTCGTGGCGCCGGACCCGGGAGGGGCGCGGCTGCGGTTCGCCGCGCGGGCCGTGCTCGGCATCGTGGCGGCGGTCGTCGTGAGCGGGCTGGCCGGGCACTCGCTCGTCGGGGCCGTCACCGGCGGACTCGCCGCGCTGCTCGCCCTGTTCACCGTCACCGACGCCACCGTGCGCGGCCAGGCGGTGACCACCGCGCTGCTGCCCGCCGTCGGCCTGCCCGTGCTCGCCGCCGCCGCCGAACTGCACGACCACCCCGTCGCCCGGGACCTCACCTTCCTCGCCGTGATCGGCGCGGGCGTCTACGCGCGACGCTGGGGGCCGCGCGGACACAGCCTCGGCGTGTTCGCGTTCATGACCTTCTTCGTGGCCCAGTTCCTGCACGCCACCACCGACCAGCTGCCCGAGCTGTACGCCGCCGTCGTGCTGGCCGTGCTCACCGCCGCGGCCGTCCGCTTCGGCCTGTGGTGCTACGAGCGCCGTCTGCCCCCGGCTCCCGTCCCCGCCCCGCCCGGCGGCACCGGCTTGGCCCGCGTGACCACCCGCCAGGCGATCCAGGCGACCACCGGCGCCGGCTTCGCCCTCGTGGTGGGCCAGCTGGTGTCCGGACAGCGCTGGTACTGGGCCGTCGGCGCCACCTGGTGGATCTTCGTCAACACCACCTCGCGCGGCGAGACCCTGGTCCGCGGCTTCCGCCGGGTCCTCGGCACGGTGATCGGCATCGGCCTCGGCCTGCTCCTCGCCGTCCCCCTGCACGGGGCGGCGCTCCCCACGGCCGTGCTGCTCACCGCCTGCGTCTTCGGCATCTTCTACTCCGCGGCCGTGTCCTACACCTGGATGATGCTCTGCGTGACACTCCTCGCGGAGCTGCTCTACGGCTTGCTGGGCGTCCTCGACCCCGCGCTGCTCGCCCTGCGGCTCGCGGAGACCGGGATCGGCGCGCTCGGCGCCGTCCTGGCGGTGCTCTTCGTGCTGCCGGTCACCACCCACACCGTCACCGACGCCTGGATCCAGCGGGCCCTGCGCTGCGTCCACGCGTGCACCGCGGAGGCCGCCGCCCGTCTCGCGGGCAACGCGAGCGCCGACCCGGTGTCCCGCGTGGCCGAACTGGAGCAGCTGCTGGGCCGGGTACGGCTGTCGGTCGCCCCGCTGGTGCACCCGCTCAACCCGATGCTCGGCCGCAAGCGGCGTGCCCGCCGGGTGCTGGCCCTGCTCGACGACTGCGCCCGGGAGATCCGGGGCCTGGCCGCCGTGGCCGCCGATCCGGAGGCCTCGCACGACGCCCGCCTCGCCGCCGCCTGCCGGCGTGTCGAGGCCGCGGTCGAGGCGCTCATCGGCGACGGGCTCCGTGCGGGCAGGCGCGAGCGCCTCGCCGTGCCGGCGCCCCGCCCGCCCGCCGCGGAACCCGCGCTGGCCCACCTGCACGGCCTGGAGCGCGCCCTCGCGGAACTCGCCATGCCCCTGCGGACGCCGTCGCGTTCGCCGCTGGTCGACGCCTGAGCAGCCGACCCACCGCAGCCGAATAATCCCACCCTTTTGGTCTAGACCTCGCATGATCGCTGCTACCGTCACCCCGAACGGCACCGGAAGAGATGGGGACCGCGGTGACAGACAGCGGCAGGCGGCGACAGCGGGCCTTCATCGGGTCCTTCACGGCGGCCGGAGGCCCCGGGATCGTGACGGCGGAGGTGGACGGATCCACCGGCGCGCTCACCGTCCTGAGCAGCCTGGACGGCCTTCCCGACCCGTCGTACCTGGCCCTCGCGCCCGACGGGAACACGCTGTACGCGGTCAGCGAGACGGCCGAGGGCGCGGTGGCCGCGTACCGGGTGAGTGGTGACCAGCCCGAGCCGGCCGGCCCGCCCGTGTCGGTCGGCGCGAGCGGGCCCACCCACCTCAGCGTCCACGCCGGCCACGTCCTGACCGCCAACTACGGCTCCGGCAGCGTCACCGCCGTGCCCGTCCGCCCCGACGGCACCCTCGCGTCCGCCCCGTCCGGCGTCCTCCTGCACACCGGCTCGGGCCCGCACACGCCCCGCCAGCAGGGACCGCACGCGCACCAGGTGCAGCCCGACCCGAGCGGACGCTGGACCGTCAGCGTCGACCTCGGCACCGATTCCGTGCGCGTGTGCACACTGGCTGACGGCGCTCCCGTACTGCACCGGGAGAACGCCCTGCGGCCCGGCTCCGGGCCGCGCCACCTCGCCTTCCACCCCGACGGCTCGTACGCCTACGTCGTCAACGAACTCACCCCGACCGTCACCGTCTGCCGCTGGGAGGCCGCGGACGGCACGCTGAAGCCGCTGACGGAGACGCCCATCCTGCCCGGTTCGCCGACGGGCGACGCCTACCCGTCAGGCATCGCCGTCTCGCCCGACGGCCGCTTCGTGTGGATCGCCACCCGCGGCGAGGACGTCCTCTCCACGTTCGCCGTCGAGCACGAGGGCCTGCGGCTGATCGGCACGGTGCCCTCGGGCGGCCACTGGCCACGGGCGATCACCGCGGCGGGCGGCTTCCTGTACGCCGCGAACGAGCGCTCCGGCGACGTCTCCTGGTTCGCCGTCGACCCGGACACCGGACTGCCGCGCCGTGCCGGCTCGATCGAGGTGCCCGCGGCCTCGTGCGTGGTCATCGGCTGAACCGAGACCGCCGCCCAGCCCGGGCACGGGCCGGCCTCCGGCCCCGGACATGGCAGGGCCCGCTCCAAACGTGGAGGGGGCCCGTCGGCGTACGAGGGTGCCGTGCGGGTCAGCGGCGGAGCCGCCGGCCGCAGGAGCACACGCGGGCACGGGCCGGCCTCCGGCCCCTGACACGGCGAGGGCCCGCTCCCCGTATGCGGAGCGGGCCCTTCGCCGTACGAACGTGCCGTCCGCGTCAGCGGACCGGCGCACCCTGCGGCTGCGGCGGGGCGATGCCCAGCGCGGTCGTGTACTTGGCCAGAGCGAGCTTGCCGATGGCCGGATACGGGCCGAGCGGCTCGGCGGCGGAGCAGCCCGCCTCCGCGGCCGCCTCCGCGACCAGCGCGGAGTCGATCTCCGGCCCTATCAGATACGGCGCCAGCGCCAGCTGCTGGGAGCCCGAGGAGCGGAGCTGCTCGGCGACGGACGAGATCGACCCCTCCTGGTCCAGCGCCGCGGCCATCACCGGCACGGCCAGGCGCGCGGCCAGCAGCATGCCCGTGATCCCGGCCGCCTGCACGGCCTCCTCGCCGCCCACCGAGGCCAGGATGATGCCGTCCGCGGCGGTCGCCACGGTGAACAGGCGGGCACGGTCGGCACGGGCCAGCCCGGCCTCCGACAGCCGCACGTGCAGCGCCTCGGCGAGCAGCGGGTGCGGGCCCAGCACATCGGTCAGGTCGGCCGCGATCCGGCTGTCCATCACGGCCTGGCGGATCCGGCGCAGCAGCGAGCCGTCCGGGCCGGCCAGCAGCGGCACCACGACGGCCACGGGGCCGTCCGGCTCCTTCACGTCCGCACCGGCGGCCTTGGCCTGCTCGTAGCGGGCGGCGCGCACCTCGGCGGCGTGCACCAGCACGGCCTGCAGGGTGGGAAACTCCGCGTCGTCCCCGTCGAGGTACCCGATCCGGGCGTCGAGGCCGGGGAGCTCGGAGCGCGCGATGCTCACGACCTCCTCGGCGAGACTGCGCGTGGCGATGCCCGGCGTGCCCGGCACCGCGAGCAGGAGCGCGGGCGCGCCCTCGGGTGCCGCCAGCGGCTCGGGTCGGCGGTGCCGCCCGGGCTGGCGAGGTCGCGGCATTCGTACTGGCAGGCCGGACGCGGGCCCAGTGGGGGAGCTCATGGCGTCGCATGTTACTGGCTTCCTGGGCTCCCCTGTTCGGGGAGGGTGCAGGTGAGCGGTATCCGTCCGGTTTTGTCTGATGAGTTACGTACGGATCCGAAGTGATCAGCGGTTTTCCCCGGCGCGCGTCACAAGTCGCGGGGAGCGAAGCGGTACTTGTCGGACACGTGCCGCGCCACGGGATCAATCACCCTTCCCGGTCACGACGTAGAGCATCTTCTCGTCACCCGGCAGAGTGAGCGCACCGGCGGCCAGATCGCTCGCGATGCGCACCGAGCCGTGCAGCGGATCGCCCTCGGCCGCCACCCGCCGGGCGTGCGGCAGCCGCTTGGCCAGCTCCTCCTCCAGCGGTACGACGAGCGGGTCGCCCATCTTGAACAGGCCGCCGGTGAGAGCGACTCGGGGCTCGCCCGTGGCCGGGCAGACGGCGGCCAGGGAGTCGGCCAGGTGCCGGGCCGCCGCACGCAGGATGCCCGCGGCGACGGGGTCGTCGGCGGCGCACGCGGACACCTGGGGTGCGAAGGAGGCGAGGACGGCGGGGCGGTCGGGGCGCGGGTACAGCTTGCCGGGCAACTCCGTCATCGGGCCGAACACCTCCTCGGCGCACGCCAACAGCCGTACCGAGCCGCCGTCCCGCCCGTCGTGGGCGCGCAGCGCCGCCTCCAGCCCGGCCCGGCCGATCCAGGCGCCGCCGCCGCAGTCGCCCAGCAGATGGCCCCAGCCGTCCGCGCGACGCCAGCACACCAGGTCGGTGCCGATCGCGATCAGCCCCGTGCCGCCGGCCACGACCGCCCCGGCGCGCGGACCGAGGGCGCCGGTGTAGGCGGTGACGGCGTCGGCGACGAGGGCGACCGTACGGATCCCGAACTCCCGGGCCAGCGCGTCCGGGAGTTCGGCACGCAGTGCGTCACCCAGCGTGGCGAGCCCGGCCGCGCCGACAACGGCCGTACCCAGCCCGTCGACACCCGCCTCGGCAGCCAACGCACGCACCATAGGCACCAGTTGCTCCATGAAGTGCCTCGCATCGATGCCCCGGTCACCGGTGCGCACCGGCTCCCGGGACTCCCGCTGGGGGAGCGGGCCGCGCCCGGAGACGCCCACGACGACGCGGAGGCCGGAGCCGCCGGAGTCGACGGCGAGGAACCCGTCCCCCGCACCGGTCACGGCAGGCGCCAGTCCACCGGCTGTCCGCCCAGCCCGACCAGCAGGTCGTTGACCCGGCTGAAGGGACGGGAGCCGAAGAAGCCGCGGTCGGCCGACATCGGCGAGGGATGGGAGGACTCCACCGACGGCAGGTTGCCGAGCAGCGGACGGAGATTGCGGGCGTCGCGGCCCCACAGGATCGACACCAGCGGCTTGCCGCGCGCCGCCAGCGCGCGTATCGCCTGCTCGGTGACCTCCTCCCAGCCCTTCCCGCGGTGGGCCCCCGGGCTGCGCGGCGCCGTGGTGAGCGCCCTGTTGAGCAGCAGCACGCCCTGCTCGGTCCACGGCGTCAGATCGCCGTTGGACGGCTGCGGCAGCCCCAGGTCGGTGTTCAGTTCACGGAAGATGTTGATCAGGCTGCCGGGCAGCGGACGCACGTCCGGCGCGACCGAGAACGACAGGCCCACCGCGTGCCCCGGCGTCGGGTACGGGTCCTGTCCGACGATCAGGACCCGCACCTCGTCGAAGGGCTGCTGGAAGGCCCGCAGAACGTTCGGTCCGGCCGGTAGGTAGGTGCGTCCCGCGGCGATCTCCGCACGCAGGAAGTCGCCCATGTCGGCGATCCGTCCGGCGACGGGTTCGAGGGCCTGCGCCCAGCCCGGTTCGACGATTTCATGCAAGGGTCGTGGAGCCACGGGCGTCACCCTACTGCCGTACGGGCGGCGGGAATCAACCAGTGGCCAAGGCCGGCCGGACAGCCGGCCGGTAACCGCATCCGGTTCATCCGACCACCGCGGCCCGCACACACAGCACGTCCGGCAGATGCGAGGCCAACTGCCGCCAGCTGTCGCCGTCGTCCGCCGACGCGAACACCTCGCCGTTGCGGTTGCCGAAGTACACGCCCGCCGGGTCGGCGTCGTCCGTGCACATCGCGTCCCGCAGGACCGTGCCGTAGTGGTCCTCCTGGGGCAGGCCCGCGGTGAGCGGCTCCCAGCTCTTGCCCGCGTCCGTAGTGCGGAACACCCGACATCGCCGGCCGGCGGGGATCCGGTCCGCGTCGGCGTTGATCGGGAACACATACGCCATGTCCCCGCGGCGGGGGTGGGTGGCCATCGCGAAACCGAACGTGGACGGCAGGCCCTCGCCGATGTCCGTCCAGTGCGCGCCCGCGTCGTCGCTGCGGTACACACCCCAGTGGTTCTGCAGATACAGCCGGTCCGGCGTCACCGCGTCCTGGGCGATCTTGTGCACGCACTGGCCGAACTCCGGGTTCGGATCCGGCAGGAACACCGCGGAGACCCCGGAGTTGGACGGCTCCCAGCTGGCGCCGCCGTCCTTAGTGCGGAACACGCCGGCCGTCGAGACGGCCACCGTCACCGCGCGCGGATCCCGCTTGTCGGTGAGTACGGTGTGCAGGCCCTCACCGCCGCCGCCCGGCACCCACTGGGACCGGGTGGGATGCTCCCACAGGGGGCGGACCAGCTCGAAGCTCTCGCCGCGGTCCTCGGAGCGGTACAGCGCGGCCGGTTCCGTGCCCGCGTACACCACGTCCGGCTCGGCGGCCGCCGGGTGCAGCTGCCAGACCCGCTCCAGCGAAGCGTCCGTGTCCTGCGGGAACTTGACGGCCGGCTGCGCCGGTTCGGTCCAGGTCCGGCCCAGGTCGTCGGAGTGGAACACGGACGGTCCCCAGTGCGCGCTGTCGCCGCCGGCCAGCAGCCGCGGGCGCTCTCCCCGGGTGTCGAGGGCGACCGAATACACCGCCTGCGCGTTGAAGTACGGACTCTCGTCGAACTCCCACGCGCCACCCCGCCTGCGCCCGATGAACAGGCCTTTGCGCGTGCCCACGGCGAGCAGTACTTCGGTCATGCCGACCACCTCCGCGACGTCTTCGTCTCAGGACATTCGCCAGTCTGCACCCCACCACTGACAGTCACCCCTGGAAACGACTCCGCCGCAGGTCAGGGCGGCGAGGGTAACGCGCCGGGCAGGTCCGCGCGACCGTTTCGGGCAGATTCCGCACCGTCGAGGGACCCGCCGTGAGGCGAGTCGGGGACGCCTGCGTGAGCATCGAAGAGGCGTCTCCCGTATGGGAGTGCGGTACGGCACGGTCGTGCGCTCACTTCTGGCGCTGATGAGGAGGATGCCTTCGATGGCGTTCCGTGGTCCGAGGGTGTGGCTGTGGCGCTGGCGGCGCAATCCGCTCAAACGCGGGGCCGACGTGCTGGAGGCCTGGGTGGTGCTCGGCGCCTGGGTGCTCACCGTCCTCGCCGGAGTACTCGCGGGTCTGGCGGTGACCTGGTCCGTGGAGCGCGAGCTGGCCCGCGAGCGCGTCGAGTGGCGGCCCGTCGTGGCCCGCCTCACCGACCAGGCGCCCGGAACCTCTGACGCGCCCTCCGAGACGCCGCGCGGCGAGCGGGTGTGGGCCGAGGTGAGCTGGAGCATGGCGGACGGCTCCGCGCACACGGGCCAGGTCCGGGTCCCGCCCGGCAGCACCTTCGGGTCGCCGGTCACGGTGTGGACGGATCCGGAGGGCCGCCTCGTCTCGAAGCCCGCCACCGCGTCCCAGGCCCGCCTGCGGGCCGCCCTGATCGGAGGCCTGATCGGGGTGAGCGTCGGCGCCGTCCCCTTCGTGGGCGGCCGAGTTCTGCGCGGCCGACTGGAGCGCCGCCGCATGGAGCGGTGGGACGCGGAGTGGGAGCTGCTCGGCCCGCTGTGGGGGCGTACGACGGGCTGACCGCGCGGGTCCGCGTACCCATCACACCGGCACGCGGACCCGAACGGCGAAGCAGCTGCCTCGCTCACGTGGGGTGACGGTGTGCTACCCGGCGAGAAGGATCCTTCGGGCGGAAGTTCAGGCGTCGTCGGGCAGCGGGCGTACGACGGGCTGACCGGGCGGTTCCGCGGGCCCATGACACCGGCACGCGGACCCGAACGGCGAAGCAGCTGCCTCGCCCACGCGGGGTGATGGTGTGCGAACCGGCGAGAAGGCCCCTTCGGGCGGGAACTCAGGCGCTGTCGGGCAGCGCGCGGGCCAGGACCGTGTCCAGATCGGCGGTGTCGGGCAGCGTGCCGAAGGCGTGTCCCCAGTCGCCCCCGAGCCGGGTGGCGCAGAAGGCGTCGGCGACGGCAGGCGGGGCGTGCCGGACCAGGAGGGAGGCCTGCAGGGTCAGGGCCATCAGCTCCACCAGCCGCCGCGCACCGGCCTCGGAGGTCTGCGCCACCTGCCCCTTCAGCCGCGTCACCGCCGCGTCGAGGCGGGCATCCGCGCCCTGCGCCAGGGCGAGTTCGGCGAAGAGGGCCTGAGCGCTGCCGGACTCGCGCCGCAACGCCCGCAGTACGTCCAGCGCGTTGACGTTCCCCGAGCCCTCCCAGATCGACAGCAGAGGGGCCTCGCGGTAGTGGCGGGGCATGCCCGACTCCTCGACGTACCCGTTGCCGCCGAGGCACTCCAGCGCCTCCGCGGTGAAGGCGGGGCCCCGCTTGGTGACCCAGTACTTGCCCACGGCGGTCGCGATCCGGCGGAACGCCGCCTCGTCGGTGTCGCCCCGCACCGCCCGGTCGGCCGCGCCGGCCAGCCGCAGGCTGAGCGTCGTCGCCGCCTCCGACTCCAGTGCGAGGTCGGCCAGGACGTTGCGCATCAGCGGCTGATCGAGGAGCCGCGCCCCGAACGCGCTGCGGTGGCGCACATGGTGGCCCGCCTCGACGAGGGTCCTGCGCATCAGCGTCGCGGACATCATCACGCAGTCCAGCCGGGTGCAGTTGACCATCTCGATGATCGTCTTGACGCCCTGTCCCTCGGGACCGACCAGCCAGGCCACCGTCCCGTCGAACTCGGGCTCGGAGGAGGCGTTGGACCGGTTGCCCAGCTTGTCCTTCAGCCGCTGGATGCGGAACGTGTTGCGGCTGCCGTCGGGCAGCACCCGCGGCACGAGGAAGCACGACAGTCCGTCCGGGGCCTGCGCCAGCACCAGGAACAGGTCGCACATCGGAGCCGACGTGAACCACTTGTGCCCGCGCAGCGTGTACACACCCGGCTCGGCCGTGGGCGTCGCCGCCGTCGTGTTGGTGCGGACGTCGGAGCCGCCCTGCTTCTCCGTCATCCCCATGCCGGCGAGCAGGCCGCGCTTCTCGCTCGGCACCCTGAGCTCCGGGTCGTACTCGCGGCCGGTCAGCAGCGGTTCGTAGACCTTCGCGAGCTCCGGCTGCCTGCGCAGCGCGGGGATCGCCGCGTACGTCATCGAGGTCGGGCAGCCGTGGCCGGCGTCCGTCTGTCCCCACACCAGCCCGCCGGCGGTACGGGCGACATGGGCTCCTGGACGGCCGTCCGCCCAGGGCGCGCCCGCCAGCCCCTCGCCGACCGCGACCCGCATCAGGTGGTGCCAGCTCGGATGGAACTCGACCTCGTCGACACGGTTGCCGTACCGGTCGTGCGTCCGCAGCTCGGGCTCATGGCGGTTGGCCAGCTCGGCCCACTCCTGGGCCTGCGCGCTGCCCGCCCTCAGACCGAGCCGCCGGATGCCCTCCTCGGCCCACCCGGCACCCTCCCGGCGAAGCCCCTCAAGGAGGGCCGTGTCCTCGGCCGCGTCGTACGGGACCAGGGGAGGGGGCTGGTTGGTGACGTCGTGCGTGGTGGACCGTTCGTGCGTGGTGGACCGTTCGTGCGCGAGTATCGAGACCATAGGACCATGTTGCACTATCACTGCGATCGCAGCAATGATGCAACAAGGAGAGGACTCGTACAGTACGTGACCATGCGAAGGAACGTGCAGGCCGGCGGGGTCGACCTGCGGCCGCTGTCCGCCCGGTCGGTCGTGCTGAGCCTGCTGCTGGGCGCGCATCCGCCCGAGCTCCCCGTCAAGGACCTGGTCCGCGCGGTGGAGCCCTTCGGGGTCGGCGGCTCCACACTGCGGGCCGCGCTCAGCCGGATGGTGGCCGCCGGAGACCTGCGGCGCACGGACTCGGTCCACCGCCTCAGCGACCGGCTGCTCGCGCGTCAGCGCCGCCAGGACGACGCCGTACACCCCCGCACGCGCGCGTGGGACGGCGACTGGGAGATGGTCGTGATCACCGCGACCGGCCGTGGCCCCGCGGAACGTGTCGACCTGCGCGCCCGCCTGACCGCCCTCAGGCTCGCCGAACTGCGCGAAGGGGTCTGGCTCCGGCCCGCCAACCTGCTCCGGCCGCTCCCGGACGACCTCGACGAGGTGGCCCAGCACTACAGTTCCCGCCCCGACCGTCCCGCGCCGGAGCTGGCGGCGAGCCTGTGGCCCCTCGACACCTGGGCGGCCACGGCCCGGGCACTGCTCGACCACGTCACCCACGTGGCCCGTCCGGACCGGCCGGCCGACCGGCTCACCGCCTTCGCGGCCGTCGTGCGGCACCTGCTCGCCGACCCGGTCCTGCCCCCAGGACTGCTGCCGGAGGACTGGCCGGGCACCGAACTGCGCACGGCGTACACGGACTACCAGGAAGAGCTGGCCGACACGGTGCCTCAGCGGTCTCGGCACACTCCCGGCGCATGACACGGCGGCCGTACGAAGCGCCGTGCGGGGACGCTTCGGACGGCCGCCTCACCTATCGTGGGGGGCTTACCGGGCTTACCGGGATTACCTGTAGGTGATGTCCGACGTGCTGTAGAGGCAGTTCGTGCTGTCGGGGCCCGTCCCGACCGCAGTGGTGTTGTTGTACTTCTGGCAGGGCACGACCTTGCGGCTCGAGTCGTTGAGGATCGTGATGCCGCGCAGCGTCGCCACGTCGTTGCGGTTGACGTTGATGCCGACGAGCCGTGCGGTGGAGCCCGTCCCTGTGACCTCGATGTTGCTGAGGTTCACCTTGCGGGTGTACTGCGTGGAGCAGTCGCCGCAGGAGCGGTACAGCGTCTTGAACTCGCTGACGGCGAAGTTCGAGATGTTCACTGTGCCGGGCCCGTTGTGCTGGAACACCTTGTCGGCGGCCTTCTTCGCGCCACCGCCGGTCACGGTGTAGGTCGAGCCGCCGCGGAAGGTCGCGGCATCCTCGCCGACGTCCTCCCACCAGACGTTCTGCAGGGTGCAGTTGCCCTCGCAGTGGATGCCGTCGGCGCCGGGCGCGCCGATGATGACGTTCTTCAGCGTCGCGCCGGCCGCGAGCTTGAAGATCGGGTCCTGGCCCTCCTCCTGGCCGTCGCCGGCCAGGTTGCCGCTGCCGTAGTACCGCACCATGCCGCCGTCCCGGACGCCGGACACGTTGATGGTCGAGCTCACTCCCTGGCTGCTGGAGGGGGTCGGCCAGGTCGCCGCGCTCGCCGTGGGCGCGTTGAATGTCATGATCATGACACCCGAGAGCCCGAGCGCGGTTAATGAGCCGGTGAGTGCGCGCCCGCGGGCGCGCGAGGGTGCTGCAGAAGTCATGTCCCGATTCCTTCTGTGCTGTGAGGGGTTGGTCAGAGCTTTCCGGTGCCCGCGCCCCTCGTCACCGAGGCGACGACGGAGGAGGCGGGCTCGGCGGTGTAGCTGTACGGAGCGGTGGTGAAGGTGCCGACCTGCGAGACCTCGGTGGCGGCTCCACCCAGGTCGTTGCCCCGCAGGTTGGCGAATCCGTCGACGTCGCTGCTGCGGTTCGTGGTGACCGCGATCTTCGTCGTACGGAAGACGTTGTTCTCGACGAGCATCTGAGCGCCCATACGGGAGTGCACGGCGGTGTCGGCGCCCTCGACGTAGTTGTCGTAGAAGTGGCCGGTGCCGAAGCGCAGGCTCGGGATGCGCGAGTACACGTTGCTGAAGTGGTTGTGGTGGTACGTCACCTTCAGGTGCCCGGTGTCCTCGCTCGCGTTGTTGTCGCTGTGACCGACGAGCGAGCCCTTGAAGTGGTCCTTGAAGGTGTTCCACGACACCGTGACGTTGTCGGAGCCGTGGTTGATGTCCAGCAGGCCGTCGTAGTAGTCCTTGTCGTGGGTCCGGTCGGCCGAGAAGGAGTTGTGGTCGATCCACACCTTCGTCGACGCCTGGACGGTCACGCCGTCGGCGGGCGCGAGCGGCTTGCTGATGTTCAGGTTGCGGACGACGACGTTGGTGACGTTCTTCAGTCGCAGCCCGCCCCCGGTGAACCCAGACGAGGAACCGACGCCCAGCACCGTGGTGTTGGAGCCGACGTCGACCTGACCGCTCAGCGAGATCAGGCCGTTGACCCTGACGACCTTGGCGGTGTTGCCGGTCACGGCCGTCTTGAAGGCGCTCAGCGACGAGACGGTGACCGCCGTGGCGCTGCCGCCGCCGGTCGTCCCGGCGCCGAACCCGATCGGCGAGGTCTCGGCGGCGCCGGCCGACTGGGGGAGGGCCAGCACGGCCACCGTCGCGAGAACGGCCGCGCCGGCCGCCAGTACGGATCTTTGCGCGTGTGTACGTGGGGGGAGAGTACGCATGCGGGTGCGTCCCTTCGATGGTGCCTGCGAGTGCTGGGTTGGTCATGTACGTGAATGTTGTACGCCATGTTGTTCGCCGTGCACGTGCAGAGTGGGCTGTGTAGGGCCCGGGCTGAGCGAGTGGGTCACACTGCTGAACGGAACGTAGGGGGCAAGCGCTTTCTAGTCAACGCTTTGCGCAGAACGTGTTCGGCCGTTCCTGGTAGGTGGCGCGAGCGAATTCTTTCGAAGTGTGGGAGCGCTTCCACGTAAGCCATGTGCATGCCACGATGCTCCGCGGATGCTTCCCTTCCGAAAGGGGCGGGTCGATGACGACTCCACGGATGCGTACGTTCATCAGCGGGCTGGTGTTCACGTTGCTGGCCGTCGGAATGGCCGCCCTGTCGCCCGGTCCGGCGGCCGCCGGCGCCTCCGGGGCGGCTCGGCAGGACGCGCTGCCCGGCTCCTTCACCTGGTCCTCGACCGGTCCGCTGATCGCTCCCAAGTCGGACGCCGGCCACCCGATCGTCTCCGTGAAGGACCCGACGGTCTTCCGCCACAAGAACCGCTGGCACGTCTACGCGACCACCGCCGACACCGCCGGCCGGTGGAGCCTGGCGTACACCAGCTTCACGGACTGGTCCCAGGCGGCCGCCGCACCGCAGACCTTCCTGGACGCCAACCCGAACATCGGCAACCGGTACGCGGCCGCGCCCCAGGTGTTCTACTTCGCCCCGCAGAAGCTCTGGTACATGGTCTACCAGACGGGCCCGCCGTCCTACTCCACCACCACCGACCCCTCCAAGCCGGAGAGTTGGAGCGCACCGCGCTACTTCTTCGACAGTGAGCCACCCGTCGTCACGGAGAACAAGGGCAACGGGTTCTGGCTGGACTTCTGGACGATCTGCGACAAGACCGACTGCTACCTGTTCTTCTCCGACGACAACGGCCACCAGTACCGCTCCCGGACCACGCTCGCCGAGTTCCCGAACGGCTTCCGCGACACCGAGATCGTGCTGGCCGAACCCAACCGCTTCGACCTGTTCGAGGCGAGCAACGTCTACCGCCTCGGCGACAGCGGCAAGTACCTCATGCTCGTCGAGGCGCTGGCCACCAAGTCCGACTGGCGGCGCTACTTCCGGGCCTGGACGGCCGACAGCCTGGGCGGCACGTGGACGCCGCTGGCGGACACCGAGGCCAACGCGTTCATCCGCGCGAACAACGTGACCTTCGAGGCCGGGCAACCCGCCTGGACCAAGGACTTCAGCCACGGCGAGCTGATCCGCGACGGCGTCGACCAGAACCTCACGATCAACCCCTGCCGACTGCGCTACCTCTACCAGGGCATCGACCCGGCGGCGAGCGGCGATTACTCCCAACTGCCGTGGCGCCTGGCCCTGTTGACCCAGACCAACTCCACCTGCTGACGACCGCGCACCACGTCCGAAGAGCCGCGACCGGAAAGGGACAAGGACGTGCCCCTCACCCCCCGCAACTCCCCGACCAGATCCTTGCGTTCGGTGCTCATGACGCTGCTCGCGGCACTGGTGCCGTTGCTCGCGGCGACCCTCCTCACCGCGCCGGCCGCCTCGGCCCGCCCCGAGCGGGCCGCCGCGGCCCCCACCGCGACGCTCACCGAAGTCGCGGACTTCGGCACCAACCCCAGCAACCTCCAGATGTACCTGTACGTGCCGGACAGCGTCACCGCGAACCCCGCGGTCGTGGTAGCCGTGCACTACTGCACCGGCTCCGGACCCGCCATGTACTCCGGCACCGAGTGGGCCTCGCTGGCCGACCGCTACGGATTCGTGGTGGTCTACCCCTCGGTCACCCGCGCCAGCAAGTGCTTCGACGTCTCCTCGCCCCAGGCGCTGAAGCGGGGCGGCGGCAGCGACCCCGTCGGCATCAAGTCGATGGTCGACTGGGTCACCCGCACCTACTCCGCCGACCCGGGCAGGATCTTCGCCACCGGCATCTCGTCGGGCGCGATGATGACGAACGTCCTGCTGGGGGACTACCCCGACGTCTTCTCGGCGGGCGCCGCCTTCTCCGGCGTACCGTTCGGCTGCTTCGCCACCACCGACGGCTCCGAGTGGAACAGCGCGTGCTCGGGCGGCACGGTGACCCACACCCCGCAGGAGTGGGGCGACCTGGTCCGTGCCGCCTACCCCGGCTACACGGGCCCGCGGCCGCGCATGCAGGTCTGGCACGGCACCGAGGACGACGTGCTGCGCTACCCCAACTTCGGGGAGGAGATCAAGCAGTGGACGAACGTCCTGGGCGTCAGCCAGACCCCGGCCGCCACCGACCAACCCGTCTCCGGCTGGATCCGCACCCGCTACGGCGCCACCGGTGACCGTGCCCCCGTAGAGGCGATCAGCCTCCAGGGCGTCGGCCACAACCTCTACGCCAACGGCATGGCGGCCCGCGCCCTCACCTTCTTCGGCCTGGACACCTCGGGGCCGGCTCCCCAACCCCAGCCGGGTGCCTGCAAGGTGACGGCCTCGACCAACGCCTGGAGCACCGGCCTCACCGGTTCGGTGACCCTCACCAACACCGGTACGACCTCGGTCAACGGCTGGCAACTCGGCTTCACCCTGCCCGCCGGCCAGACCATCACCAACGGCTGGGGTGCCACCTACGCGCCGTCCTCCGGAGCGGTGACGGCGACGAACGTGTCGTACAACGGCACGCTCGCCCCGAACGCGAGCGTCACCATCGGCTATCAGGCGAACCACACCGGGAACAGCGCGGCTCCGGGTGCGTTCACGCTCAACGGGAAGGCCTGCACGGGCTGACGTCCCGGGCCGCACGGCGGTCGGGGCACGCTCCCCGGCCGCCGTGTCGCCATCAGTACGGCAGGATGCGCCCCGACGGTGTCCTGCGGTCGATCTTGGTGTCGCGCGAGGTGCTGGGCCGGCGGCTGACGCGGATGCGGGTCTGGCGGTTCATGGCGCTCTCCTCCTGCCTGAGGCCATCAGCCTCGTCGCCCTCGGCGCCGGGCACATCGTGCCCGGGGAGACATCGCCCCCGACCTTGCGGGAGCAGTCGCCGGGGGTGCCGTACTCCTCCGGGAGGACACGGGCCCCTACACCTGCGCGGCGTTCACACCGACCGGTGGTACTGGTCCGGAACGTGCACGTCCGCGCCCAGTTCCCGCGCGGCCTGCCGTGCCCACGACGGGTTGCGCAGGAGTTCGCGGCCCAGGAGTACGGCGTCGGCCTCGTCGTTCGCAAGGATCTTCGCGGCCTGTTCGACGTCCGTGATGAGGCCGACCGCGGCGACCGGGAGCGAGGTCTCGGCCTTGACGCGGGCGGCGAAGGGCACCTGGTAGCCGGGGCCGGTCGGGATGCGGACGCCGGAGGCGTTGCCGCCGGTGGAGACGTCGAGGAGGTCGATGCCGTGGGCCTGGAGGTCGCGGGCGAAGCGGACGGTGTCGTCCGGCGTCCAGCCGCCCTCATCCAGCCAGTCCGTCGCCGAGATACGGAAGAAGAGGGGCTTGTCGTCCGGCCACACCTCCCGGACGGCGTCGACGACTTCGAGGGCGAAGCGGGTGCGGTTCTCGTAGGAGCCGCCGTACGCGTCGGTGCGGTGGTTGGAGTGCGGGGAGAGGAAGTTGCCGATCAGATAGCCGTGGGCGCCGTGGATCTCGGCGACCTCGAAGCCGGCGGCTAGGGCGCGGCGGGCCGCGTCCGCGAACTGGCCGACGACCTCCTGAACTTGATCGACCGTCAGCTCGGTCGGCACCGGGTGGTTCTCGTCATACGCGAGTGCGCTCGGCGCCACCGGCTGCCATCCGTACGCGTCCGGCCCGAGCGGCGCGCCGCCCGTCCACGGGCGGTCGGTCGAGGCCTTGCGGCCCGCGTGGGCGAGCTGGATGCCCGGGACCGTGCCCTGGGACACCAGGAAGCGGGTGATCCGGCGGAACGCCTCGACCTGGGTGTCGTTCCAGATGCCGAGGTCGTACGGGGAGATCCGCCCCTCGGGGCTGACACCGGTGGCCTCAACGACGATCAGGCCCGTTCCGCCGGCCGCGCGCGCCGCGTAGTGCGCGAAGTGCCAGTCATTGGGGGCGCCCGTGTCGGGTCCGTCCGGTGCCGCCGAGTACTGGCACATCGGGGGCATCCAGACCCGGTTCGGGATGGTCACGTCACGCAGGCTGCAGGGCTGGAAGAGGGAGCTCATGGCGAGCTGCTCCGATCGTCGCGGGGCCGATGGACGAGTCGTACGATAGGCATCGTAGTACGGGAAGTGTCAAACTACGAGACCTCTCGTACAATGGAACCCCCGAGCATGTGGAGCCGCCGTGACCTCCCCCGTCGTCAGCAGCCGTGATCTCCCGCATCCGGCGCGCGAGGAGATCCGGCTGGAATCCGTGCTGCACGCGTTGTCGGACCCGATGCGGCTGCGGATCGTGCGAGAGCTCGCCGCTGTCGGCGACGAGCTCTCCTGTTCGCACTTCGTCCTGCCCGTCACCAAGTCCACGACCACGCACCACTTCCGGGTGCTGCGGGAGGCCGGGGTGATCCGGCAGATCTACCGGGGCACCGCCAAGATGAACGGCCTGCGCCGGGATGACCTAGACGACCTCTTCCCGGGGCTTCTGGACGCCCTCCTCGACGCCGCCGGCCGGCAGGCCGTCCGCCTCGGTGACTCCGGCGTCGGCTGAACCCGCCTTCGTCGGCAGGTGGTTGAAGAGCAGGTTCAGTACGATCGCCGTCAGGCAGCCCGCGCTGATGCCGCTGTTCATCACCGTCTGGAACCAGTCCGGGAACTTCTCGTAGATCGTCGGCACGCCGACCGGCAGGACGCCCATGGCGACCGAGACGGCCACCACGGTCAGGTTGTTGTTGCCCTTGAAGTCCACCTGGGCCAGCGTCCTGAGGCCGCTCGCCGCGACCGTCCCGAACATCACCAGGCCCGCACCGCCGAGGACCGGCGCCGGGATGGCCGCCACCACCGCGCCCAGCTTGGGCAGCAGGCCGAGCAGCACGAGCATGCAGCCCGCGGCGGCGACGACCCAGCGGCTGCGCACCCGGGTCATGCCGACGAGGCCGACGTTCTGCGCGTACGCCGTGTACGGGAAGGTGTTGAAGATGCCGCCGAGGACGGTGGACAGGCCGTCGGCGCGCAGGCCGTCCGAGAGGGAGCGAGGGTCCACCTTCCGGCCCGTCATCTCGCCGACCGCGATGAAGTCACCGGTCGTCTCGGTCATGCACACCAGCGCCACGACCAGCATGGAGATGATCGCCGACGCCTCGAAGGTGGGCGCTCCGAAGTGGAACGGCGTGCTGATGCCGACCCAGTCGGCGTCCCCGACCCCGCCGAAGTCCGTGAAGCCGAAGGGGACGGCGACCGCCAGACCCACCACGATGCCGATCAGCACCGCGACCCGGCTCAGGAACGCCGGCGCGAACCGCTGCACGGCGAGCACCACCACCAGGACGAAAGCGGCGAGGGCGACGTTCTTCGGCTCCCCGAAGTCCGCCGCCCCGGCGCCGCCCGCGACCCAGTTGCCCGCGACCGGCAGCAGCGAGATGCCGATGATCAGGATGACCGTGCCGGTGACGAGCGGCGGGAAGAACCGCAGCAGCCTGCCGAAGACGGGCGCCAGCAGCACGATCGCGAGCCCCGCGACGATCACCGAGCCGTAGATCGCGGGCAGCCCGCCGCCTGTGGTACCGATGAGCACCATCGGCGACACGGCCGCGAACGTACAGCCCTGCATGATCGGCAGCCGCACGCCGAACCGCCAGAAGCCGATGCACTGGATGAGCGTGGCGATCCCGCACACCAGCAGGTCCGCGGTGATCAGATACGCCAGGTCCGCGGGCGACAGCTTCATCGCACCGCCGACGATCAGTGGCACGGCCACCGCGCCCGCGTACATCGCGAGCACATGCTGCAGACCGAAGGCGGCCAGTTGTCGTACGGGTGGGACCTCGTCGACGGGATGCACGGGTGCGGTCGTTGCCATGGGCACTCCAGAGCGGCGGATGGCTGGGAACATGCGAACAGCACGAGACCGTACGAGGCTTGAACAGTTTGTTGATTTCGACGCTGTTGCCGATGTGTGTCATGCCCACCCAGTTGCCCGCGAAGCCGCTATGGAGCGGCCGACCGTGCCGCCGCCAGCAGTGATTCCCAGTCCGGGAGCTTCACCACGCCCCGCCCGAGCGAGGCCCCGAGCTCCGCCTCGGCCCGCTCGATCGCCTGCCACCCCGCCCACTGGACGGGCCGGATGCCGTCGGCGCGCAGTGCCGTGAGCGGGTCCTCGGGGAGATCTTTGTGTACGAGCGCGGGGGCGTCCGCCAGCAGCGAGGCCACCGTCTCCTTGGCGCACGGACGGTTGGTACCGATCACGCCCGTGGGCCCGCGCTTGATCCAGCCCGCCACGTACTCGCCCGGCGCGACGACGCCCTCGCGCAGCACCCGGCCGGCGAGATTGGGCACCGTGCCGCTCGCCGTGTCGAACGGCAGCCCCTCCAGCGGCACCCCGCGATAGCCCACCGAACGCAGCACCAGCTGGGCCTCGATCTCCTCGAACACGCCCGTGCCCGCCACCCCGCCACGCCCGTCCGGCGCCGTCCGCTCGAACCGCACCGCGCCCACCCGCCCCCCGTCCGCGAGGACTTCGACGGGGCGCAGGAAGAACCGCAGGTGAATCCGGTGCGGCGCGGGGTCTCCGGCCGGGGCCTGCGCCCAGCCGCGCAGCACCTCCACGTTGCGGCGCTGAGCCGCGGGCAGTCCGGAGGGGTCGACGTAGGCCGGGTCCAGGGCCAACTCCGCCGGGTCCACGGCGACTTCGGTGCCGGGCAGGGCACCCAGCTCGCGCAGCTCCTTGGTGGTGAAACGGGCTTGGGAGGGGCCGCGCCGCCCCACCATGTGGATCTGGGACACCTGGCTCGCGGCCAGCGCGGTGAGGGCCGTCTGGGGCATGTCGGTGGGGCTCAGTTCCGCGAGGCCTCGTGCCAGCATCCGGGTGACGTCCACGGCGACGTTCCCCACGCCGACGACCACCGCCGACCGGGCGCCGACCACGAAGCCGTCGGCGGCGGAGTCGGGATGCGCGCTGTACCAGGACACGAACTCCGTCGCCGACCAGCTGCCCGGCAGGTCCTCGCCCGGGATCCCGAGGTGCCGGTCGGTGGCGGCGCCCACGCAGTACACGACGGCGTGGTAGAGCTCCCGCAGCCGCGCGGTGGACACGCCTTGGGGGCCGATCTGAATCCCTCCGAGGAAGCGCACCCGTTCGTGCTCCAGGACCGTGCGCAGATTGTTCTGCAGCGACTTGATCTTCTCGTGGTCCGGCGCCACGCCGTACCGCACCAAGCCGTACGGGCAGGGCAGCCGGTCCAGGACGTCGACACGCACCTGGGCGTCCTGCTGGACGAGGCTCTGGGCGGCGTAGCACCCGCTGGGCCCCGAGCCGACGACGGCGACATGCAGCACGGCGGAACTCCTCACCGGGGGACCCGAGGGTCGACGGGAGAACGCTGTCACCTCCAGCATTGCACCGCCGCCGCTCCGCTGACAGGGTGCTGTGCGCAGGACGGGCACGCGTGTCCGTTTTTCTGGAGTGTGATCATGCGGTTACGTTGCGTGTGTGCTAGAAGCATCCTTTCTTAATCTTTCCGATCGCTGTCCGACGGACGGCGCGGTGTCCGTGTGGCCCGCGTGGGAAGTGCGGGAGGGCGAGAGCGCGACCTCGTGGTTCGACGTCCGGCTGGAGTTCGGCGACGGTGCCCGGGTCGACGTGCTCGCCGTGGTGGCCGAGGGGTGTGTCTCGCTGGAGGACGTCCGGGCCCAGCCGGCGCTGTCCCTGGACGACCTGGCCGTGCTCGCGGACTGGATCGAGGTCCCGCTCGCCGAGGCCTCGGGACTCGGGCCCGAGCCCGGACCCGAGGTGGCCGGGCCGCGCCGCGCCCGCCCAGCGTGGCCGCGCGGCATCGAGGGACGGTGGCTCGTCGCACAGGAGTACCGGGCGGCCCAGGAGGAGGGCGTCGACCCCGTGCTGGCGGTGATGTGCGCGACCGGGCACAGCCGCCGCAAGTCGCTGCGGCTGATCGCCCAGGCGCGTGACGCGGGCTATCTGACGCCACGTCACGCGCGGCGCTGAGCAGCCCCGTTGGGTGACGACCGACTAATGGGTCACTGCATGTCCCGCATCCGCGTGATCTCGCTGGTCTGCTGAGCGACCACGTCGTCGGCCATCTCCTCGACCCGGATGTTGTTGCCCTGCGCCTTCACCTCCGTGGCCATCGTGATCGCCCCCTGGTGATGCGTGATCATCAGGGTGAGGAAGAGCTCGTCGAACGCCTCGCCCTTCGCCGCGCGCAGCTTCTTCAGCTGGGCCTCGGTCGCCATGCCGGGCATCGAGGTGTGATCGTGGCCGTCGCCCTTCTCGTCCTCGCCGTGCTCCGACAGCCAGGCCCGCATGCTGTCGATCTCCGGTCCCTGGGCGGCGCCGATCCTCTCGGCCAGCTTCTCGAGCTTCGACGACTCGGCGCGGTCCGGGACCAGTTCGGTCATCTCCAGGGCCTGCGTGTGGTGCTCGATCATCATCCGCGCGTAGGAGACGTCGGCCGAGTTGGGGGTGTCGTCGTCGGTGCGCTGCTGTGCCGCGTCCTCGGCGGACATCGTCCGGTTCGCCTCCCCGGGCTTGCCGGGCACGAGCACCGAAGGCCCGGTCGCAGAGGCCGACTTGGCGTCAGACCCCGAGTCGCAGCCCCCGAGGGCGAGTACGGCCAGGGCGGCCAGTGAGGCCGCGGCGAGGGGTGCGCGGTACGCACGACGGAAGGGCACAACGACCTCCTGTGGCAGGCGGGGTGGGGGACACCTCGTGAGTGTCGAAGACCGTCCTAGCACGCTTCCGCGCGCAACTGATCAAAAACCTTTATTACGTGTTCGTTGCCCCCTGTTGATATGTGCATGGTGAAGACGATACTTCGGGGGTGCGTGATCCGTTCCCCCACGAACGGCACTAGGGAGGAAGCAGTGATCCTGTTGAAAGAGCCCCGAACGCGATACAGACGCCTGGGAGTTGCCGCCACAGCGGCGGGCCTCCTGGCGGCTCTGCTGACGGCCGGTCCGGCGGCCGCGACCCCCGACCCGGGGGATGCTCCGGCCACGAGCGAGGAGGTGTCCAGGAGCGACGAGGCCGAGGTCCGCGCGTCGATCGCCGAGGGCGAGATACCCGGCCAGGACGAGATCGTCCACTCGGCCAACATCGAACACCTTGTCAACATCCCCAAGGACGTCCTGCCCGGCACCAATTCGGACCTGGCCTTCCAGGGGAAGTACGCCTTCTCCGGCAACTACGACGGCTTCCGCATCTTCGACATCAGCAACCCGAAGGCGCCCAAGACCGTCTCCCAGGTCCTGTGTCCCGGCTCGCAGAACGACATCTCCGTCTCCGGCAACCTGCTCTTCCTGTCGACCGACTCCTCGCGCAGCGACAGCAGTTGCAGCAGCACCACCCAGCCCGTGACCGAGAAGTCCTCGTGGGAGGGCATGAAGGTCTTCGACATCAGCGACAAGAAGAACCCCAAGTACGTCGCCGCCGTCGAGACCGCCTGCGGCTCGCACACCCACACGCTGGTGCCCGAGCGGAAGAACGTCTACGTCTACGTCTCCTCGTACTCGCCGAACGCCACCTACCCGGACTGCCAGCCGCCGCACGACGGCATCTCCGTCATCAAGGTGCCGCGCAGCGCCCCCGAGAAGGCGACGATCGTCAGCTTCCCGGTGCTCTTCCCCGGTGAGGGTCCGGACGGCGGCGGCAACCCCGGTGCGCCCACCAACCCGGGTGTCTCCAAGACCACCGGCTGCCACGACATCACCGTGTTGCCCTCGAAGGACCTCGCCGCGGGCGCCTGCATGGGCGACGGCATCCTCTTCTCCATCGAGGACCCGGAGAAGCCGAAGATCATCGACCGGGTGCAGGACAACGTGAACTTCGCGTTCTGGCACTCGGCGACCTTCAACCAGAAGGCCAACAAGGTCGTCTTCACCGACGAGCTGGGCGGCGGCGGTGCGGCCACCTGCAACGCGGAGATCGGCCCGAACAAGGGTGCCGACGGCATCTACGACATCGTCGGCAAGGGCGACCACCGCAAGCTCGTCTTCCGCAGCTACTTCAAGATCCCCCGCCACCAGGCGGCCGTGGAGGTCTGCGTGGCCCACAACGGCTCGCTGATCCCGGTCAAGGGCAAGGACATCATGGTCCAGGCCTGGTACCAGGGCGGAATCTCCGTCTGGGACTTCACCGACTCCGCCCGCCCGAAGGAGATCGCCTACTTCGAGCGCGGCCCGGTGAACCCGGAGCGGCTCACGACGGCCGGATCCTGGTCGGCGTACTACTACAACGGCTACATCTACTCGAACGACATCGCCAAGGGCTTCGACGTACTGAAGCTCAACGACCGGCGCACCGACCCGGCGAAGTGGGTGCGCCTGGGCGAGCTCAACGTCCAGACGCAGCCGGACTACTTCGACTGAGTCGTACGCGGCCCGGGACCGCACTCCGGTGCGGTCCCGGTGGCGAAGAACCGTGACAGATCCCTGTCGCACGTCCCGCCGGACGCCGCCTCGGCGTCCGGCGGAACCCCCCCAGCTCCCAGTCGAGCCGGTAGCGCTTGAACAGCTCGGCCCGCAGCACGGGCACGGACATCGGCACCCCCGGCACCAGGGCCGCGAAGACGGCGCCCATCAGCAGGGCGCGCAGCATGGCGTAGTCCGCGTCGACGTCCTCGCAGCCGTGGCGGGCGACCGTCTCCCGCAGCAGCTGGGCCAGGCGCTGCTGCTCCGGGCACTGCACGAAACCCTCGGCCTGCAGGATCCCGGCCATGTGCTGGCGCATCAGCACGGCCTGATCCCGCGCCAGACCCAGGATCGCGTCGATGGCCCGGGCCATCCGCTCCCGGCCGTCCTCGGTACGCGGCTCGCCCTCCAGCGCCTCCTCCAGCGTGCGGTGCATGAGCCGGTGCACGGCGGACTGCACGAGTCTGCGCTTGCCGGGGAAGTAGTACGACACCAGACCGCGCGCCGAGCCGGCTCTGTCCGCGATGTCACCGAGGGTCGTCGCCTCGTATCCGCGCTCGCTGACCAGCTCGACCGCCGCCTGCAGAAGGCGTTCCCGGGAACGCCGGCGCAACTCTTCGTTGACCGAGGCGCTGCGCGGGGACATGCTGTAACTCCTGCGTTGACTGGCTATCAGCCAACTATACTCAGCGCGTCCGGACCGGCCTGCGAAAGGGCCTGGTCGGGGCTGCTGCCGTCCTGGGCGACGCGGGGGATCGTCCAGGACGGTCGAGCAGGTCTGATACAGGCTCAGCCCACCAGATCCAGCACCGGCCGCAGCCCGTCCGGCCGCTCTGCCACCGGCAGATGGTCCACGAAGTGCACCCGGCAGCCCAGCGCCGCCGCGCCGCCGTCCGCCCGCCGGTCGTCACCGACCATGAGGGCGTCCGGCGGCTCGACGCCGAGTGCGGCGCAGGCGGTCGCGAACAGCCGGGGGTCCGGCTTCTGAATGCCGTGTTCGTACGACAGGACGTACGTGTCGACGCAGGAGTCGAGGCCGTGCTCGCGGAACACCGGCCGCAGATCCCACCCGATGTTGCTGACCACGCCGACGCCGATCCCGCGCTCGCGCAGCGTCCGCAGCACCACGGCGGCGTCGGGGTAGGGCGCCCAGGCGACCGGGGACATGTGCCGGTCGTACAGCGCGTCGTACAACGCGGGATCCGGGAGCGGTACTTGGCGGGCGACGCCGGTGTACGCGGCCCGGTGCAGCTCGGCGCTCTTGTCGCGGATCTCCCAGACGTGGGCGAGCTCGTCGGGGATCTGCTCGACGGGGTGGGTTCCGCCGGGCAGCGCGCCCACCCTGTCCAGAGCATGCGCGGTACCCAGCAACTCGGGCTCGGTGAGAGGCAGCTCGGCCTCGGTCAGGACGGCTCGCAGCCAGGTCTCGGTGGACTCGATACGGAAGAGGGTTCCGGAGAAGTCGAACAACACGGCGGCCATGGGGTGATCTTAGGGGGCGACGTTCCACGCCGAGGGAAGAGCGCTGCCGCAGAACACGCAGACGAAGTCGTCCTCGCGTACCACGGAGCACTCCCGGCACCGCTCGCACCGCCGGAACACGACCTCGTGCGTGAAGCGGCCGGGATGTCCGATGCCCGCGAGGTCCAGGGCGTGGGCGACGGCGTGCCACGAGTCGAGGTCCGGGCAGTAACCGGTGGACTGGTTGGTGACCTCGCGGACCGTCCAGCGCCCGAGGTCGCGGTGGAACCCGATCTCCCCCCGCGGCCAGGACGTCGCCGCCGCCCGCGCATGCCACGTGTTCGCTTCTGCGGGGCGCGAGCCGCAGCAGGCCGTCCAGGGCGACGACGAAGGTGAACGGCTCCGCGCTCTCGGCCGTCCCGCGCTCGGCCTGCCAGAGGGCGAGATCGTCGGCGGAGCGGACGATCCGGCCCGTGCTGTCCGGCCGTACCGTCGATCTCAGTTCGGGCGGGCCGATGTAGCGGTAGCTGCGCGAGGGCGGGGTCACGGGTGTCGGCGCTGGTGGACCCAGACCGCCACGGCCACGACCATCGCGCCCAGCAGCCAGCCGCCGATGACGTCCGAGGGCCAGTGGACGCCCAGCCACACGCGGGTCAGGCCGACGCCGACGACGGAGATCACGGCCACGGTGACGGCCGTACGCCACAGGATCCGGTCGGCGCCGTGGTGGTGCAGCAGCCACAGGAGGAGGCCCAGTACGACTGTGGCGGTCAGGGCGTGGCCGGAGGGGAAGGCGGCGTAGTGGGCGGAGTCGACGGGGTCGGGCCAGACGGGCCGCGGGCGCCCGACCGCGGCCTTGAGGCCCTGCTGCAGCGCGGTGCCCAGCGCGGCGGCCACCGCCAGCCATCCGGCCGTCCACCAGGCGGAATGCCGCCACACCAGCCATACGACGACGACCGCGCACAGGATGCGCATCGTCCACGGGTCCCAGACCCAGTCCGTCAGGATGCGGGACGTCTGGGTGACGTCCGGGTCGTCCACGGCCCAGCGGTGAGTGGTGTCGGCGATGTCGCCGTCCAGGGTGAACAGGGGATGCCACTCGGCGGCGACCAGGGCGATCAGCAGCGCCGAGCACAGCGCGAGGATGCCCGCGGCGCGGGCGGCGCTGCGGTACGCCGGCGGGCGGGGCGGGGAGTCGACGGGCGAAGTGTGCATGCTGCGATCCTCGCCGAACCGTGGGGCACGAAGCCAATCCCACGTCCCGCGAACCCTCTCGGGCACCTCACCCCAGTGCCCGCAACCCCGGTACGAACGCCAGCAGCACCGGCACGACCGGCACCAGCGCGGCCGCCGCCGTCAGCCGCAGCCGACGGGCCGCCGTGAACCGGTCCGGGGGCGCGAGCAGCCGGTGGACCCGCTGCGGCACCTGCGCCTGCGGGGTCGGGCAGGGGCCGAACACGCCCCGGTCCTCGTTGAGCCCGACCAGGGCGAGCGCGGTGGTCAGCCGGCCGAAGCGGCGGGAGGCCATGTCGTCGGCGGCGAGTTCGACCAGCCGGTGCATCTCGTCCCGGAACGCGGCGAAGACCGGCACCTGCGGGAACCCGCCCGCCAGCGCGGCCGAGCAGTGCAGCAGCCAGTCGTGCCGGGCCTGCGCATGACCCTCCTCGTGGGCGACGAGGGCGTCCAGCTGCCGGCCCTTCAGACGGCGCAGCGCGGCCGTGGTGATGACGAGCCGCGGCGCCGCGCTCCCCAGCCACCAGGCGTCGGGCCGCTCACCCTCAAGGACGACGAGCCGACTGCCGACGGCCTCTTCACCGGGCAACAACGGGGCACGGAGCAGGAGTTCGGCCCGGCGCAGCCGACGGCGGGCACGCGCCCGTACGACTTCCCGGACCAGCATCGCCGCGCTCCACACCCCGCCGCAGGCGAGCGCCACCGCGGTCGCAGCGGCCCACGGTTCGGCCGTACCGAGCGTGTACGCCTCAACGACGACGTTCGGGGCGGGGGCGAACACCTGACCGCGCACCGCCTGCCAGGCGGTCGCCGCGCTGAGCGTCATCGACAGCGCACAGCACAGCAGCACGGCCGCCACCACACACTGCCACACCCACAGCGCCAGCACCGGTTCACGGTCCGCCCAGTCGGCCCGGGCCAGCAGTCGGGGAGCGACGACGGCGGTCAGGGCGCCGAGCAGCAACAGTGCCGCGGGGAGCATCATGAGCGCAGCCTATGAGCGCCGTGCCGCTCACCGGTACGGCCTGCCCCACGAAGTGACGCAGGCAACGGCCGCCTACGACGGTCCGCGCGGCCGGCGCCGCGGCGCCACCCGCGTCAGAGCGTCAGCAGCATCGCCACCATCCCGATCCCCATCGACAGCCGGCACGCCCGCGCGAGCTCCGGCCGGTCGCGCCACCCCCCGGCCGCGCCGCCGGCGGCGACGGGCACCAGACGCAGGCCGGACAGCAGCACATACCCGGTGAAGTAGAGGAGGAGCGCCCCCGTCAGCAGCGGGATCCCGGCGCCGCCGGATGCGGCGTGGTGTCCGGGGGAGGCGGCCATGACCACCGCCATGTAGACCATGGCCGAGGCCCCCACGAGGTGGTGCAGATGGTGGGCGCCGGCCCGGGCCGCCCACAGGGCGTGCAGCGCGGCAGCGCCGAACACGACCGCGTAGGCGGGCCAGGCCCAGGACGGGGGTGTGAACGCCGTGGCGGGCACGGCCATTGCGGCCATGCCGAAGCCCATCAGCGCCTCGCCGCCCGCGGCCCGGCGCTGTTCCGCGACGGTGCTGCGCATCCGCAGCAGGCAGTACGCCCCGGTCGCCGCACACAGCGCCACCAGCAGCCACCCGGGCGAAGCCGGTCCGTGCACGCCCACCTCCCCGCTCGACGGTCGATGCTCGACGGTCGGTGCTCGACGGTCGGTCAAGGAATGCCCGGGCGATGCGGGCGCGCAAGCGAGCGCAAGGGGGCAAGCGGGGAGCATTCGACGGAGCACAGCAGGTGAGCGGATACCTTTTACGGGTAAAACACCTGCTAAGCTTGTCGTCATGAGCCGTGCCGCCCCCACTCCCGTCGCTCCGCCCGCCCGCCGTCTCCCGCTCGCCGGCGTGCTGCGTCTCGGCCGGCCCTCCGACATCTGGTTCAAGCCCGCTCTGAGTGTGGTCGTCGCCGTCGCCCCGCCCAACCTGATCCTGCTGGCCCTCGACCGGCTCGACCTGGCGATGTACACGATGGCCGGGTCGCTGTGCGCTCTCTACGCACACAACCGCCCCTACGCCGCCCGGGCCCGCGCCCTGGCCTGGGTCGTCCTCGGCATGATCGGCGGCCTCGCGGTCGCCCTCCTCGCGGCCTCCCTCACCTCCAGTGCCGTCGTTCTCGTGGCCGTCGGCGCCGTCCTGGCGGCCGTACAGAAGGTGCTGTGCGACGCCACCCGGATCGGGCCGCCGGGCAATGTGGTCCTCACCTTCATCAGTACCGCCGCCCTGTTCGCACCCCAGTCCCTCGGGCAGATCCCGGTCCACCTGGCGCTGGCCGTCGCGGCGGGCGTCTGGGCCTGGCTGGTCGGCATGGCGCCCGGCCTGCTGCGCCCGCACGGCCCGGAGCGCCGCGCCACCGCACACGCCCTGCACGCGGCGGCCGCGTACGCCACCACGCGCGGCACCGGTGACGGCCACGCCCGGGCCCGCGCCGCCGCGGCCGCCGCCGTGCAGGCGGCCTGGCAGTCGCTGCTGTCCGCCGGCGCCCCCACCGGGACCCGGCGCGCCCTCGAGCGGCTCGTCGTACGCGCCGAGATCGCCCTTGCGGCGCCCGCGGACACGGACCCGGAGCGGCTGCGCGCCTGGGCCCGCGCACTGCGCGGCACCGGACCGGTCCCGCAGGCCGGCCCGTTGCCCGCCGAGACCGACGAACTCCTCGGCGTGGACGCCGAATTCGCAGCCCCGGCCCGCCCGTGGTGGAGCCGGCTCGGACCGCTGACCCCGCTCGCCGTCCGCACCGCCCTCGGCTGCGCCCTCGCGGGCTACGCCTCCCTCGCCGTCGGGGTCGGCCGCCCCTACTGGGCCCTGGTCACCGCCGCCTCGCTCTACCAGGCCAACCTCACCCTCACTTGGAGCCGGGGCGTCCAGCGCGTCGTCGGTAACCTCGTCGGCGTCCTCCTCTTCGCGGCCGTGGCACCGCTGGCGCACCTTGGCCCGGCGGCCCTGGTGCTGTGCTGCCTCGCCTTCAACTTCGGCGCGGAGGCGCTGATCAGCCGCAACTACTGGCTCGGCAGCGTCTGCGTGACCCCGATGGCCCTGCTCATCACCGAGTTCGCCGGCTACCAGGAGCCCGGCCGGCTGATCACCGAGCGGATCGTGGACACCGTCGTCGGCGCCCTGGTCGGCTTCCTCGCGGCCGTCGCCGTCACCAACCGGCGCGCGGGCACCGGCGTCGAGCGCGCGCTGACCGCCGTCGAGCGCTCCCGCGAGCGCGCCGCACGCCTCCTGGCCGAGCCGCACCCCGCGCCCGCGGCCCTGGAATCCGCCCGGCGCGCCCTCGCCGCCGCCCTCGTCGACCTGCGCGCCACCGCTGAGGCCGCGTCAGGCGAATGGTGGCAGCGGGCCCTGCCGCACGAGAGGGTCGTGCTCGCCGAACAGTCCGGACACCGTACGCTCGCGGCGACGGTACGGCGTCAGGGACTGCACCTGGACCGGCGCACGGACGAGACGACGGAGGACGTACGGCCATGACGGCGAGCAGTGGAGCGGGCGCCCCCGGAGCGACGAGGAGCGACACCGTCGCCGCGGTCGTCCGGCAGTGGCAGTCCGTCCACCCCGACCTCGACACCGGCCCCATGGAGATCATCGGCCGCATCAACCGCTCCGCCGCCCTCCTCCAGCAGGCGGAGGACGCCCCGCTGCGCCGGGCCGGGCTCAGCCGCCCCGAGTTCGACCTGCTCGGCGCGCTGCGCCGCACCGGCCACGAGCTCACCCCCGGCGAACTGGCCCGCGAGACCTTCTCCTCCGGCGCCGCCGTCACCAAGCGCCTCAAGGCCCTCACCGAACGCGGCCTGGTCGAGCGCCGCGGCGACGCCCGCGACCGCCGCGTCGCCCACCTCCGCCTCACGGACGCCGGGCGCGACCTGGTCGACGGCATCCTGCCCGAGCAACTCGCGTACGAGACCACCGTGCTGTCCGTCCTCGACCCGACCGAGCAGGACGAACTGGCCGTACTGCTCTCGGGGTTGCTCGGCCGACTGGAGGGGCGCCTCGGGGTACTGCGCCCCTGATCTCTTCCCGAGGTCGTCCCACGCTCCCGTTCCGGAAGTTTCGGAGGGTGGTGCGCCATTGACGTGACCGGCACCTGGTTCCTACGTTCGACCAGGCCGGTTCGGATCATCGATCGGCGTACGACATACCGGACGAAGGATGGATGCCGTGACAGCCGAGACGCCCGCCTCCGACACCCTCACCGTTGACCTCGGCACCGAGACCGGCCCCTTCCACGGCGGCGCGAGCGGAACCCTCTACGGCCTGTACGGCGACGGGGTGCCCAGTCGCACCCTCGTCGAGGGCATGTACGTCCGTACGGTCACCACCAAGGCCCAGGACGGCATCCAGCACCCCGGCGGCGACGCCCTGGAGATCCTGCCGCCCTTCGTCGCGGCCGGCGGCCAGGACGTGTACGTCTACCTGCCCGACTTCTACCGCGGCTTCCCGTACGAGTGGCCCGGCGCCGACGGCGAGGAACGGCTGGCCGGTTTCCTGGAGATCGTCCGCCGTCAGGTGGAGCACGTCCTGTCCCTCGGCCCGGACAGGTCCCACGTCGTGTACGTCCCGTTCAACGAACCCGAGGGCAACATGTTCGGCGAGGGGGAGTGGAGCTACGACGGGGTCTCCTGGCGCACCGACCCGCGGCACTACTTCGCGGCCTGGAAGAAGACGTACCACCTCATCAAGGGCCTCGACCCCGACGCCCGCGTCGCCGGCCCCAACACCTGCATCCTGTATCCCGAGGTCCGAGGCTTCCTGGAGTTCGCCAAGGAGCACGACGTGCTGCCCGACGTGATCACCTGGCACGAGCTGTCGTCACCGGCCGAGGTCCGCACGAACGTCGCCAAGTACCGGGAGATGGAGCGGGAGTTGGGTATCGGGCCGCTGCCGGTCAACCTCAACGAGTACGCGCACAACTACCACGTGTCCGTCCCCGGCCAGATGGTGCAGTGGATCTCCGCGATCGAGGAGTCCAAGGTCGACGCCGACCTGGCGTACTGGAACATCGCCGGCAACCTCAACGACTCGGCGGTGGAGGCGAACAAGGCCAACGGCCAGTGGTGGCTGTTCAACGCCTACGGGCAGCTGACCGGCAACACCGTCCGGGTCGTGGCCCCGCATCCCAACGTGCAGTACACCCTCCAGGGCGTCGCCACGCTGGACACGGCCAAGCGGCAGGCCCGCGTGCTGTTCGGCGGCGCGGGAGGCACCGCGGACGTCGTCTTCGAGGGCGTCGACCCCGATGTCTTCGGCACGACCGTGCACCTACGGCTCCACGAGATCCCCTGGACGGGGCAAGTCGGCGCGAGCGCCCAGCCGTTGCGGCTGCGGGACGAGGAACTGCCGGTCGTGGACGGTCGGGTGACCCTGCCGGTGAGCGACCTCGACGCGATGTCCGCCTACCAGGCCGTCCTGTCGCCCGGCGGCAACCAAGCCGCGTCCCTGCCGCCCACGATCCGGTGGCGGCGGACCTACGAGGCCGAGGACGCCACCTACACGGGCACCGGCCACTCGAAGAACGGACCCGAGGGATCCCCCTCCGACGTCGACAGGTTCGCCACCTCGGGCGGCTACCACGTGGGCGGCCTGCGCACCGGTTCCGACGGCGTGCTCGCCTTCGACGTCGAGGTCCCGCACGACGGGACGTACGACGTCAGCGTGTTCGCCAACTCCCACAACCAGGCCGAGCTGGTAAGGGAGTTCGGCCCCACCAACGTCTTCCTGCGCGTGGACGGCGAGGCTCCGCGCGAACTGCGGCTGCCGCTCGGCTACAAGTGGGCGGTGTGGGGCCACACCGACACCCGGGTCGAGCTCACCGCGGGCAGGCACCGCATCACGCTCGCCGCGCAGGACCCGGAGCTCGGCGTCACGAAGGGCGACGCGGTCGTCGACAAGCTGGACCTCGCCCTGCGCGCCGACGACGGCACCGCCCTGTACGAGGCCGAGTACGCGTCCCTCGGCGGCGGAGCGGTCGTCAGCCACGCGCACCGCGGGGCCTCGGGGCCCGGCGCCGCCGTACTCCCGCGCGGGGGCACGGACACCTTCTGGGTGCACGCGGCCGACGACGGCGAGGCGAGCGTGACCGTCGACGTCCTCGGCCCCGGGGAAGGTCTGCTCACGGTCAACGGCGAGGACGTCGGCCGCGTCGAGCGGGGCGCCGTACCGCTCTTCCTGGCCGGAGGCGTCAACAAGCTCACCGTCACCGGCGCTTCGGAACTCCTCGTCGTGGACCGCCTGCGCGTCGGCCCGTCCCGCGGCCTGCTGCCCAGCACGGCCCACCCGGCCGAGGAGGGCGCCCTGACCGGCACCGCGAAGGTGACCGGATACGCGTACGCCACCGGCGGCAAGGCGGTGGACGGCATCGGCGGCGGCCCCGACAACGCGCTCACGCTGACCGTGACGGCGGACCGCACCGGACGCCACCCGCTGACCGTCCGCTACGCCAACGGCGAGCAGGCGCCCGCCACGCACTACAACCCCGACCCCGTCTGCCGCCACGCCGACATCTCCGTCAACGGAGCCGCCCCGCGCCGCGTCCTGTTCCCCACCACCTTCCACTTCAACAACTTCTGGAACCTCTCGGTTCCCGTCACCCTGGAACAGGGCACCAACACGGTCACCTTCACCGCCGACGAACTCCCCGACTTCGGGGGCGAGTCGCGCAACCAGTACGGTCAGCGTTCCGCCTACGCACCTGTCGTCGACCAGGTCACGGTGACCTCCCTGTTCTAGAGGCCGCGCTGTTCCAGAGGACCCGCTGTTCTAGAGGATCTCGGTGGCGGTGCGGCGGTAGGTCGAGCGCCGGTCGGCGATCTCGGGCCAGCGGTCGCCGTAGATGTTGCGGGTGATGGCGGGTTCCCGTACGAAGTCGTGCGGGAACCCGAGCGACACGGTGCTCACCTCGTCGAGCCGGGCCACGGCGTCGGCGTCGAGCCGGACGTCCACACAGCCGAGGTTGTCGGCGAGCTGGCTCTCCTTGGTGGCGGCGACGATCGGCACCACGTTGCCGGGGCGTGCGAGCAGCCAGGCCAGGGCCACTTGGGCGGGACTCCAGCCGCCCTGCGCGGCGATGTCCAGGACGGCGGAGATGACGTCCTCCTCCTGAGAGGTCGGCCTGTCGTCCCAGAGGTCCAGCCGCCCCGACTCGCCCCTGCGGTACTTGCCGGTGAGCTTCCCGGCCGCCAGCGGCGCCCAGGCGAGCACGGCGAGGTCGAACGCCCGTGCCTGGGGGAGCAGTTCACGCTCCGGCGTCCGCTCCAGCAGGTTGTACCGCAGCTGCGAGCCCGCGAACGCCGTCCAACCCCGCAGCTCGGCCAGGGTGTTGGCCTGCGCGATCTCCCAGGCGGGCCAGTCCGAGACGCCGACGTACAGCACCTTCCCGGTCCGTACGAGGTCGTCGAGCGCCCGCATGACCTCCTCGACCGGCGTGAAGTTGTCGCGGGCGTGCACCCACAGGACGTCCAGCCGTTCGGTCCGCAGCCGCTCAAGGCTCGCCTCCACCGACTGCACCAGGTTCTTGCGGTGGCTGCCCGCGGCGTTGACGTCCCCTTCGCGGATCCCGCAGGTGTACTTGCTGGCCAGGACGAACTCGTCGCGCCGCCCTTCGAGCAGTTCCCCGAGGATCCGCTCCGAACTGCCGCCCGTGTAGATGTTCGCCGTGTCGACGAAGTTGCCGCCGGCGTCCGCGTAGGCGTCGAGGATCCGGGCGCTGGTCTCCTTGTCGGCACCCCAGCCCAGGTCGTCCCCGACGGTCATCGCTCCGAGACTCAGCTCGCTCACGCGCAGACCGGTCTTGCCGAACAGTGTGTAACGCACGCACTTTCCCCTTCAGGCAGATCGTGCGTACGACGCTAGGAGCTGGAGCGCACTTCAACGCAAGCGCACTTCAACGCAAGCGCAGGTCCTCAGCAAGCGCAGGTCCTCAGCGTTCGTAGCCCGCGATGTACACGCCGAACATCGCCCCGGCCCGATCCCGCAGCACCGCGATCCGCGGACCGTCCGGCACCGACGTCGGCTCCATCAGGATGGTGCCGCCCGCCTCGGTCGCCGTGGCCGAGGCCGCGTCCACGTCCGCCACGGCGAAGTACGGCAGCCAGTGCGGCGGCACCTCGTGCGGGAACTTGTCGTCCATCGTGACCATGCCGCCGAAGTCCGAGCCGTCGAGGCCCCACTGCGTGTAGTACTCCGAGGCGTTGACGCTCCAGCCGAACACCGTCGTGTAGAAGTCGACGGCCCGCTCGGGAGCCCGGGTCATCAGCTCCACCCAGCCCAGCGAGCCGGGGGCGTTGAGCAGACCCGCGCCCTCGAAGCCCGCCGCCTGCCACAGATGGAAGGCGGCGCCCTGCGGATCGGTGACGGAGGCGAAGCGGCCCATGCCGGGGACGTCCCCGGGTTCGAAGACCACCGAGCCGCCCGCCGACCTCACCTTCTCCACCGTGGCGTCCACGTCCGACACGGCGAACGTCACGTACCAGACGACGGGCTGCGGCTCCTCGCCCCCCAGCGGGACGAGCGCGGCGACCGGGAGGTGCCCGAGGTAGGCGATGGTGTAGCCGCCCATCTCCTCCCGGCTGTCCGTCTCCGTCCGCCAGCCGAAGAGGGCGGAGTAGAACTCCTTGGCCGCCGTCAGGTCCGGCGCTCCCACCTCGGCCCAGCACGGCCCGCCGGCCACCGGCTTGTCGAGTTTCATGACGTCACGGCCTTCCTCCCGACGCGAGCGTCTCCTTTCGCACGCTAGCGCCGGTCCGTCGGCACGGCCATCCGGCGGCGCGGAGCGGTCTCGGCAGACCGGGAGTGACCTGTGCGGTGGCTCAGCTCCCGGGCCGGTACCGCATCGGATGGTCCGCCGGAACCTCCACCAGCACGATCCGCGTGCCGTCCGGGTCCCTGATCCACATCTCGATCAGCCCCCACGGCTCCTTCACCGGCGGCCGGACGATCTCGACGCCCTTGGCCCGCAGCTCGTCGTACGCCGCGGACACGTCCTCGACCTGCATCCACAACCGCACGGCCGGTGACGGAGCCGCGTCGGACTGCCCGGACACCTCCAGGAAACCGCCCCCGAGGAAGTAGACGGTCCCGTGCTGCGGGCCCGTACCGAACTCTCGATGGACGGCGAGCCCGAGCTGCTCGCCGTAGAAGACACGGGACCGTTCCGGATCGGTGGGGCGCAGCAGGGTCCTGCCGCTCAGTACATGCACCATGCATCCGGAGCCTAGTGGCGGCGGGCTACTCTCGTCGGTGCCCGAGCCGCCCGAGAACCGGAGAGCCGACCATGGAAACCGCCCTGACCTTCCGCGATGCCACCGACGCCGACGTGGACGCGCTCGTCGCGCTGATCGAGTCGGCGTACCGCGGGGACGACAGCCGCAGCGGGTGGACCACCGAGGCGGACATCCTCGAAGGACAGCGGACGGATCCGGAGGGCGTGCTGGAGGTCATCAAGTCGCCCGACAGCCGGCTGCTCACGGTCGAACGCGACGGACGGGTCGTCGCCTGCTGCCAGCTCGAACACCGGGGCGTCCACGCCTACTTCGGGATGTTCGCGGTCAGCCCGGCGCTCCAGGGCGCGGGCCTCGGCAAGGTGATCATCGCGGAGGCGGAGCGGATCGCCCGCGAGACCTGGGGCGTCACGGAGATGCACATGACCGTGATCTCCGTACGCGACGACCTCATCGCCTGGTACGAGCGCCGCGGCTACCGCCGTACGGGAGAGATGACCCCCTTCCCGTACGGCGACGAGCGCTTCGGGATTCCGCAGCGCGACGACCTGCAGTTCGAGATGCTGGTCAAGGAACTCGCATAGTCGATACGCCGGTCATCGTCAGGCCGGTCATCGTCTGGCCTTTCATCGTCACGCCGTGAAGCGGCCGGTGCGTTTGATCTCCGGGTAGTCGGTGGTCGCGCCGTCCAGCTCCAGGGCCCGTACGAGCCGCAGGTGGTCCTGCGTGTTCACCACCCAGCCGATGATCTTGAGGTCGGCCTTGCGCGCGTGTTCCACGACCTCCAGCGTGAGCCGGCGGATGTTCAGGCAGACGGTCGCGGCACCGGCCGCGACCGCGCGGTCCACGATGTCGGGGCCGAACCGGCTGCCGATGAGCGCGGTCCGTACGCCGGGCACCAGCCGGGCGATCTCGGCGATCGCCTCGTCGTGGAACGAGGACACCTCCACGCGGGCGACCAGGTCCCGGCGGTGCATGACCTCCGCCAGCGCGCGCGCCGCCGCCACGTCCTTGATCTCGGCCTGCAAGGGCGCGCGCACGCCGTCCAGCACCTCCTCGAACACCGGGACCCGCTCGCCGCAACCCGCGTCCAGAGCGCGCAGCTCGTCGAGGGTCTGCTCGGCGATCGGGCCGGTGCCGTCGGTCGTACGGTCCACCTCGGTGTCGTGCATCACGACGAGGGCGCCGTCCTTGCTCAGGTGCAGATCGAGTTCGATGACGTCGAGGCCCGCCTGCTCGGCGGCGACGAAGGAACGGAGGGTGTTCTCGGGTTCGACACCCATGACTCCGCGGTGACCGATGGTGAGGAAGTTCAAGGTTCGACTCGCTTCCGTCGGGGGCGGCTCGGCAGCTCGCGCGGGCCGGGGCGGACGGGCGCGCGGGCAGATCGCAGCCTAACGGCCTCGCCCCGCGATGGACCCGGTCCGGCGACGGGAGCGGGTGTACGAAGCGGAAGGAGTTGCGGTGCGCGTGTCAGGCAGGAAAATATCCTGTGACCATCGGGGTGGCGCGGGATAATTTCCCGAGGGTGGACTTGCTGGGAGAAACCCCCTGTGCATACGGTGTCCTGACGCGAGGTTCTCCCGTGGAGGATGGGACATGACGGAAATTCTTGTGCAGGTGGGTTCGGAGGACCAGGTTCCTCCCGCGGCCAGGGTGGTGGAGCATCCGGCGTGGCCCGTGCTCAAGGATGCCGTGGAGCAGATCCGGCCATGGCAGTCCAAGGACGGGTCGATCGACTTCGACGCCGAGGGCGCTCCTGACACGGCGGACGCCGAACGCGCCGTACGGCGGGTCGTCAACGCCGTCGAGGAGCTCTCCCTGCTGCTCCCGCACGACAGCGCCTACCACCAGGCGCTGGTGAAGGATCTTCGCCGCTGGGCGGACGGCGGCTTCCGAGTCCCCGACTTCCTCGATTCGCTGCTGGCCTTCCAGCCCGCCGCGAGCCGCGCGGACGGCCTCCAGCACCTGGTCGTCTTCCCGATGTACACGCAGAACGGCAACCCGGACCGCAACCTCGAAGCGGTCGTCCTGCGCATGGTCTGGCCGGACTGGCTGGCCGAGCTGGAGCGCACCCGCTACGACAACCCGCTGTTCTGCGGCATCACCTTCGAGGACTTCACGGCCGGCTACGACACCAACTCCGCCGTGCTCTTCCCCGAGACCATCGCCGTGCGCGAGGCACCCGAGCGGTTCAGCTGGGGCGGGATCTTCTGCGACCGCGAGGCCGCCCGCTTCCGCCGGGTGACCGCCGCCGCGGTGGACATCCTGGGCCTGGAGCTGCCCGAGGACGTCGCCGACATGGTCCACGACCAGAAGCGCTGCGAGGAGGCCTTCGTCCTGTGGGACATGGTCCACGACCGCACCCACAGCCACGGCGACCTGCCCTTCGACCCGTTCATGATCAAGCAGCGCCAGCCGTTCTGGATGTACGGCCTCGAGGAGTTGCGCTGCGACCTCACCGCCTTCAGGGAGGCCGTGAAGCTGGACGCCGACGGCATCCCGCAGGCCCGTGACGTGCAGTACGCCGTGCTGTTCGACCGCATGTTCCGCTTCCCGGTCACCGGCGAGCGCGTGCGCAACTACGACGGCCTCGGCGGCCAGCTCCTGTTCGCCTACCTCCACAAGCACGACGTCGTCCGCTGGACCGACAACAAGCTGTTCATCGACTGGCAGCGCGCGCCCCAGGTCACCAACCAGCTGTGCGCCGACATCGAGCAGCTCTACCGCGAGGGCATCGACCGCCCCAAGCTCGTCCACTGGTTCGCCGGCTACGAGCTGGTCTCCACCTACCTCGCCCCGCACCCCGGCTCCCGCTGGGCCAAGGGCCCCGACGCCCTCGACCTGAGCCAGCCGCCGCGAAAACTCGTGGATGACGTGCTTCCGGACGAGTTTCCCCTGAGCATGTTCTATGAGGCCCTCTCCAAGAAGCTGAAGAACGTGATCGCCTCCACCAAGGGCATCACGGCGGAGAGTGCCGAACGGGTCGCCGCGTGAGCGATCGCGTGCACGGCGAACCAGCGCACACTGCTCAGGAGGCGAAGATCATGGGGAATGGGGCTCTCAGCGGTGCGGTGATCGCCGTGGCCGGCGCGGGCGGACCCGCGGGGCGGGCGACGCTGCTCAGGCTCGCCGAGGCGGGAGCGACCGTCGTCGGCGCGGACAACGACCCGGAGCGGCTGGCGGAGGCCGTGGACGCGGCGCGCTACAGCGCCGGCGGCGCCACCGTCACCGGCGAGACCGTCGACCTGCTCGACCTGGGCTCGACCCGGGACTGGGCCGTCCGTACCGAGAAGGAGTTCGGCCGGATCGACGGCCTGGTCCACCTCGTCGGCGGCTGGCGCGGCAGCGAGACGTTCGTCAAGACGAGCCTGGACGACTGGGACTTCCTGGAGCTGCTGCTCATCCGCACCGTGCAGCACACCTCGCTGGCCTTCTTCGAGGGGCTTCAGCGCAGCGAGCGCGGGCGGTACCTGCTCATCAGCGCGGCCGGCGCCTCGAAGCCCACCGCGGGCAACGCCGCCTACGCCGCCGCCAAGGCCGCCGCCGAGGCCTGGACGCTCGCGCTGGCCGACGCCTTCCGCAAGGCCGGGGGCGGCGACGGGCCGAGGTCCGCCGCTGCCATCCTGGTGGTGAAGGCGTTGGTGCACGAGGCGATGCGCGCCGAGCGCCCCAACGCGAGGTTCGCGGGCTTCACCGACGTCAAGGACCTGGCCGAGGAGATCGTCGGGGTCTGGGAGAAGCCCGCCGCAGAAGTGAACGGAAAGCGTCTGTGGCTGACCGAGAAGCCGTGATACGAGAAGCTGTGAACCCACCGAGGACCGACGCCCGGCGCCACCACGACCCGGACGTTCGCGGCTTCGCCAGCGACAACTACGCCGGGGCCCACCCGGAGGTGCTCGCCGCCCTGGCCCTGGCCAACGGCGGGCACCAGGTCGCGTACGGCGAGGACGACTACACCGAGAACCTCCAGCGGATCGTCCGCAGCCACTTCGGCTCTACGGCCCAGGCGTTCCCGGTCTTCAACGGCACCGGCGCCAACGTCGTCGCGCTCCAGGCGGTCACCGACCGCTGGGGCGCGGTGATCTGCGCCGAGAGCGCGCACATCCACGTCGACGAGGGCGGCGCCCCCGAGCGCATGGGCGGCCTCAAGCTGCTCACCGTGCCGACACCCGACGGCAAGCTCACGCCCGAGCTGATCGACCGGCAGGCGTACGGCTGGGAGGACGAGCACCGTGCGATGCCGCAGGTCGTCTCGATCACCCAGAGCACGGAACTGGGCACCCTCTACACGCCCGACGAGATCCGCGCGATCTGCGACCACGCCCACGCGCGCGGCATGAAGGTCCACCTGGACGGCTCGCGCATCGCCAACGCGGCGGCCTCACTGAACGTCCCGATGCGGACGTTCACCAACGCGGTGGGCGTCGACATCCTCTCCCTGGGCGGCACGAAGAACGGCGCTCTGTTCGGCGAGGCGGTCGTCGTCATCGACCAGGACGCCGTCAGCCACATGAAGCACCTGCGCAAGCTGTCCATGCAGCTCGCCTCCAAGATGCGCTTCGTGTCGGTCCAGTTGGAGGCCCTGCTCGCCAAGGACCTGTGGCTGCGCAACGCCCGCCACGCCAACGAGATGGCCCAACGGCTCGCCGAGGGCGTACGGGCCGTGCACGGCGTGGAGATCCTCTACCCGGTGCAGGCCAACGGCGTCTTCGCGCGACTCCCTCACGAGGTGAGCGTGCGTCTGCAGGAGCGGTTCCGGTTCTACTTCTGGGACGAGACCGCGGGTGTCGTGCGCTGGATGTGCGCGTTCGACACCACGGAGGACGACGTGGACGCGTTCGTGGCGGCGCTGAAGGAGGAGATGGCGCGCTAGCCGACGCGGGACCCGCGAGCTTGCATAGGTATGCGGTCACCTGAAAAGTCATTGACTCACGGGTGATCGCTTTCCTATGCTCTGCAGGCATGGAGCTGATCCAGAACACCCCCGACCTGTCCGCGTATCTGGCCGCCGACGAGGTCATCGACCATGACCAGCCGATCGTGCGCGACACGGCCGCGCGTCTCGCCAGGCAGGCGGAGGACTCGTATGCCTATGCGCGGCTGGCCTTCGAGTTCGTGCGCGACACCATCCCGCACTCCGCCGACAGCGGTGACCTTCGCGTCACCTGGCGTGCCTCCGACGTCCTGGAGCAGGGCACCGGTATCTGCTACGCGAAGGCGCACGCGCTGGCCGCGCTGCTGCGGGCCGAGGACATCCCGACGGCCCTGTGCTACCAGAAGTTCGAGGAGGTGCACGGCCTGGTCGCCGTGCGCTTCAACGGCGCCTGGCATCGACAGGACCCCCGCGGCAACAAGCCCGGGGTGAACGCCCAGTTCTCCCTCGACGGCGAGCAGCTGGCCTTCACACCCGACCCGGAGTCCAATGAGCTGGACTACCCAGTCCTGTACGCTGAACCCCACCCGGTCGTCCTCGGCGTACTCCAGGCCGCCCCCGACCGGGCGTACCTCTGGAAGACCCTCCCCACCGCACTCTGAGGCAGGCGATGACTCTCACCCTGACCGTGTCCGACGAGGTGCGCGCTCTCGCGCCCGGCTTCACCCACCTCGCGATCCAGGCGCACGGCCTCGTCAACGGCCCCAGCACCGACGCCAGTTCCGCCCTCCTCGACGACGCGGCCCGCCGGCTCGCCGCACGACTGGACGGGCGCGCCCCGCGCGAGGACGCGCACATGGCCGCCTGGCGCGAGGCCTACACGGCGTTCGGGTCGAAGCCCTCGCGGACCCGCAACTCCGCGGAGGCGCTGGCGAAGAGGGCCCTGTCGGACGGCGGGCTGCCGCGGATCAACCTGTTGGTCGACCTCTACAACGCGATCAGCGTCGCCCACCTGATCCCCGTCGGCGGCGAGGACGTCGACCGTATCCAGGGAGGCATGCGTCTCGTGCGGGCCACCGGGGACGAGGACTTCGTGACCGTCGCCGGCGGCGAGGAGGTCGTCGAACACCCCGACGCGGGGGAGGTGGTGTGGCGCGACGACGCGGGCGTGACCTGCCGCCGCTGGAACTGGCGCCAGGGGCCGCGCACCCGGCTCACCGAGGACACAGTCTCCGGGATCTTCCTGCTGGAGAGCCTGGCCCCGATGCCGGTCGCCGACGTCGAGGCGGCGGCGGCCGAACTCGCCGAGCTGCTGGAGAAGTTCAGTCCGGGAGCCCGGATCGCGGTCGGGTCCCCGGTGTCCTGACCCGCCCCGGCGGAGCGTGGCGGATCAGCGCGCCTCGGCCTCGCGGACCTGCTCCGGGGTCGGCGCGGTGCCGCCCAGATGGGCCGGCATCCACCAGGTGTCGTCCGCGTCCTTGGGGCGGACCGGGTAGGCGCGCTGGGCCGCCTCCAGCAGCTCGTTCACCCGCTCGCGCACCTGCCGGGTGATCGCACCGGCGTACTTGTCCCGGGAGGCCTCGATCGCCTCGCCGACGCGGATGGTGATGGGGGTGTGGCTGCGCTTGAAGTTGCGTGGGTGCCCCTTGGTCCACAGCCGCTGGGTGCCCCACAGCGCCACCGGGATCAGCGGTACGCCCGCCTCCTGGGCCATGCGCGCGGCGCCCGACTTGAAGCTCTTCAGCGTGAACGACGGCGAGATCGTCGCCTCCGGGAAGACGCCCACGATCTCGCCGGACCTGAGCGAGTCCAGCGCGTGGGCGTACGCCGTCTCGCCCTGGTTGCGGTCCACCGGGATGTGCTTCATCCCGCGCATCAGCGGGCCGGAGACCTTGTGGCGGAAAACAGACTCCTTCGCCATGAAGCGAACAAGACGTTTCTGCGGGAGCGCCGCGAGTCCGTCGAAGATGAAGTCCAGGTAGCTGATGTGGTTGCTCACCAGCACGGCGCCGCCCGAGCGCGGGATGTTTTCCGAACCCTTGCAGTCGATCTTGAGGTCCCACACCTTGAACAACGCCTGGGCGAGACCGACGACGGGACGGTAGACAAGCTCTGCCATGGACGGAGTGGACCCTTCCATTCTCTGCCTGGGAAAAGGAAACTCCCGGCGGGAAAGCTACGCAGCCGTAGGTTTACGGCATCTCGCAGATCGTGCCCCAAGAACGGACCGGGAGCCAGTCTTCGTTCCCGTCGAGGGCGAGATTCTCGTCACGTCCACCCAGTGATCCACCTCGGGCTTTTAAGCCGCCTTTACTCCGTGCGTACCGTTACCCGACGTACAAGCAGGTACATCTCGCACCCCAGGCAGTACCCGAACGCCGCATTCAGGAAGGCGGCGGCGAGCGCGGCCCCCGTGGCGGCGAGTCCCAGCCACTCCGGACCCAGGGTGAAGCCGACGAGGCCCAGGCCCGCGAAGACCAGTCCCACCGCCTGGGCGAACCTCGGCGGCTCGGGCGCCTCGAACTCGGTGGGCGGCCCGAGCCGCGGCCGCACGGCCCGGCGGAACAGCCGGCCGTACGGTGAACGCCCCACCCCGCCCGCCGCGCCCAGCGCGAACGCCAGGGTCTGCCAGGCCAGCAGCCAGGCGCTCCCCGTGATCAGCACGACCGCCAGCACGACGGTCGTCACGGCCGCCCCGAAGCGCGGCCCCCTTGCATCGATGTCCATGGGATCAAGGATTCCGCAGCGGACGGATCCAGGGGAGGCGGGAATCTTTGCAGTCTCGTGAATGCTGGCGCAGAAGATGACCGGACTTGTGGTGTGCGTGGCGGTGCTCGCGGCGGCGAGCGCCTACGGAGTGCTGCATCGGCAGCGGAGCGGGAGAGTACGGATGCGCGGGCGCGACGACGGAAAACGGCTCGGCGTGGCCGAACTCGGTGGCCCGCTCGGCGAGCGCGCCACGCTCGTCCAGTTCTCCAGCGCCTTCTGCGCCCCCTGCCGGGCAACCCGACGAGTCCTCGGCGAGGTGGCCGACATGGTCCCCGGCGTGACCCACGTCGAGATCGACGCCGAGGAGCGGCTGGAGCTGGTTAGGGAACTCGACATCCTCAAGACCCCGACCGTGCTGGTCCTGGACGCCGACGGCCGGGTCGTACGACGGGCGGTCGGACAGCCGCGCAAGGCCGACGTGATCGCCGCGTTGGGAGAGGCGGTCTGAGGGCAGGAGACCGGGGGTGAGCCACCTCCCATATGCCGGGACGTACTTGACTGTGCGCACCACCTATCGTCAGCCTGACCGTATGCCTTCGGAACTCCTTCTCTTCGGGCGGGTCCATGTCGACCTGGCCCGCAACGCGAGCGCGCGCTGTCCGGGCTGTTGAGCAGCCAAGGACGCCCCCGCCACTCCTCGCAGAAGGACAGCTCCATGACGGCCACGCCCGACCTCGACGCCACCCGGCTCGCCTCGCCCGACCTGCTCCGCTCGGTCTTCCGGCGGCACGCGGCGGGAGTCGCCGTGATCACCGCCCGCGGTGACGCCGGCCCCGTCGGATTCACGGCCACCTCCCTCACCTCGGTCTCCGCCGAACCCCCGCTGTTGTCCTTCGGCATCGGCACCGGCGCCTCCAGTTGGCCCGCGGTGGCCGAGACCGACCACGTCGGGGTGCACATACTCGGCGAGCACCAGCAGGACCTGGCCGCCACCTTCGCCCGCAGCGGCGCCGACCGCTTCGGCGCGGCGACCGCCTGGCGCGAGGGCCCCGAGGGCGTTCCCGTCCTCGACGACGTCCAGGCCTGGCTGCTGTGCCGGATCGTCGCCCGGGTGCCCGCCGGCGACCACCGCCTCGTGCTGGCCGAGGTCGTCCTCGGCGACTCCACGGGTCCCGGCCGCCCGCTGCTCTACCACCAGGGGCGGTTCCACGGGCTGCGCGACTGATCGGCGCGACCCCTCTTCTGCGAAGCGGTCGAGTTCCGATTACGCTGCGTTGCAAAGGTCACAGTTCAAAGCGCTTGCTTAGCGGGAACGAACTGGGTGTACTGACGAGTAATATTTCGGTCGGAGCGCGGGTCGCTCCGACCGGGATCGGCCGCTTGGGGCGCCTATGCTGCCTGCAAGTAGGCAGCCGAAAACTGACGATGCAGTAGGAGAGCCGGCGTGAGCTTGAGGATCGTTGTCACTGTGAAGTACGTGCCCGACGCCACTGGCGACCGGCACTTCGCCGATGACCTGAC